>NZ_JAAKTY010000009.1:0-156467 GCF_049174875.1 Aeromonas sp. 600948
GTCCGTTTCACACCTTGTCCCATCGGGTTCTCCATTTATTGGGGGGGAAAGGTGTAAACCATATTCAGGACGGGACACAGCCTCTCGCGAGGCGGTAAGGTGCTGGTGCGCCGAGGATAACAGGAAAACTGTGCTCAGAGCCTTGTGGTGAGCGCTCAGGCTGCCATAAAGCTGTCATGCTGAGGAGATAGATGACGCCGACGTGGCATGCCTCACCATCGCCCTGAGGGTGGTTTGCTGGGTACCCGTCGCTGAGCGTTAGAAAAGGGGGGCATGCCGGCTAATGACACAACGGCGATGAGCAAGCCCATGCCCAACCAGCTGCTCCATGGGAAGTGCCGGGGAGGTGTTGCTCATACAGGGGATGGTCTGGCGAGAGTGCTCACCTGTTTTTGTCGTTGTTGCCGTTGTCGACACCGATGTTTGTGTTTTCCGGAAAGCAAAAAACCGACCCTGAGGTCGGTTTTTTTAATTTGGCGGTGAGGGAGGGATTCGAACCCTCGATACGTTGCCGTATACACACTTTCCAGGCGTGCTCCTTCAGCCACTCGGACACCTCACCAAATTTTCGTTCGCTGCGCTGTTGCGCTGGAACGGGGCGTAATTTAGGGGAAAGGGCTGTGTGGGTCAACCTCTTTTCCCCTTATTTTTCATAATCTTTTCCGAATGCCTAACCCTTGTGCAGAATGCCGATTTTTTAAACCGGATCAGGGCTTGCCGAGGATGATCAGACTGTCCGGCAGTTCGTTTTGATCCCGGGTGGCCGGGAAGGCATCGGTCAGAATGGCGCTAACGCGCTCCACGCACTCCAGAAAACCCTGTTCGATCTCCTTGTTGCGCACGCGCGCCACGAAGTCGTCGATGATCTCCTGCCACTGGCCGTTGTCGATATGCTGGGCGATGCCGTCATCCACCAGTATTTCTACATAGTGCTCGGCGGCCGAGACGAAGATCAGCACCCCGAGCCGGTCGCGGGTGCGGTGCAGCCCTTGCTCGACAAATTGCAGGCGAGCCATCAGGGCCGCCCGGTGCTGGCGAACCTTCTTCGGGATGAGCCGCATCTTGATGGGGGTCCAGTGGAACAGCAGGCTCAGCAGCAGCCAGACCGACCACTGCACCAGCAGGATTTCGTACCAGCCGAGCCAGAAGCCGAGCTGGAACACCAGCAGCGGGGTGAGCATCGCCAGCAGCGCCGCCCAGAGGGTGGGAATGTAGCGATAGCCATCGCTGGCCGGGGCCAGCACGGTGACCAGTTCAGCATCAGTCTCTAGCTCCGCTTCGCGCACCTTGGCCTGAAGCGTGTGGAAGAACTGTTTAGAAATCATGATTTGTCTCTTTACTCCTGTTACCAGCCACCGGAGGCTCCGCCGCCGCCAAAACTGCCGCCGCCACCGCTGAATCCGCCGCCAGAGCGACCACCAAAGGAGCCGGCACCCAATCCACCGGCCATGTAGGCCGACCGACGTCGTCCTCCTGGCCCACCGCCACCACCGCCGCGCAGGTTGTGGAGCACGATCATCGCAATCACCACCAGAATAAACAGCAAGGGGCCGCCGCCGTTGTCACTTTTCGGCTGCTCGACCGGCTGATACTCTCCGGCGAGTGCCTTCATGATGCTCTGGCTGCCCGCCATGATCCCGGCCACCATATCGCCGCGTTTGAAGGCGGGCAGGATGCGGCCATGGATGATGTTGGCGGCGATGGCGTCGGGCAGGGCGCCTTCTAGCCCATATCCCACCTCGATCCGCACCTTGCGCTCATCCTGGGCGATCAGCAACAGCACGCCATTGTTTTTGCCTTTCTGGCCGATCCCCCAGTGGCGACCGAGCTGGTAGCCGTACTCCTCGATAGTCTCCCCATCGAGGCTGTCGACAGAGACCACCACCAGCTGGATACCGCTGCGCTTTTCAAAGGCGGCCAGCTGTTGGGTCAGTTGATGGGCCTGTTTGCGGGACATCAGACTGGCTTCATCCACCACCCGTCCGCTCAGCGTCGGGAAGTCCGGTGCCGCTTGCAGGGCACTGGCCCAGAGCAGCAGACAGGGAAGAAACCAGCGCAGCATCATCTTCATTGGAAGCTGACCTTGGGCGCCTCATCGGCACCGGGTTTGGCACTGAAACTGGGTTTGGCCTCCAGGTCCGAGTAGAGCAGCTTGGACCAGATGACGCCGGGGAAAGTGCGGATCTCGGTATTGAACTGGCGCACCGCCTCGATATAGTCGCGGCGAGCCACCGAGATGCGGTTCTCGGTTCCTTCCAATTGGGCCTGCAGGGCAAGGAACTGCTGATCCGCTTTCAGCTCGGGGTAGCGTTCTACCACCACCATCAGGCGGGAGAGGGCGCTGGAGAGCTGGTTCTGGGCCGCTTCAAACTCCTTGAGCTGGGCAGGGTCGCTCAACTGCACGCTGCCGACCCGGGCGCGGGCATCGGTGACCGCCTTTAGGGTCTCCTGCTCATGGCTGGCGTAGCCCTTGACGGTGGCGACCAGATTGGGAATGAGGTCGGCGCGGCGCTGATACTGGTTCTCCACCTGCCCCCAGCTTGCTTTAACCTGCTCATCCAGGGTCGGGATGTTGTTCATGCCGCAGCCGGTCAGGCCGAGCAGCAGGGTCAGGGTCAACAGGCTCTGCGTGGTTCTGCGCCAGAGTGATGTGGCCATCTTGTTGTTCTCCTTTGATATTTCGAGTCGATAGTGCGCCATGGATGGTGTACGACCAAGAGTGCACCACCATACCAGCTTGGGGTCAGTTGCCACAACGCGCAGGTAGCTCAGGTCGCTTGTTGATGCCGGAGACCTTGGGCAACTGGGGCTTGTCTTTGAGCCAGGAGGCCAGCTCTTCCCCACAGCCATTGCCGGGCGGAATGGGAGCCTGGGGCTCGCAATCTGGGCTGCCCACCGGGCAGCGCAGCCGCACGTGGAAGTGGCTGAAGTGGCCCACCCAGGGGCGTAGCTTGGCGACCCAGGGTTCGTTACCAGCCTGTTGGCAGACCGCGGATTTGATCACCGGATTGACGAAGATGCGGGCCACCTCGTGTTTGCTGGCCGCAAGCCGCAGCAGGGTGAGCTGCTGGGGGCCAAAGCGGCCCGGTAACATCTTGTAGCTGGGTTCGTCGATCAGCGCCCACTCCTTGGGGGCATCCTGCTCCCATTTGCTGATGGGGCGGTTGGCCATGCGAAACCAGATATCGGCATCAAGTCCGGTCTGATGGCTGCGATGGCCGGAGGTAAAGGGGCCGCCACGGGCCATCGCCAGATCGGCGATATAGAGATCCGGCAGCCCGGCCATGCGGGTCTGGTTGGCCAGCGCTTGCAGATAGTGGATGAGGTCGGGGTGGCCGTAGTAGCGTAGCCGCTTGGTGCGGATCACCTGATAACCCGGCCCTTCAAGGGGCAGGGATACGCCGTTTTTCAGGCACCCGGCGGCATAACCACCGATGGCTTCCGCTTGCAAGACAGTCGCCAGCAACAGGGACGTCAGCATGTGCGTGCTCCTTGTCTTGCTTCGAGTCGGCTCAGCAATACGAACAGACTCAAACATATAAATAAATAGGCCGCGGCCACCAGCAGCCAGACCTCGTAGACCAGTCCGCTGGAGTTGGCCATCTCGGTGCCGACGAAGGTGAGCTCCTGCACCGAGATAAGGGAAACGATGGCGGTATCCTTCACCAGCGCAATGAGCTGGCCGGTGAGGGGGGGGAGCATCAGCAGCATGGCCTGCGGCAGGATCACATGGCGCAGCCGCACCCAGGGAGAGAGCCCGAGGCTCTGCGCCGCCTCCCACTGGCCACGGGGGATGGCGGCCAGCCCGGCGCGGACGATCTCGGCGACGAAGGCTGCGCTGATCATGCCAACGCAGAGGATGCCTGAGATGAGGTTCTCCCAGCGGGCTGGTGGGCCAAACAGCGCCTCTTGCCACGGGGAGAGTGATACGGTGCCGAGCCAGCGGGAGAGGCCGCTTGCAGGCAGCAGCTGGTTGGCGATAAAGAAGTAGAAGATGAAGATAAAGACCAGCGGCGGCAGATTGCGGATCAGCTGGATAAACAGGGTCGCGGGCATCACCAGCCAGGGTCGGCGGCTGAAGGCGGCTACCCCCAGCGCAGTGCCGAGCAGCAGCGCCAGCACCATGCCGAGCAGGGCGATGCGCAAGGTAGTGAGCAGACCGCTGAAAAAGTAGGGCAACTCGCCGTGAGGGCCTGGGGTGAACAGCAGATCGAAGGCCTCATGCCAGCGCCACTGATAGGCCACCCCGATGTGCAAGCGGCTGGCCAGCCAGAGGCCAGCCAGCAGCAGGATCAGGGCGATCGCCCCATCCAGCCAGTTGATGTTCCGACATGGCTCCCGGACGATGCGCCGGATGGTCTGTTTGAGGGCCATCAGCATCAGGGATTGGCGACCTGCGCTTCCCATGCCAGCGACTTGAACCAGTAGTCATGGCGCGCCTTGAGCCAGCCATCGGCCTGACGGGCGGCGATCCACTCGTTGAACTGCTCAGCCAGGGCATCATCCCCCTTGCGCAGGGCAAAGCCTTCATCGCCTTGTGCCAACGGCTCGGCAAACGGCATAAAGAGGGCATCCGGGTGGCGCAGCGCCTCTTGCTCGGGTTTCGGGGAAGAGGAGAGGGCGCCGTGGGCGCGGCCGTTCAGCACCTCCTGAAATACCTGTGACTCGTCATCGAACTGGCGCAGGGTGGCCTTGGGGAAGTGTTCTTTTGCCACCTGTACCGGTGAGGCGCCACGACGTACCGCCAGGATCACCCCGCGCTGGTTGAAGTCCGCCACGGTTTTCTTCTCTTTGGCCAGGGTGCTGGAGGCGGCCAGCTGCACCCCCGAATGGGAGTAGGCCTGGGTGAAGCGCACGCTCTTCTCCCGCTCGGGGGTGATGGTGAGGCCGCCGATGATGACGTCATATTTTTTCGCCAACAGGGAGGGGATGATGCCATCCCAGGCGGTAGGCACGAACTCTACCTGCCAGCCGTTATCTGTGGCGAGGCGACGGGCCACGTCAATCTCGAAACCGATCAGGGCCCCCTGCTTGTCGCGCATCGCCCAGGGGGTGAAGGTGGACATGCCGACCCGCAGGGTACCGCTCTGCTCGATCTGTGCCTGGGTGTCGGAGGGGGCAGTTTCTGCCAGTGCCGGAGTGAGCAGGCTTGCCAGCAGCAGGGCTGCGCCCGACAGGGTGGTCTTGAATGACAGATTCATGGTTAGCGTCCTTGTTGATCCGGATTCAGGTGACGGGCCAGTGCCCGCGAACAGGCTGACAGCGTCAGGGTTAACAGCAAATAGAGGGCAGCTACGGTAAACCACACCTCAAAGGTCAGAAACGTATCGGCAACCAGAGTACGCCCTTCGTTGGTCAGATCGAAGATGGCGATCACACTCACCAGCGCCGAATGTTTGATAAGGGAGACCAGCTCGTTGGTGAGCGGCGGCAAGGTGATGCGCACCAGCTGGGGCAGGATCACCTTGCGCAGGGTGATGGTTCGCGACAAGCCAAGGGAGTGGGCTGCCTCCCACTGTCCTTTGGGAATGGCCTGTACCCCTGCACGCAACACCTCGGCGGTGAAGGCCCCCTGATAGAGGGAGAGGCTCAACACGGCGCAGGCAAGGGGGGTCAATCCCAGCATGGGGCCCAGCAAGAAATAGAGAATATAGAGCTGCACCAGCTGGGGCGTGGTGCGCACCAGCGCCAGATAGGCGATGGCGAGCCAGGGGCCGAGCATGGAGGGAAGCAGCCGCAGGCTAACTACGCACACACCGACCGCCATCGTGCCCAACAGACTGAGCAGCGCCACCTGCAAAGTGACCAGCAGGCCGTTTAGCAAGGGGCCGGCATAAAAGGTTCCCTCATCCAATTCGCCGAGAAAGGGCAACACCCGCTGCCACTGCCACTCATAGCCCATCTGGCGAGCGCCGCTATAGAGCGCCCAGCCGAGCAACACAGAGAGCATCACTGTGCCCGACAGCCAGCCAAGCAGGCGGGGGCGTTTGAGCCTAGCCATGATAGCTGAGCACCTGTTCGAGGAAGGCCTGGGTGCGCGGGTGCCGGGGGGCGCTGAACAGCTGGGCGGGCGGGGCCGACTCGATGATCTTTCCCTCGTCCATAAAGAGCACCCGATCCGCCACCTGACGGGCAAAGCCCATCTCGTGGGTGACGCAGATCAGGGTCATCCCCTCGTCGGCCAGCTCGCGGATCACATCAAGCACTTCGCGGATCATCTCGGGGTCGAGGGCGGAGGTGGGCTCGTCAAACAGCATCAGCTCGGGTTGCATGCAGAGGGAGCGGGCGATGGCGACCCGCTGCTGCTGGCCGCCGGAGAGCTGGTGGGGGTACTTGTCGGCCTGTGCCTGAATGCGCACCCGCTCGAGCAGCCCGAGCGCCCGGGCTTTGGCCTCCTGAGGGCGCAGCCCCAGGGTGTGCACCGGCGCCACCATCAGGTTTTCCAGCACCGTCATATGGGGGAAGAGGTTGAACTGCTGAAACACCATGCCGACCCGACCTTGCAGGCGGCGCAGGTAGGAAGGGGTCACCGGCTCGCCAAACAGGAACAGCTGGCCGTCGTCGATCCCCTCCAGCCCGTTGATGGTGCGGATCAGGGTCGATTTTCCCGAGCCTGACGGGCCACAGATAACCCACTTCTCTCCCCGTTCAATGGTGAGATCGATGTGATGAAGAGCCTGAAAGTCGCCATAGAATTTGTCGACGCCACAAAAGCGCACACAGGGTTGCGAGCTGGTCAAGAAGCGGGTTCCACTGAGAATCATTTACGCCATGGTATTGATTTTATAGGGGGATGACAAAGAAAACCCCCTTGTCAGCATCCTGATGGCTATTCACAATGGCGCCATTTCGTGATGACAGGAGCTTTTCATGCGTATTACATCCTTGCTTGCCGGTTCGCAGGTGCAGCTGTTGATGCCGCCAGCGGTTCGCTATCGCTGCGTCATTTTTCTGCTGTTGCTGGTGAGTTGGGGCGTGGTGGCGGCCTCCTTGTGGGATGGTTTGGGCGCCATGGCGCTGCTCAACTGGGTGGGCGTGGTCTTTGGTGGTATCACCGGGATCATGGTGTCGCTGCCCCGCAGCTGGCAGCCCTGGCGCCTGGCGGAGCTGGGGTGGGATGAACAGCATATCTATCTGCTCAATGGCAACAAGGACGAAGCGCTGGCGCTGCCCCGCAACCAGCTGGTGGCGCTCGAACGGGAGCGGCGAGTGGGTCACGACGGCCAGTGGCTCGACTTCAGCCTCGATCTGCAACTGAGTGAAGAGGAGCTGGCGGCGGCCATGGCCTTGCTGGATCTCAAGGCGGGGGAGCTGCATCTGGTGAGCCCGTCTGTCTATCGCTTCGGCTTTAAACGGGCCTGGCACGGTCGCCGGATGCTGGCGCAACGGTTGTCAGATCTGCAATCGGCCTGAGTCGACTATTTTCTCGACAATTCCCGGCAAAGCTCAGATACTGCCAGTGACTCGAATTGATCTTGTCTGCACTGTTACCCCAAGAGATCAATCACTTGACGACAGTGTGGAGAAGGCCACGGCATGAAGCCATGGCAGGTCCGGCATAGGGGTTGTGCCCTTACCGTTATGCTGGGAATTGCATAGAGAAGGCACCTTGAATCGAGAGTGGATGGCATGAAGATTTACGTAGGAAATCTGTCGTACCGGATGACGGCCGACGAACTGAAAACCCTGTTCAGCCAGTTTGGACAGGTCGACAAGGTTGATATCATCATCGACCGCGATACCGGCCAGTCAAAGGGGTTTGGTTTTATTGAAATGCCGGTCAATGGTGATGCCGAAAAGGCCATCGCTGGTCTGCATGGCACAGAAGTCGGTGGCCGTACCATCACCGTCAACCAGGCCAAACCGAAGACAGATGCTCCCCGTGGTCGCCCGCAACAGCGCCACCGCTAAGGTACCTCGGCAATAAAAAAACGGCATGGGTTTCCCCCATGCCGTTTTTGTTTCTGAATGTTTTGCTGTGATCAGGGGACGTCGTAACCGAGTGCCGCCTTGCGGATGCGGAACCACTGCTGGCGGTTAAGCTCGATGGATTCGGCGGCCACGGCGGCGGCAATCCGCTCCCGCTTGCCGGAGCCAATCAATGGCAGCGGCTGGCTTGGCAGCATCATTACCCAAGCGTAGACCACCTGCTCGATAGTCTGGGCGCCCACTTCCTGACGGATCTGCTCCAGTTCGGCACGCAGCGGGGCATAGGCCTCATCGCTGAACAGTCGGCCGCCGCCGAGACATGACCAGGCCATCGGCTTGATGCCAAGCTGCTGGCACTGATCCAGGGTACCATCGAGGGTCCCTTCCTGATGAAGCGGCGAGATCTCCAGCTGGTTGGTGACTAGCGGGAAGGGGAGGCGCGATTGCAGTAGCTCGAACTGACGGGCGGTGAAGTTGGATACCCCGGCGTGCTTGATCTTACCCGCCTGTTTCAGGGTGATAAAGGCGTCGGCCACATCATCGGCGTTCATCAGGGGATCCGGGCGGTGGATCAGCAGCAGGTCCAGATGGTCGGTGCCGAGCTTGCGCAGCGAGGCCTCGGCGCTGGCGATGATATGGTCCTTGCCGGTGTTGTAGTGGTTGAGAGCATGCTCCGGCTTGGCGGTGAGGGCGATACCGCACTTGGTGACGATCTCCATCCGGCTGCGCAGGGAAGGCTCGAGGCGTAGGGCGTGACCAAAGGCCTCTTCGCACTGGTAGCCACCATAGATATCGGCGTGATCGATGGTGGTGACCCCCAGATCCAGATGATATTTCATCAGATCGAGCAGAGCGGCCGGAGAGAGCTGCCACTCCATCAGGCGCCAGTAACCCATGATGAGGCGAGAGAAGGTGGGGCCTTGCGGATGCAGGGCGACACGGGATACAGACATGGTTGACTCCTTTAAAAACGCGATGCGAAAACGATGTGCAACATGGATGACTGCGGGCATCTTGGCCCCATGTGGCTGGCAAAGCAATAATGGACAGTGGCATGATTCGAACTTTGGTTCTGACCGAAGAGAGTTGGGGAGATAATTGGATGGAAGGATTTGCCGAGCGCTTGCAGAGCCTGATCGGGGAGATGAGCGTGAGCGCCTTTGCCCGCAAGGTGGGGCTCAGTGAAGCGCTGATCCGCAAATATTTGAAGGGGGCCGAGCCTGGCCTGGCGCGGGCCAACCAGATCGCCATGGGGGCCAACTGCTCGCTGGAGTGGCTGGCGACCGGATGCGGTTATCTCTACCGTCAGGCGGAAGTGGTGGACAGGGAGGCGCTGGCTGCGGCGCAGCAACTGCTGGGCGAGCAGCAACCCGGGGTGGGGCTGCCCGATGAGGAGGCGCTGGTCACCCTGCTCGCCTACTACCAGTTTTTGCGCACCCACAAGAAAGCGGACGGTTTTCTCGACTTGGCGCTGGCGCGGGAGTTTGGCCGCCATCTGGGGGAAGCGTGATGAGGAGCATATTACCCTTTGGTCGTGTCACGGCCGGTTGATTATTCTGATACGCTCTAAGCAAGATAAGTCTCCATGGAATGGGCGATGAGCTACTTGATCCTCGGAAGTGGTGCGCTGGGCTCGGCGCTGGCAAGAGAGCTGATGGCAAGGGGGGAGTCATTCCTGCTGGCCGGGCGCAACTATCCCAAAGGGATCGAGATGGAGGACTTCTTCCCGCTGCCAGATGTCGATGCCATCTCGTTCGATGCCTTGTTTACCCTCTACGATTGCGATCCGCTTCCCACCGTTGTGATCAATACCATCGGCGTGTTGCACGATGTCAGCTTTATGCCGGAGCGGCGGGTCGAAGAGGTGCACCCCAAGTGGCTGTGCGACAGCCTGCTGGCCAATGCCTGGCCAACACTGGCGCTGGCTGCCCGTTTCAGCCGGTTGATGGGCAATGACCATCCGCTGTGGCTCTGCGCCATCTCCGATCTGGCGGGCTCCATCACCGCCAATCTGGAGGGGGGACGTTACAGCTACCGGATGAGCAAGGCGGCCCTCGACATGGGGGTGAAAACCCTGGCCCTTGAGTGGACGCAGCGTTTCCCGCAAGCAGGGGTGGTGGCCGTTGCGCCCGGCTTGATGGACTCCCCGATGAATACCCCCTTTCTGAGCGAGTTGCCCGCGGAGCAATTGCTGGATCCTGCCGAGGTGGCGGTGAAACTGCTCAATCTCATCAAGGGGTTATCATTGGCCCAATCGGGCCAGCTACTGGATCTGAACGGTCAGCCGCTGCCCTGGTAAATCCCGCCTGCGGGTTCTACGGACGTCTATTGGCTTCACATTCTGCCCATGCGCCCCTTGCCAAGCGAGGGGCGCATGGCTAACGTCACTCTCCTGTTTCAGGAGGGATCTCATGCGCTATATCGATTTACGAAGTGACACCGTCACCCAGCCTACTGACGCCATGCGTCAAGCCATGCTCCACGCCGAAGTCGGTGACGATGTCTATGGTGAAGATCCGGGCGTCAACGCGCTGGAGGCCTTTGGGGCCAGATTGCTGGGCAAACAGGCGGCGCTATTTGTGCCATCGGGCACCATGTCCAACCTGCTGGCGGTGATGAGCCACTGTCAGCGCGGTGAGGGGGCCATCCTCGGCAACGCCGCTCACATCTATCGCTATGAAGCGCAGGGGAGTGCCGTGCTGGGCTCCGTAGCCCTGCAACCCTTGCCGATGCAGCGCGATGGCACACTGGCATTCGATGATATCAGGGCTGCGCTGGCCCCTGATGATGCCCACTTCGTCCAGACTCGCCTGATCTGCCTTGAGAACACCCACAACGGCAAGGTGCTGCCGCTCCCCTATCTGCAAGAGATGGGGGCATTTGTTGCTGAACGTGGCTTGAAGCTCCATCTCGATGGCGCACGGCTTTTTAACGCCGCCGTGGCCAGCGAGACCCCGGTCGAGGTGATCGCCGCGCCATTTGACAGCATCTCGATTTGTCTCTCCAAGGGGTTGGGCGCACCGGTGGGCTCGCTGCTGGTGGGCAGTCACGACTTCATCGCCCGTGCGCGCCGACTGCGCAAGATGCTGGGGGGCGGCATGCGTCAGGCGGGGATTCTGGCGCAAGCCGGTCTGTTTGCCCTCGAGCAGCACGTGACCCGCCTGGCCGATGATCACCGCCGTGCCAAACGGCTGGCCGAAGGGTTGGCTGCACTGCCGGGCATCGAGCTCGACCTCTCGCTGGTGCAGAGCAATATGGTGTTCCTGCGGCTGCGTGAGGGGGAATCAGCCCCTCTGCTCGCTTTTATGAAGGAGAGGGGGATCCTCTTTTCCGGTTACGGCGAGCTGCGGTTGGTGACCCATCTGCAAATCAACGATGACGATATTGAAGAGGTGATCGACGCCTTCACCGAGTATCTCGGGGCGCGTTGAGACGGCTGGTGAGGTAGAGGTTATACCGAGACCTGTTCATACCGAAATAAAAGAGGGCGCCGCGGCGCCCTCTGTTATTTGCTGCAAGCTCAAGCCTGCCGCTGGCCGCTCATCAGCATGGCCTCATCGGTAGCGTCGTAGATCATCACCGCGATGTGGGTCACCTGACCGCCGAAATCGGCCAGTGGCACCAGCGTCAGGTTCTGGAACATATGGGGGGCCGAGCCGGTAATGGGGCGATAGTTGGAGAAACGTAGCAGATAGGGCTTCTGCTCCCAGGTGCTGAAGGCGCGGTTGTTGAGCTTGAAGACCATGTTGGCCTTGCGCTCGAACCAGGCTCTGTCCACATCGGGGAAGAGCTCGAACAGTACGCCATCGCGCACGTCACTGGCCAGTCGGCCGCTGTGGCTCTCCATAAAGCCGTTCCACACCTGTACCTTGTACTCCTTGTCGAGCACTACCAGGCCTACGTCCAGGTTCTGGACTATGTTCATCAGCCAATGAAATTCACGGATTTCCATAGTCACTCCTAGAGCATGTGCATGATTTTGTTGTTCATGGTGGCGATGGAATCTTCGGTAAACAGCAGCAGCAGATCACACTGCACCGCGTAATCCTGGATCCGGTAGTTGATCTCGATGGCGAGCGTGCGGCGCCAGCGACTCTTGTTGGTGTTGATCAGCTCGTTGATGGGTCTGTGCTGGCCGAGCACCACCGGGTGCCCCTGACTGAAGGGGGTGTCGAGCTGGTTGGCGTAGCCGCGTAGGAAGGCGCCGATCAGCACGTTGGCGGTATCCATCAACAGCTCCAGTTCGGCGGTGCGATCCAGCGTCCCCTGATGGTTCATCAGCTTGGCCAAATCTTTGAAGCTGGAGTCATGGAACAGGATCAGCGCTTCACCGGCGATCCCAGCTCCGATAAACCCCTGACAGACGGCGGAGAGGGTATCTGAATCCGCAGCGGCCGAGAGGGCCATATGCAGCTCGGAGACCTCCAGCACGTTGACGTTGGGGATAGGCAGCACCACGAAGGCGTTGAGCAGACGAGCCAGCAAGTCGGCGGCCTGACCCATGGAGACGTTGGCCAGCTCCTGATAGACATCGCGGATTTCGGGGGTGATCTTGACGCCTGCATCGGCTACCACGCCGCTTGGCAAGGGCTCGGCTGCACTCGGCTGATTACCCGATGAAGCACTCCAGAAGCCATGTTGTTTGAGCAGGGCTAGCAGGGTATCTGGGGCGGCGGGCTTCTTGATGAAATCGAGCGCCCCCAGCCCCATGACCCGCTGATAGGCCTCAGGCTGGATATCTCCGGAGACCACGAAAACCTTGCTGCGTAGTCCTTCCCGTTTCAGGGTCTCCAGCACACCGTAACCGTCCATTTCCGGCATGGTCAGATCGAGAAAGATGAGATCCCCATGGCCCATCAGCACCTGTTCGATCCCTTCAAGGCCATTCGCCGCATAGTGCAAATCGACTTTCCAGTCAGCCGGTAGCGCTCGTGCCAGCTGTTTGCGGGCGAACCCGGAGTCATCACATATCAATACATTCATGGCGTTAGGCAGGCTCTGTTGGCAAGGATTGCTATAAGTGTGGCCCGCTAACAGTCAGATGCAATGTGGGAGGTTGTCACCCTGTGAAAATTGGTTATCCCATTGCCGGTTACGATAGCGTGCGGAGTATTTCTCAACAAATTCAGCGAACATCTTAACACGCAACGGGGCGAACTGGTGCTGGCAACACAACATGTAGAAGGGGCGATTGCCGGTCTGCCAGTCGGTCAGTACCGGTACCAGCTGCTCGTCATGGAGGAAGCTGCTCAGATAGTGCAGCGGGGCGTTGACGATCCCCAGATGACGCCGGGCTGCGCGCACGGCGGCCTGAGTCTGGTTGACGGTCAGTTTGGCGCTGCGTTTGATGCAGACGCTCTGGCCATCCTTGTCGGTCAGTTGCCAGTGCTGGTGTGGCCAGCAGTAGATGAGATCATGTTCTTCCAGCTGGCTGGGGTGGGAGGGGGTTCCCTTCTTGGTCAGATAGAGTGGCGAGGCAAACAGGCCGTACTCGATATGACCGAGACAGATCGCATTGGGCAGCGACTGGGGCAGCTCACCGTTGAAGAACACCAGATCCCGATCATTGTCGAACAGGTGCTGGTGATCATTGGTCTGGGTGATATCGAACTGTACCTCGGGATAGTGCAGCCCGAATTCGGCCAGCATATCGATGAGGATGGTGTTGGAGAGCGCGATCGGCGCGGCTATCCGGATAAGCCCGGTGATGTCTGCTTCTTTACCCCGGATCTCGCTGGTGGCCTGCTCGATTTGTGCAAGCGGTGTGCAGAGACGCTCGTAGTATCTGAGCCCTTCATCGGTAAGACGGAGTTTACGGGTAGAGCGATGTAGCAGGGAGCAACCCAGTTGCTCTTCCAGCTGGGAAATGCGTCGACTGATGGTGCCTGTTGGCATGCCCAGTGCGGCTGCAGCATGGGAGAATCCTCCCTCTTGCACCACCTTGACGAACAGGTAGAACTCTTCGATGTGCTTCATAAACGCTGTTCTGGGTGTAACAAGGGGGCAACCATAAAAAGAGCCTTATCGCTTGGCAAGGGTAATTCAGCGTTTAATTGATCTGGATTCGATTTCTACTGATACCAGTTTAAATTTTCAATTGTTCTCGAATGAGGATTATTTTCTGCGCCACAGTCATTGTTGCGAGATGTCACCCGTTAGCTCAAGAGAGAGAGGCGACATGGTATGACTACAATACGACCCATCCTCAGGAAAAAAGAGGATCGCGCTGGTCAAGAGCAGTTCTTTTTTTCGGCGATGTGAATGTGATGACAGTCGCATATTCATCATGCCGGTCTGGTGAAGGTAGATATTCGGTTTTGAGGTATTTAAGTTCCTTGTTAAGTCGCTATTTGGGGCCGGTTTTGCTCTTTTTTGTCTGTTTATTCAACGCGCTGGTTAATAAATGAAAGTTTTACGAGGGAAATGCCGGCACTTTTTTTAGTTGACTTTTTTGTCAGTAAATAAGTGTTTGTTGTGAATCGTAAAAATGTTTTTTGAAGTATCCAGAGTGCAATTCTTAGTGCTTGTTTTTGCTGGGAAAAAAAGTTAAAAACGAACGAGGGATTTGTTCTGATTGACAGGAGTATTGGCTGAGTCCTTTTTTCTGTGGCTGGATTGGCTCTCCTGTTGTTGATTTCTGAAATCAGTTATCTGCTTTTGGCCATCGCGAGAAATAGTGGCCGAGAGGTGTTGTCACCTTGCATTCTGCATACGGCGGTTTGCCCATTTGTTTTCCGGTTCACCAGTGACCATCCAGCATGAATGATTTTGACCAGATGAATACGCTTGACGAACGGTTACTGAAGACAATGGATGTTCTGCATACCCCTATCTGGGTATATGACATCGAACATCACCATATTTTCTGGGCAAACCGCGCAGCACTTCCTCTCTGGGAGGCCACCTCCCTTGACGAGCTCTGTTCCAGGGATTTTTCGGCTGATATGGCCACAGCCATAGCGCTGTTGTTGCAACGCTACCTCGGTGATTTTCAGCAGGGGCGAAGTTACAACGAGTGGTGGACTATCTCCCCAAAGGGGGTCAAGAAGCAGATCTATCTACGCCTCTCCGGCATTCAGCTGGCTGGCCGGCTGATGATGATGACCGAGGCGGTGCTCGACTCCGATACCCTCTATCAGGAGTCCTCGCTGGCAACCGGTGATACCCTGGCCTGCCTGTTCGATAGCAATGGCGCGTTCGAAAGCGGCAACTATCACTTCGAGATGTGTTTCGGTCATCGGATCGCCACGCTCTCCCAAGTTTTTTCCGGTAGTGACGACAGTTTTTACCAGAAGCTCTCCCGACTCGATGAAGTAGTGACCGAAGGGGAGTGCCGAACCCTCAAGGGGATGCGCTGGTTCCAGTATCAGTTCCGCTATATCCAGCAAGGAGCGCGGATCCTGCTCACCATGCGCGATATTACCGATCGCAAACTCGAGGAGCTGGAGCATCGCCACCTCGCCTGGCATGACTCCCTGACCGGCCTGCTCAACCGTTATGGCTTGATGAAATCTCTCGAGGCCTATTGCGGGTTGGGGGAGCGTTTCGCGCTGGTATTCATGGATCTGGACAACTTCAAGCTGGTCAACGACAACTACGGCCATAAGGCGGGAGACCGCCTGCTGGAGCGGGTTGCCGGTCGCCTCAAACAGATTTGCCCCCGCGATGTTGAGCTGGCCCGTCTTGGCGGGGACGAGTTTACCGCGTTGGTTCCCTTGGGAAACCAGAGCGAACGAGCCCAGGATGTGGCCGATCAGATGCTCTCCCAGATGACCAAGCCGCTGCAACTGAGCGGTCTGCCGGAGGTAACCATCGGCGGCAGTATCGGCATTGCCATCTATCCCGATGATGCGGACGATGGTGATAACCTCATCACCCGCGCCGATATGGCCATGTATCAGGCCAAGCAGATGGGGCGGCTGCGCTGGCAGCGTTTTACCCCCAGCATGCAACAGACCCTGCAGCGCAAGCTCAATCTCAAGCAGTTTCTGGCCAAGGCTATCGGTCGTCAGGAGCTGAGCCTCTGTTACCAGCCACAGGTCGATGTCGCCAAACGGCGTCTGATCGGTTACGAGGCGCTGCTGCGCTGGTATAACCCGGTGCTTGGCCATGTCTCGCCAGTGGAGTTTATCCCCCTTGCCGAAGAGATGGGGCTGATCCGCGAGATCGGCAGCTGGGTGCTCTCTACCGCGCTTGCCCAAATGGCCAGTTGGAAGAAGCGCCTCCATCACCGGGTGCCAGTCTCCGTCAACCTCTCTGGTTTCCAGCTCTCGTCGGCACTGCCCGGGCAAGTGCGCCAGCAGCTGGAGCTGCACGGGGTGGATGCCTCCCTGTTGACGCTGGAACTGACCGAAACTGTGCTTATGCTGGATATGAAGGGGTGCCTCGATATTCTCGATGACTTGAGTGAACTGGGGATCAAGATTGCCATCGACGATTTTGGTACCGGCTACTCATCCCTTGCCTATCTCAATCGCCTGCCCATCGATACGATCAAGCTGGATCGCTCTTTCGTGGTCGGCCTCAACCTGCCGGTGATCCGGGCGACTGCGGCCATGGCCACCAATCTGGGGTTGGGGATCATGGCGGAAGGGGTGGAGGAGCCTCACGAACTGGCCGCACTGCAGACCCAGGGGTGCCATGTGTTCCAGGGATATCTGTTCAGCAAGCCGCTGACGGTGGCACAAGTCGAGGCAAGCGGTTTCGTGGTGGAGTGTCAGGTTGGGCGTTATCCACTGTTAGATGCCGTGATGGCAGAGTAACAAGTGTGCGTTAGGCCACAACTTGGAATTTTATTCCGCAATATTTAATCAAAATTAATCATTCTTTTGCGATCGGTCATGAGACGGATTGGCTGGAATTGCTAGCATGCGACCTCGTTTCTAGGGAAAGGAGTATCGCAATAATGAGTCGTGCTGCTGTCAATGACCGTCCGGCCAGCCCTCCCAAAGGTTGGCTGAACCGTTTCCTCAATGGCGTCGAGAAAGCCGGGAACAAATTACCCGACCCCGCCATGCTGTTCCTCTACGCCTTGCTGATCGTCTGGGTCGGCTCCTGGGTGTTGTCACAATTCCAGTTTGATCTGGTCAACCCCCGTACCGGGGAGGCGGTAGTGGTCAACAACCTGCTGACCGGTGCCGGTCTGGCCGAGTTTCTCTCCACCATGGTGACCACTTTCACCGGCTTTGCCCCGCTGGGGATCGTGCTGGTGGCCATGCTGGGGGTCGGGGTGGCCGAGCAGTCCGGTTTTATCAATACCGGTCTGAAAAAGTTGCTCAAAGTGACGCCTGCCCGTTTTCTCACTCCCATGCTGATCCTGGTAGCGATCGTCAGCCACACCGCTGCAGATGCGGGCTATGTGCTGGTGATCCCCATCGGTGGCATCATCTTCCACGCTGCCGGACGCCATCCGCTGGCGGGGATCGCCGCCGCCTTTGCCGGTGTCTCCGGCGGTTTTGCCGCCAACTTCCTGCCCTCCGGCGGGGATGCGTTGCTGCAGGGCTTTACCCAGTCCGCCGCTCAGTTGCTCGATCCTGACTACATGGTCAACACCCTTTGCAACATCATCTTTACCGGAGCCTCTTCGCTGCTGATCATCTGCGTCGGCTGGTTCATTACCGAAAAGGTGGTGGAGCCGCGCCTCAAGCATGTGGCGCTTAACGAGGATCTGGAGAGTGCCGACGAGATGGGGCGCTACAGCGCGCAAGAGAGCCGAGCCTTCAACTGGGCCGGGTTTGCCATGCTGGCGGCTATCGTGCTGCTGGCGCTGGCGCTCTCCCCGAACGATTCCCCGCTGCGTGCTGCCGATGGCTCCCTGACCACCTTCGCTGCCCCCGTGATGAAGTCCATAGTGCCGCTCATCTTCCTGCTCTTTATCCTGCCCGGGATTGTCTACGGCTTTGTCGCAGGCAGCTTCAAGAGCGGCAAGGATGTGATCGATGCCATGTCGGCCACCATGAACAAGATGGGCTCCTACATGGTGATGGCTTTCTTCTGCGCGCTCTTCATCAAGGCGTTTGGTGACTCCAATCTGGGCACCCTGCTGGCCCTTTCCGGTGCCGAAGTGCTCCATGCGCTGGCGCTGCCCGGTGAGGTGACTATCGTCGGGATGATCCTGCTCACAGCCAGCGTCAATCTGGTAGTCGGCTCGGCCTCCGCCAAGTGGGCGCTGATCAGCCCGATCCTGGTACCCATGTTGATGGCGGTGGGGATCTCCCCCGAGCTGACCCAGGCGGCCTATCGGGTCGGGGATTCTGCTTCCAATATCATCACCCCGCTGATGGTCTTCTTCCCGCTGGTGGTGGTCTATTGCCAGCAGTATGTGAAGAGCACCGGGATTGGCACTCTGGTCTCCATGATGCTGCCCTACTCGCTGGCCTTCCTGGTGAGCTGGACGATTTTCCTGCTGCTCTACTGGGCGCTCGGCTTCCCGCTCGGGTTGCAAGCCCCTTACGTCTATCCGGCCCCTTAAGCTGGGTGTGCGAGGGAGCCTTGGGCTCCCTCGTTTTTTTCGCTATGGTGTTACCTCATTTTGGAGGTGCCATGAATCAGACCATCGATCTTATCCTTTCCCATCGCTCCATTCGTCAGTTCACTGCCGAGCCGATCGCCCCGCAGCAGCTGGATGTCATTCTCGCCGCCGCCCAGTCCGCCTCGACCTCGAGCTTTTTGCAGGTGACCAGTATTGTGCGAGTCAGTGAACCCGAGGCGCGTCAGCAGCTGGCCATGCTGGCGGGCAATCAACCCTATGTGGTGCAGGCGGCCGAGTTTCTGGTGTTCTGCGCCGATTACCATCGTCACAGCCAGATCGTGCCCGAGGCCCAGACCGGTTATGCGGAGCAGTTGTTGATCGGTGCCATTGACGGCGCCCTGATGGCGCAAAATGCCCTGCTGGCGGCGCAGTCGTTGGGACTGGGCGGGGTCTATATCGGCGGCATTCGCAACCATCCTGCCGAGGTGAGCGAGCTACTGGGCTTGCCCCATCAGGTGATCCCGCTGTTTGGCCTCTGCCTTGGCCACCCTGCTCAGCAGCCGGAGCAGAAACCCCGCCTGCCCAGGGGATTGGTGGTGCATCAGGAGCGCTACCAGCACGAGCTGGATCGCGACCTGCTGGCCCGGTACGATCAGCAGATCGCGGACTACTATCAGGCCCGCAGCAGCAACAACAAACAGCAGACCTGGAGTAGCCAGATCCGCGCCATTCTGGGCAAGGAGTCCCGCCCTTTCATGCTGGGATTCCTGCAATCGCAGGGCTTTAACCTCAAGTAATGGCGCTGATGGGCGATACTATGGGAGTGATGACCACCATGGTCATTTTCCCGTGATCCTGAAATCTTTCCCTGAGACCGGGTATACAGCTTGGCGACAAATCGTGGGCAAGGGGGGATCTACAGGCTACCTTAAGTAGATAAGCTGTTGTAGGATCACGCAATTGGATTGGGACAGGGGTTTGGACATCCTATGATTTTAACTTTGGTATTGCTGTCTATCGGCGCGCTCCTGTTTTTGGTTATCGCCTATAACGTGGTACAGCAATATAAGCAGAAGGCGGAGGCTGAAAAGCGTCACGCCGTTGCCAGACACAAGACGGTAGCCGACGAGACCGAAGAGGTACTGCTGAACGTCAATCTGGTGCCTTTCTCCAAAAACATGGTGTTGCTGTTGCAGCACCGGATCCTTGATGCCTATCGCGCCATCGCCCAGGTGATGCCCAACAACCAGATCAAGCAGCGCATCGCCGATGTGCAGATCCAGATCAAGAACGTGCAGGAAAATTACAGTGCGCAGGATGAGGGGCACTTCAAAACCCCCGAGTCTGATCGTCAGGCGATCCAGATGTTGCAGCTGGTAAAAAAGCTACGTGCCGTACTGCGTGTCGAGCACAACAAGGGCAAAATTGATCCGCAGGGGTTTGCTCAGGAAGATCGTCGTCTCGAGCTGATGCAGCTCAAAATCAACATCTCGAATCTGGTCAAGCGGGCGATGGATGCCCGCATTCAGGGCCAATATGGTACTTGCCGCCAGCTCTATACCAAGGGGTTGTCGGCAATGGCCAGCATTGGCGACAAGGATCCCTATCTGTTGGCTCGTGAAGAGGATATGCGTCAGGGGCTCAAGGAGCTTGAAGAGCTGCAGCAGCAAAACAGCGCGCAGGATCTGCAAAACATCAAGGACAAGGAAGCCGACGAGCTCGATGTCCTGTTTCAACCCAAGAAGAAATGGTAAGCATGTCCCACCCACTCGATTCCACACTGGGGCCAATGGCCCCATTTGTTTCTCAGCTGTTGACCGAACTGGCCGCTGCTGGCGTCACATTTTCCCAGCCAACGGTCGATCACCTCTGTTATCGGGCGGCGACCTTGCAGGAGTACCGCGCGCTGTGTGCTGTATTGGCTGAAGCGGGCTCCTTGCTGGTGGAGGGGATGATCGGCGGTCGCCCGATTGCCACTTATCAGTTGCATCAGCCACTGCTGGCTGGTGAGGTGCAGGTACCCTGTATCGAGCTGGCGGCGCCGAAACCGGGGCGCATCCATCAGGCAGGACTGGAACATATCGAGCTGGTGGTTACTTCACTGCAGGATCTGGTAGCGCGCTATCCCGAGCAGCCATTCAAAACCGGCAATATGCAGGATACCCGCAACCCCGATATCGGCCTGATGTTGCCCTCCGGTCAGATCAAGTTTCACTTACGCTCGCTGGCTGAGGTGATCGCCGAAGAGGTGGCGACCGGTGCTGTGGTCGCGGTGCCTGCGGATTATTTCGATCAGGAGTGATCCTGCGCTCTATGCGGTGCGAGCCTGACAGGCTCTTGAATAACGCAGCAAAAGGGGTCACCGGTGTGACCCCTTTTGCTATCTGGCGGTGCTGGGTTGCGAGAGCGCTATCTGCTCGTGGGTGACCCTGTTTGCGCTGAGCCTGTTACCCGTGTCGGTGGGGTTGCTGGGCGGGCAGTGGCGATTGGCTTCGCTGCTTGAGACGGCCGAGCCAGAGGCTCAAGCCGGCCGTCAAGATGAGGACCAGTTCAATACCCATGACCAGACCGCCCAGCTCGCCCTGCTCCCAGAAGGGGTGTAGGTAAAGTCCCCCCAGACTGGCTCCCAGATAGTAGGCTACCAGATAGAGAGAGGAGGCGAGGGCGCGGTTGTGTTCGACATGATGACCAACCCAGGCACTAGCGCAGGCGTGTGCCAGGAAAAAGCCGAAGCTGGAGATCAGCAAGCCACTCAGGATCCCGAGCAGGCTAGCTTGCAGTAGCCATAGACTGCCGAGGGCCATCAGGGCGATCCCGACCAGCAGCATGCGTTGTGCCCCCCAGCGGTTGGCAAAGCGGCCGCTCAGTGAGGAGGCCACCGTCCCCGAGAGATAGGTGAGAAACAGCATGCCGAGCCACTGGGTGGGCAAGGAGAATGGGGGCTTTGCCAGCAGGAAGGTGAGATAACTGAACTGGTTCAGAAACACCATAAAGTTGAGTCCCCCGATAAGGTAAGCCCCTACCAGCAAGGGATTGGTCAGGTGCTGCTGCAAGGCGCGAGCAAATTGGCCGCGAACGGGGGCGCTCGCCACAAAGCGGGTCTGATGGGGCAGCAGCCAGAAGACCAGCGGCAGCAGTGACAGGCTGATCACACCGATCCCCAGAAAGGTATGTTGCCAGTCGCCAAACCAGCCCGCCAGCAGGCCGCCGACCACCCGACCGGCAATGCCACCGAGGGAGTTGGCGGCAATATAGACCCCCACCGCCGAGAGCAGCGCCCGTTTACTGAACTCTTCCCCCATATAGGCAATCGCAGTGGCTGGTAACCCGGCCAGCAGCGCACCCTGCAGGATGCGTAGCAACAGCAGTGAACCAAACTGCTCAACCAGGGGGATCAACAGTGAGAGCAGGATCGCCAGGGTGAGTGTACCCAGCATGACCTGCCGACGGCCATGGCGATCCGCCAGTCTGGCGCAGATCAGCAAGGAGGCGGCAAGGCCTGCTGTGCATCCTGCCAGGGTCCAGCTGGCCGAGAGGGAGTTGACCGAGAAGACCTCGGCAATCAGGGGTAACAGGGGGTGGGTCTGGTAGAGGTTCAGAAACACCAGAAAAGAGCCCAGGCTGAGGGCCAGGGTTGCACGTATCCACTCGCGACTTCCGACTTCAATCATTGCGTATTGTCCTGACTGCTTTTGGTCAGGGTAGAGTCCTTGCAGTTATAAATATAATATATTTAAGTTATCCATCTCATAAGATGAATTGATACATGGATCTGAAACAGCTCACCTATCTGCTGGCGGTCAGGGATGCCAGCTCATTTACCAAGGCAGCCAACAGTCTGCATGTGGCACAGCCGGCCATCAGCATGGCCATTGCCAAACTGGAGCAGCAGCTCGAGCTGCGGCTGTTTGATCGACAGGACCGGGCGGTACGGCTCACCCCTGAGGGAGAGGTGCTCTGTCGCCATGCCGAGCGTCTGTTGCTGCAGATGCATCAGGCCGAGGCCGAGATGGCAGAGCTCAAGGGGTTGGAGCGGGGGGAGGTACGGATCGGGATCCCCTATATGATGGGCTCCTACTATTTCCCCCCTCGTCTGATGGCCTTCAAGCACCGCTACCCCGGCCTCAAGATCCGGGTCGAAGAGGCCGGTACCCGCGAGCTGCTCAGCCGGATGGTGGATGGCTCCCTCGATCTGGCCATTCTCATCACCAGTGATCTGCCGCCCGCCATCGAGGGGGCACATCTGTTGAGTGAAGAGATGTTGATGGTGGTGGGGGATGATCACCCCTTGCGCGGCGAACCGGCCGTCACCCTCTCACAGTTTTTCGCTCAGGAGCTGGCGTTGTTTCGCCGCGGTTTCTACCACCGCGAGCATATGGAGGCGCTGGCCCAGAGCCTCGGCGTCGAGCCCGATATCGCCTTCGAGAGCAATCTGATCCCTTTGCTCAAGGCGGTGGTGCGGCAAGGTTTTGCGGTAACCACCTTCTTGCGAATGGTGCTGGAAGAGGAGCCGGATCTGAGTGGCGTGCCCTTCGACCCGCCCATCTACCTCGACCTCTGTGTGGCGTGGCGGCGTGGCGATCCGCTCTCCATGGCCAATCGTGCCTTGCGTGATTTTCTACTCAAGGAGCGCCCGGCCTGATGGCGGCGGGTCATTGCTGAAAGTTTGTTACTATTAACGGTGGGTTCGCTTGAGGGCTACACCATGAAATTGCAGCAATTGCGCTATATCGTCGAGGTGGCGAACCACAGGCTGAATCTGTCGGCCACCGCCGAGAGCCTCTTTACCTCCCAGCCCGGGATCAGCAAACAAGTGCGGATGCTGGAGGATGAGCTGGGGATCCAGATCTTCGAGCGCAGCGGCAAACACTTGACCCAGATCACCCCCATAGGTCGGGATGTGATCAAAGTCGCCGCCGAGGTGCTCGACAAGGTCGCCACCATCAAAGTGATGGCCAGGCAGCATGTGCATCCGGAGCAGGGAACCCTCACCATTGCCGCTACTCATCTGCAGGCCCGTTATATTCTGCCTGCCATCCTCAAGGGTTTCATGGCCCGCTTTCCCAAAGTGGCCGTAACGGTGATGCAGGGGAGTGCGGCGCAGTGCCGAGCAGCCGTGCATGATGGCGCTGCCGATCTGCTGCTGGCGGATGAACCGGAGGATGGGAGCGATCTGCTTGTGCTCCCCTCTTTTCAGTGGCAACGGGGCTTGGTGCTGCCCAAGGAGCATCCATTGGCCAGAGCAACATCGCTGACCCCGGCCGAGCTGGTGGAATTTGCATTGGTGACCGATGGAAGGGCTCTCTCCACAACTCATGGCTCTGATTGCGCTCATGCCGAGAGCCGGATCGCCTGCTGTGCGAGCGACAGCGATGTGCTCAAGACCTATGTCAGACAAGGGATGGGCATCGGAGTGATGGCAACTTTTGCCTGGGAGCCCCAGCGCGATGGTGATCTGCTGCTCAAACAGGTGCCTTGGCTACCTAGTGGCGTTGCCGCTATCGGGTTGCGCAGAGGGGCGTTTTTGTGCGGCTATCTGTATGACCTGATTGGACGTCTCGCGCCGCAATTGACCCGGGAGCGGGTTGAACAATACTGTGCTGCCCGCACTGGCGAAGAGCTTGAAGCTATGCTGGCCAATTTGACCGTGCCACTTAGATAGCTTGGGTTGATGTGTGGTCATCCCAAGAAAAACGCCTCCCAATGGGAGGCGTTTGACAATCTGACATTCGTCAATTCAGGCTCACTTCTTCAGCATATGATCCAGCTTGTTGGCCTTGGTCGACAGATAGAACTCGTTGTGGGGATTGCGCCCTTCCTGCAACGGTACCCGTTCGGCCACCGGAATACCGAAGGATTCCATCGCTTTCATCTTGCGCGGGTTGTTGGTCATCAGTTTGAGAGACTTGACCTCAAGCTGCTTGAGCATATCGGCGCAGATGGTGTAGTCGCGCATATCGGCGGCGAAACCAAGGGCCACGTTGGCTTCCACGGTATCGGCTCCCTGATCCTGCAGGTGATAGGCGCGGATCTTGTTGAGCAAGCCGATGCCTCGGCCCTCTTGACGCACATACAGCAACACGCCACGACCGGCTTTGGCGATATTCTCCATGGCCGCCTGCAACTGGAAACCGCAGTCACAACGCAGGCTGAACAGGGCGTCGCCGGTCAGGCACTCTGAGTGGATCCGGCCCAGCACGGGCTCTTCACCGGTAATGTCGCCCATCACCAGTGCGGCATGATCTTTGCCTGTGCCGGTTTCCTGAAAACCTACCAGCGTGAAGGTGCCCCAAGGGGTGGGCAATTTGGATTTGGCCACGAGGGTAACGCTGCTCATAGGTTGCTCCTTACTACTAACGGCTCAAAAAAGGGGGCCAGTTTAGCGCGCCTTGTCAGGAACGACCATAAGAACAAGTCCCTGCATTGCTTAATGAAATCTCCAAATGAGATACAAGCACAGTCGCCTGCCGGGGTTTTGGCCCTTTGTGCGGATTGATGACTGCCAGGCTCACCACATTCGGGTATAATCGGCGCCCATTAACCCACCCTTCGGGATGGGAGCAACACAGAGCAGGAGAGAAGTTATGCCTCAGATGGCCCCCGTAATGACAATTGATGGCCCCAGTGGTGCAGGTAAAGGCACCTTGTGTCAGCTGCTTGCTGAGAAGCTGGGTTGGCACTTGCTGGACTCGGGCGCCATCTATCGGGTGTTGTCCCTGGCCGCCCTGCATCACGATGTAGAGCTGGACAGTGAAGCCTCACTGGTGCCGCTGGCCGCCAATCTGGATGTGCAATTTCAGGTTGAGGGCGATCTGGTCAAGGTGATCCTGGAAGGGGAAGATGTCTCCCGTACCATCCGCACCGAAGAAGTGGGTAATGCTGCCAGTAAAATCGCCGCCTTCCCCCGTGTGCGCGAAGCCTTGCTGCGCCGTCAGCGGGCATTTCGTCAGGCCCCGGGTCTGATTGCGGACGGTCGTGACATGGGCACAGTTGTTTTCCCCGAGGCCGAGGTGAAGATTTTCCTCGACGCCAGTGCCGAAGAACGGGCCCAGCGTCGCTATAAGCAGTTGCAAGATAAGGGCTTTGATGTTAACTTTGAGCGTCTTTTAACCGAGATTCGGGAACGTGACGATCGCGACAGAAATCGCGCTACTGCACCCCTGAAACCGGCAGAAGATGCTCTGGTGGTAGACTCTACCGCTATGACCATAGATGAAGTGCTGGCAACAGTACTCGCCTATGCAGAGCAACAACTTGGTGATGCCAGCGCAAGCTGACATCCGGTCGTCTGCACCAAGGATGGCGCAGATTATTTAAAACAGCCCCGCTTGTGCCGGATTGCAAGTGGATGTTTCATTTGTGACATAAACAATGATCGAATCTTTTGCTCAACTCTTTGAAGAGTCCCTGAACGCCGTTGAAACCCGTCAAGGTTCCATCGTCAAGGGTACTGTCGTTGCTATCGAGAACGGTTTTGTACTGGTTGACGCCGGTCTGAAATCCGAGTCCGCTATCCCGGCTGAAGAATTCAAGAACGCCATGGGCGAGCTGGAAATCAACGTCGGCGACACCGTTGACGTGGCTCTGGACTCTATCGAAGATGGTTTCGGCGAAACCAAGCTGTCCCGCGAAAAAGCCAAGCGCCACGAAGCCTGGCTGCAGCTTGAGAAGGCTTACGAAGAGCAAGCTACCGTTATCGGTATCATCAACGGCAAGGTCAAGGGTGGTTTCACCGTTGAACTGAACGGCATCCGTGCCTTCCTGCCGGGTTCTCTGGTTGACGTGCGTCCGATCCGTGACACCGCTCACCTGGAAAACAAAGAACTCGAGTTCAAAGTCATCAAGCTGGACCAGAAGCGCAACAACGTTGTTGTTTCCCGTCGTGCCGTGATCGAGACCGAGAACACCTCCGAGCGCGAAAGCCTGCTGGCTAACCTGCAAGAAGGTCAAGAAGTTAAGGGTATCGTCAAGAACCTGACCGACTACGGTGCATTCGTAGATCTGGGCGGTGTTGACGGCCTGCTGCACATCACCGACATGGCGTGGAAGCGCGTTAAGCATCCTTCCGAAATCGTCAACGTTGGCGACGAGATCGCTGTCAAGGTTCTGAAGTTCGACCGCGAGCGTACCCGCGTATCCCTGGGTCTGAAGCAGCTGGGCGAAGATCCCTGGGTTGCTATCGCCAAGCGTTACCCGGAGACCACCCGTCTGTCTGGCCGCGTGACCAACCTGACCGACTACGGCTGCTTCGTTGAAATCGAAGAAGGCGTTGAAGGCCTGGTACACGTATCCGAGATGGATTGGACCAACAAGAACATCCACCCGTCCAAAGTTGTTAACGTTGGCGACGTGGTTGACGTGATGGTTCTGGACATCGACGAAGAGCGTCGTCGTATCTCCCTGGGTCTGAAGCAGTGCAAATCCAACCCGTGGCAGCTGTTTGCCGAAACTCACGCCAAAGGCGACCGTGTTTCCGGCAAGATCAAGTCCATCACTGACTTCGGTATCTTCATCGGTCTGGATGGCGGCATCGACGGCCTGGTTCACCTGTCTGACATCTCCTGGAACAACCAGGGCGAAGAAGCCGTGCGTGAATTCAAGAAAGGCGACGAGATCGAAGCCGTTGTTCTGCAAGTGGATCCGGAGCGTGAGCGCATCTCCCTGGGTGTCAAGCAGATCGAAGAAGACCCGTTCAACAAGTACCTGGCTGACAACAAGAAAGGTGCTATCGTGAAGGGTAAGGTTACCGAGGTTGATGCCAAAGGTGCCGTTATCGAACTGGCTGATGGCGTAGAAGGCTACCTGCGTGCCTCCGACGCTGCTCGTGACCGTGTAGAAGACGCCACTCTGGTGCTGTCTGTTGGTGACGAAGTTGAAGCTAAATTCATGGGCGTTGATCGTAAGAACCGCACCGTAAGCCTGTCTGTCCGTGCTAAGGACGAGGCTGATGAGCGTGTTGCTATCGATAACCTGAACCAACAAGAAGAAGTTGTGTTCAGCAATGCTATGATGGAAGCGTTCAAAGCCGCCAAGGGTGAGTAATCCTTGATGCAAGAAAAGGGCGGCATTGCGCCGCCCTTTTTTATCCTGGCAAAATGAATATTGCATGTGATCGGGGAAGGAGATTTAACGTTATGACCAAATCAGATCTCATCGAACAACTGGCAGCCAGCCGCATGCATATGCCGGCCAAGGATGTCGAAGCCGCCATCAAGGAGATCCTTGAGCAGATGGCGTCGACCTTGCAAAACGGCGACCGGATTGAAATCCGCGGATTTGGCAGTTTTTCACTGCACTATCGTGCGCCCCGTGTGGGCCGCAACCCCAAGACTGGGGACAAGGTTGAACTGACCGGGAAATATGTCCCGCACTTCAAACCAGGCAAAGAGTTGCGCGAGCGCGTCAACATCATTGAATAATGCAGAAATCGGCATACCTCGGGTATGCCTTTTTTCTTTTTGGCACCGATTCCTGTGCCAATCGTCTTGTTTCTTAAACTCTTTTCCCATTCACTCTAGAGTCTGCCTGCGATTTTAAGGATAATCAGCCTCTCATTAGATACTGACAGGGAGCTCTTATGAAGCGTATTTTGGCCCTCATTCCGCTGGTGCTGGTGTTTGTTCTGACCCTGGCGCTGGGCTCACAAAATGGCCAGCTGGTTCAGTTCAATTACCTGATCGCTCAGGGTGAGTTTTCGCTTGCCATGCTGTTGGGCTTCTTCTTCGCTGGCGGTTTTTTGCTGGGCTGGCTGGTATTCGGCCTGCTGTTCCTGCGCCTGAAAATGCAAAACCGCACCCTCAACCGCACCATGCGTCGTCAATCCCGCGAGTTGGAGCTGGCCCGGTCACCGGGTAAGGAATAATGTTCCTCAATGCTTGAACTGCTTTTCCTGCTGTTGCCCATCGCCGCCGGTTATGGCTGGTACATGGGTCGCAGGAGTGTTCGCCAGGACACCCAAAAACAGAGTAACCAGTTTTCCCGCCAGTATGTGGCGGGCCTCAACTATTTGCTGTCCGATGAATCCGACAAGGCGGTGGATCTCTTTATCCAACTGCTTGAGGTGGACAGTGAAACCATCGAAACACACCTCTCCCTCGGCAACCTGTTTCGCCAGCGTGGGGAGGTCGATCGTGCCATCAAGATCCACCAGAACCTGGTAACCCGCCAGCTGACCCGGGAGCAGCGACAGCTTGCCTTGCAGGAGCTTGCGCGCGACTTTTTGGCTGCTGGTCTGTTGGACCGAGCGGAAGCGCTCTGGAATGAGCTGTGTGACGACAGCGACTATGAAGAGACGGCGCTGGCACAGCTGTTGATCATCCATCAGCAGTTGCGGGATTGGGATAAGGCCATCGATGTGGCGGTGCGTCTGCAAAAATTCCAGGGCAAGAAGCTGGCCGACCCCATCTCCCATTTCTATTGCGAACAAGCCGAGATCGCGCTGCGTGAGGGCAATAAAGGGGAGGGGCTGGCCAAGCTCAAACGGGCGCTCAGTATCAATCCGGCATGTGCCCGGGCCAGTTTGCGCCTCGCTGAGCTCGCCATAGCAGAGGGGGAGTATGAGCAGGCCAGCAAGGAGCTGCTGCGGGTGTTCGAGCAGGATATCGATTTTGCCTCCGAGGCAATGCCCAAATTGCTCGAGTGCTATCAGCAGTTGGGGCGCACGCCTGCGTTGATCCCGCTGCTTGAGAAGGCAGTGGAAGATCACGCCGGCGTCAGCGTGACCCTGGCCCTTGCCAAGCTGGTTGAAGAGCGTGATGGCCTGAGCCAGGCCCGTTCGCTGGTGCTGCGTCAGCTGCGTCGTCATCCGTCGATGAAAGGTTTTTACCAGCTGGTGGGTTTTCAGCTGGCCAGTGCGGAAGAGGGGCCAGCCAAGGAGAGCCTCGAACTGTTGCAACAGCTGGTCGGCGAGCAGATCAAAATCAAGTCAACCCACAAGTGTCGGCAGTGCGGCTTTGCCACTCACTCGTTGTTCTGGCAGTGCCCGTCTTGTCGCCAGTGGGGTTCCATCAAGCCGATCCGTGGTCTGGACGGTGAATAACAAGCAATAGGATGTGAGATGCAAGATCCCAAAGTACTGGTAGCGCTGGATTATCAGCACGAGGCAGATGCCTTAGCGTTCGTTGAACGTATCTCTCCGGCCCAGTGCCGTCTCAAGGTAGGCAAGGAGATGTTTACCCTGTTTGGCCCGCAGTTTGTACGCCAGCTGGTGGCCAAGGGATTCGATGTCTTTCTGGATCTGAAATTTCACGATATTCCCAATACCGTTGCCAAAGCCGTGGCAGCCAGTGCCGAGCTCGGTGTCTGGATGGTCAACGTGCATGCCAGTGGTGGCGAGCGGATGATGCGTGCCGCCAAAGAGGCGCTACTGCCTTATGGCGACAAGGCCCCCCTGCTTATCGGCGTGACCGTGCTGACCAGCATGGAGCAGTCCGACATGATCCCCCTCGGGTTGGATGTGAGCCCTGCCGAGCAGGTGATCCGGCTGGCTACCTTGACCAAGGCATCCGGCTTGGATGGGGTTGTCTGCTCTGCCAACGAGGCCCATGAGCTGAAAGCCTTGTTGGGCGCCGATTTCAAGCTGGTGACCCCGGGTATTCGCCCGACCGGTTCAGCAGCCGGGGATCAGCGCCGGGTGATGACACCGAAATCCGCGGTCGAGGCGGGGTCCGATTATCTGGTTATCGGTCGCCCCATTACGCAGGCTGCCGATCCGGCCGCCATGCTGGCCAGCATCAATGCCGAGCTGGTTGGTGCGTAACAGGCTCACTCAGTGATACACGGTGCAGGCCGAGCAACAGGCCTGCACCGGCCCCGATAAGATGAGAGCCGATGTGTACCCTGGCATTGATCAGGGTGGATATCGGGGTCTCTCCTGCGTTGTAGAAGTCCATCGCCAGCTTGAGCCCCATCCCTGCCAACAGTAGCCAGCCCGATGTGCGGCGTCCGTGGCGAATATCCTGCATTGCCCCCCAGACAAACAGGCCATGCAGCGAGCCGGATAGCCCCATGTACCATTGGGTCTGCGGGCACCACCACCAGATCCCCAAGCCCACTGCCAACCAGAGCAGCAACATCAGCAGCGGCAGGCGAGCCCCACCCAGATAGTCGCGAAACAGGCTATAGAGGATGGCGAGGCCGCCCAGATTGAGCAGCAGGTGCCACAGATTGGTATGAGCCAGATTGCCTGTTATGATCCGCCACCCTTCGCCCCCGGCGATCAAGGGCCGATCGAAGGAGAGCTGAAGATTGGGAACGGTAAAGAAGAGTAGCAAGCTGGTGAGAGAGAGCGTGATAACCCAGAGCAATCCAGATTTGTCTGACAACATGAAACAGTCCAACGACAAGAACAGTCGATACTGTACACGTTGCACCCGAGCCCTCAAAGCCTGCCTGTGCGATTATATTGTGCCGGTTGACAATCACACGCCCCTCTACATCTTGCAGCACCCCAACGAGGTGGCACATCCCAAGGGGACCGCGGCACTGCTGGCGGCCTCTTTGCAACAGTGCGAGATCCATGTGGGGGAGGACTTTTCCTGCGATGAGTGGCTCAATGGGTTACTCGCAGATCTTTCCCGTCGCTGCTATCTACTCTGGCCGGATGAGGATGCCATTTCGCTGACCGATCTTCGCCAACAGTGGGAGAGTGAATCCTCTGGCTCCGTATCCGTCGCCTTTATCTTGCTTGACGGCACCTGGCGCAAAGCCTATCGCATGTTGCAGAGCAACCCGGCACTGGCCCGCTTGCCCCGCATCGGCATTGGTGCCATTGCCGGTCAATATGCCATTCGCAAGAAACCCTTTCCCGATGCCCTCTCTACCATAGAGGCGGGCTATCACCTCTTGTCCCGGTGGGAGGGAAGGCCGGAGCGCTATGCGCCCTTGCTGACCCTGTTCAATCGGTTGAATACCCAGTGGCAGGACTTTGCCGAAGGCCGCCGCGCGTGACAATTCAAGGAGTTATCAAGATGAAAAAAGCAGTCGTGGTTTTCAGCGGCGGTCAGGACAGCACTACTTGTCTGGTGCAGGCATTGGCCCGGTATGATGAAGTGCACGCCATCACCTTCGACTATGGCCAGCGCCATCGGGAAGAGATCGACACCGCGCGCCGTCTGGGCAGTGCACTGGGGATTGCCGCCCACAAGGTGATGGATGTGACGCTGCTCAATGAGCTGGCGGTCTCTGCCCTGACCCGTGACGACATTCCTGTCAGCTGCGAGCTGCAGGATAACGGGCTGCCCAACACCTTCGTGCCGGGCCGCAATATCCTGTTCCTGACCCTGGCCTCCATCTATGCCTATCAGGTAGGCGCCGAAGCGGTGATCACTGGTGTCTGCGAGACTGACTTCTCCGGCTATCCCGATTGCCGTGACGCGTTCGTCAAGGCCCTCAATCAGGCGGTGTCGCTGGGGTTGGATCGCGGTATCCGTTTTGAAACTCCCTTGATGTGGCTCGACAAGGCCGAGACCTGGGCACTGGCGGATCACTATGGTCACCTCGACACGGTGCGCCAGCAGACCCTGACCTGCTACAACGGCATTGCCGGTGACGGCTGCGGCACGTGTCCTGCGTGTGAACTGCGCCGTCGCGGCCTGAACAACTATCTGGCCGATAAGGCGGGCATCATGGCCAGACTATTTGAGAAAACCGGGCTGGGCGAGAAAAGCGCAGAGTGAGCCTGCGTCTTGCCGTGGCTTGGGGTATAATCCGCGACTTTTGCAACAAGCTGTGATCGAGATGCACTACCCAATCAACGAGATTTTCCAGACCATCCAGGGGGAGGGCATCTTTACCGGCCTGCCCGCCATCTTTGTTCGCCTGCAGGGTTGCCCGGTGGGCTGCCCCTGGTGCGATACCCGTCATACCTGGGTTGTTGATCCGGCTCGTGAAGTGGGCAAGGAGGCGGTGCTGGATCGTTCCAACGAATCCGATTGCTGGAGCCAACTCAGCACAGCGCAGATTATCAAGAGCTTTGGCGATCTGGGTTATCAGGCGCGCCATGTGGTGATCACCGGTGGCGAGCCCTGCCTCTACGATCTGCACGAACTCTCGTCAGCATTACTGGCGGCGGGTTATCAGGTGCAAATTGAAACCAGTGGCACCAGCGAGATCAAGACTCATGAGCAGACCTGGGTAACAGTCTCCCCCAAGATCGGTATGAAAGGGGGGCTGCCTGTGCTGGTCTCGGCGCTGGAGCGGGCCAACGAGATCAAGCATCCGGTGGCCACCGAGCACCATATTGAAGAGCTGGATGTGCTGCTGGCGACCGCAACTCTGCGCCCGGACGTGGTCATTGCCTTGCAGCCGATCAGCCAGAAACCACGGGCCACCCAATTGGCGATGGATACCTGTATCGCGCGTAACTGGCGACTCTCAATCCAGACTCATAAATATCTGGATATTGATTAATATGGATTGGCTATCCGACGAACAGGTACTGCTGACTCTGACTAACAAGATGCCTTACGGTAAATATCAGGGGCGGCGTATCATCGATATTCCCGAGCCCTATCTGGTGTGGATGGCGCGCAGCGGTTTTCCGGCGGGTAAATTGGGCCAGACGCTGGCGTTGGCTTACGAAATCAAACTCAATGGACTCGAGTCCATGATTATTCCCATTATTAACAGGATGTCGGTATGAGAATATATACGAGGCAGGGCGACAAGGGCATGACCCGGCTGGCCGATGGTATCCCATTGCCCAAGGATCATTTGCGGGTCGAGACCTACGGTTATATCGATGAGCTCAACTCCCATATTGGCTTGCTGATTTGTGACGTGCCATCGCAAGAGGTCGGCTTATTGGCTGATTTACAGCTGTTGCAACAGGAGTTGTTTGATCTGGGGGGCGAGTTGGCATTCTCCAGCGACGCCCAGAATGAATCAATTTGGCAAGTTAATGCTGCCTGGACCACTCGCCTTGAACAGCAGATAGATCGTTATAGCGAGCCATTGCCACCGCTGCGCCAATTTATATTGCCGGGTGGTTCCCGTGCCGCGGCGCAAGCGCATGTGGTGCGTACTCTGGTGCGTCATTGCGAGCGCTTGCTGCTGACCTTGAGCCGGGAAGAGCGGGTCAATCCCGAGGTGCTGCCCTATCTGAACCGGATGAGTGACTGGTTCTTTACCGTTGCCCGCTATCTCATCTGCGTGGCAGGGGATCGTGAAGTGCTGTGGGTCAAGGCAGCAGATCGTCCGCAATCGGCTATCTGATATTTCACGTTTAAGCGGCAATAAAAAACCTCGCCTTGGCGAGGTTTTTTATTAGCAACGCAAGCGCTGTCAGATAGCAAAATCTTCCAGTGATTTGCCTGCTGCCACTGCGCTGGCAATGACTGAAGGCATACGGCCCTGGCCGGTCCAGGTTTTCTCTACGCCATTATCCTGATAGCGATATTTGGCAGGACGTGGCGCCCGCTTGGCTTTTTCTGATTTGCCGGGGTTGGTAGCGACAGCGCTTACCAATTCTGCCGGGTCAATACCGGCGGCTTTCAGCATTTCGCTATATTCGTTAATTTTCCGCAGATGCTCTTCACGGGCCTGACGCTCGGCAGCTTCATCCTGCTGACGTTCAGCAACGATAGTAGAGAGTTTTTCCAGTGCCTCTTCCAGTTGTTCCAGAGAAAGCTCGCGGCAGGTCGCACGCAGACTGCGGATATTAAGCAGTACCTTTAAAAATTCATTCATAGGAGTTACCACGTCGAGTCAGAGAAAAATATTATGTTCCAGCTGATTCTTGCTTGGTGATTTAAATAAGTCAAGCCGGGTTAAATATAATATCCGTGGGGAACATCAATATAGATATTTAATATGGCCAGCAATAGGCTTGGTGATTGGATGCCAATGAAGCCGTAGTAGGTGAAAATAGCGCCAAAGCTGGCGTTGTTGCATCATTTGACTACCATTTTTCGACCTTGATATGTTTATCGTGACTATTTAATCAAAAAACTTGCTATAAGCTGCCATCTCGATAAAATGTGCGGCGAATACCTTTAAGTAGAGGCGCGCTGCCTATGAGTATTTGTGCGGAGGGTGATGCCTGTGATGCACAAGGAAAGGAGTCAGCGCCGAAGTGGCCAGGCCATCATACCGGGCTGCTGGTTCTGCATCTAATAGGTGCAGGACTGCCATAGTCATCCACTATGGAGCGCTACCTGAAGGGGCTGAGGAGTATGACCTCCCCATAGGTTTTGTTTCTTTAGATCCTCTCGGTAGATCTCCACCTGTAATCTTTAGGTGCAAAGAGATCATGGACATTAGTCATTTCGCCGACTCCGGTTGGTCCGTTCTTCCCCCCCTGTTGGCTGTCGCGCTGGCGATCATGACCCGCCGCGTGCTGCTGTCCCTTGGTGTGGGCATCGTCACCGGCAGTTTGCTGCTCAATCAGTTTTCACCCCTCGAATCCCTGCATTACATGTTGAATACCGTGCTCAAGATCTTCTGGGTCGATGGCGCGCTCAATCGTGACAATGTCAACATGATCCTGTTTATGCTGCTGCTGGGTGGCCTCATCAGCCTGATGAGCGTCTCCGGGGCGACCCGTGCCTTTGCCGAGTGGGCCGAGCGTCGTGCCAAGACCCGCAAGGGCGCCAAAGCCCTGACTGGGATGATGGTGTTTGCCTTCTTTATTGATGACTTCTTCCACAGCCTGTCGGTGGGTGCCATCTGCCGTCCGGTCACCGACCGCTTCCAGATCTCCCGTGCCAAATTGGCCTATCTGCTGGACTCCACCGCGGCGCCGGTCTGCGTGCTGATGCCCATCTCCTCCTGGGGGGCTTATATCATCGCCCTGGTTGGCGGCATCATGGCGGCCCACGGTCTGACCGAGCAGAGCCCCATCGCTGCGTTTGTCGAGATGATCCCGATGAACCTCTACGCCGTCTTCACCCTGATCATGGTGCTGGTGGTGATCGCCTGTCAGCTGGATATCGGCCCGATGCGTCAACACGAAGCGTGGGCGCTGGAAGGCAAGCTGTGGGATGAGTCCAAGGGCCGCCCCATCGGTCTGGATATGGAGAGCCCGGAGGAGAGCAACGGCGGCATGATCGACATGGTACTGCCGATCCTGACTCTGACCGCCGCCACCATCTATTTCATGATTGATTCCGGTGCTGCGGTGCTGAGCGAGAAAGGGCTGCCATTCAGCGTGCTCGGCTCGTTCGAAAATACCAACGTCGGCTCTTCGCTGGTCTACGGTGCCCTGTGCAGTCTGGTGGTCTCCATCGGTCTGGCGATGCGCCTGAAGCTGGGAGCCAAGAACTGGATCAAGGCCGCGCCGCAAGGCGTCATGGCCATGCTGCCAGCCATCAACATCCTGCTGTTTGCCTGGACCATAGGTGCCGTGGTGCGCGACGTGGAGACCGGCAAGTACCTGGCTTCGCTGGCTAACGGCAACCTGCCGATCGAAGTGCTGCCTGCCGTGGTCTTTATCCTCTCCTGTGCCATGGCGTTTGCTACCGGTACCAGCTGGGGTACCTTCGGCATCATGCTGCCGCTGGCCGGTGACATGGCCGCCGCCAGCGACATCAGCCTGATGCTGCCGATGCTGGCTGCGGTACTGGCTGGCTCGGTGTTCGGGGATCACAGCTCACCCATCTCCAGCACCAGCATCCTCTCTGCCACCGGTGCCGGTTGCCATCACATCGATCACGTGATGACCCAGCTGCCCTATGCACTGGCCATCGCCTTCGGCGCGGCCATCGGTTACCTGGCGATGGGCTTGATGCACTCCAGCCTGGCCGGTTTCAGTGTCAGTGCCCTCTGGTTCGTGCTCTTTACCGGCTATCACCTGAAAAAGGCCAAAGCGCGGCCAGTGCTGGCCACCGCGTAACATTTATAGAGCAAGGGGCCCGCGGGCCCCTTGGTTTTGTCAGGGGCTTTGGTTAGCATGCGCCCCATAAATTCAGTTTCGGAACAGTATCATGGCTTCACTGCACTACAAATTTGCCACCATGAATTCAGGCAAATCCACCCAGCTCATTCAGGCGCACTTCAACTATCTGGAGCGGGGCATGCATCCTCTGGCGATGACGCCAGCCATCGATGACCGTTTCGGGGTCGGGGTGATCAGTGCCCGGGTTGGCCTTGAACTGAAGGTGGACGTGTTCAGCGACAGCTGTGATCTGTTTGAAATGGTGAAAGCGCGCCATGCGAAGAAACATATCGATGTTTTCATCGTGGACGAGGCCCAGTTCCTGACCCGTGAGCAGGTCTACCAGCTGGCCCGCATCGTCGATGAGCAGGATATTCCGGTGATGGCCTATGGCCTCAAGACCGATTTTCGCGGTGAGCTGTTCCCCGGTTCCTACCATCTGCTCTGTCTGGCCGACAAGTTTGAAGAGCTGAAGAGCATCTGCTGGTGTGGCAACAAGGCTCACATGAACTCCCGGGTCAACGAAGCGGGGCAGGTGATGCGTGATGGCGAACAGGTGGAGATCGGCGGCAACGATCGCTATGTATCGCTTTGTCGCAAACACTATCTCGAAGGTCGGGCCTACAAGTAAGTCGGCTGCGATATTTGAATCGTCGAGCAGGGCGCCAATCTGGCGCCCTTTTTATTTTCCTGCTTGCTTCTCTGCGGTTCAGTCGATCTCGATATCCACCGGCGCAATGATGGGGTCGGCCACCGGCAGGCGTTGAAATAGCTGGCGAAAATGGTGCTGTACCCGGCCGATATCCACCAGCGACATGCCGGAGGCAAAACCGAACCAGACATAGAGGCCGGTGAGATCGCGAAACATCGGCGGCAAATAGCGGGGGGCGGCGATCAGCCCCTCCAGATAGTGTTGATAGAGTACCGGAATATCATCAAGCGTCACCTTGCCGACAAACAGCATTGGCAGGATCTCGGGCACCCCTTCCAGCACGGCGCTGCGGATAAAGTTGACCGTCTCCACATAGCCACGCACGTAGGAGAGATCCTTGGTAAAACAGGCGCCGCCGCCCACCATGCCGCCACGAAAGACCCGCTGGGTGATCTTGTAGGCGTCGTGCTCGCTGGTGCCCTGCTGTACGAAGTGCTTAAACACCTCGATAAAATCGGCGCCGCGCTCGGCCATGTCGATGGCCATCACCCGATCGGAGATGCGCTTGGCCCGATCCGGAAAGGAGCTGAAGGTGAGGGTCTCTATCAGGACAGCCAGCCCCTCCTGACAGGCGGTGATCCGCGGTGAACCGGCGCTCAGCCAAGTGGCATAGGGCTGCTGGCGACCGTTGAGGGTGGTGCCGACATGGACCCACCCCTCGTGCACCTCCAGCACCTGCAAGTCCAGCTCGGAGAAACGGGCGTGGGAGTTGAGCTTGATGTAGTCGCCACCGGCAGCGGCATCGGAGACAATCCCATCGCTCAGCTTCACCTGCACAGTGCCGTCACTGAAGTAGCTCGACAGCTTGCCCTGCAGTTTGGCGACCGCGGCCTCTCCTTCGAACTCCTTGGGGTAGGGGCGCACCAGATGGCGGGCGCCGGGCAGGGAGAAGATATCGCACAGGCGGGCGCCCAGCTCCTTGAGAGTCTTGCGATCCCCGCGCAGGTGATCGCTGGCAGAGCCATAAAGCAGCTGGCTGTAACGCTGAAAATCGGGTTGGCCGCGCTGGCGCAGCATCTCGATCACCACCATGTACTGATCGACCGTCTCTTGCAGGATCCGGCCAAGATCGTCCTGTGGCCCCAGTTTTCTGCGGATCCTGTCCCGCAGCTCCTTGAGTTCCAGATACTTGTTGCGCGGATCGAAGCCGAGGGGGAGGGCATCATAGAAGTGCCTGTCGATAGCGGGCAGCTCCCTGCCACCGCTTGCCAGAAAGCGATCCTGCAGATGGCGTGGCCATTTGATGGCATCCAGAATGCGGATGGGTTTTTGCAGGGTGAGCAGCTCATCCGAGAGTGATTTCAGATGAAGGCGATACTTTTCTTGGATAGTCATGGGGCCCCCTGTGGGGCAAGCGTCGTCGTGGATTTGGCTGAGTATATGCATAGCTCTTGCCAAAAAGAAGCGAGCCGCAGGGTTATTGGGTTGGCGTGCTTTTTGTTGATAGCAAATTGGTTTAGACTGCGCCCCTTGATCCCAATCTTGTCGTGGAAATGATGAATATCCCCAGCTCCGAAATGATAATGCGTTGGTTGCAACAGGCTCGTATCGAGCACTATGTCTGCGACCAGTGTCACGGTATCCACATTGTCTCTTTGCAGTCGGTCGATGGTATTCAGGAGAGCCGGATCTTCGTGGAAGAGGAAGGCCTGCTGTTCTCCTCCGAGCTGGAAGTGCGCCCCTCCGCAATGCTGCCGCTGGTTGCCGAACTGGGCCGACTCAATATGCAGTACCCCTCCCTCAAGGTGTTCCTCGATATCATCGATGACAACCTGCCGCGGCTGGTGGTCGGGCACACCGTCTTTACCAAGGCCGGACTCAGCGTCGAGCAGTTCCTGCTGTTCGTGCAAAGCACCATCGCTGCCACCCACGAACTGGTTGCCGAATGCGAACGTTCCGGCTTCCTCAACCTGCCGGAAATCCAGGTTGCACCGGAATCTGTGCATTAAGTGTTCGAACGGTTCGCCAGGTGAAAAAAGCCGTTGACGCGGGCGGGGCTTTCCCCTAAATTACGCCCCGTTCCAGCGCAACAGCGCAGCGAACACCGTGTTGGCTGAACACGTTAAACCACAGACCAAAATTTGGTGAGGTGTCCGAGTGGCTGAAGGAGCACGCCTGGAAAGTGTGTATACGGCAACGTATCGAGGGTTCGAATCCCTCCCTCACCGCCACATTGCAAAGCCCTGATGGAAACATCAGGGCTTTTTGCTTTCTGGCGCAATCCCCGCGTGGTTGCTGGCATAGGAATGCAAATCCTCATTGTTGATAGCCCAGCATCTGGCTGAACCTCTTGGGCAATCGTAGTGAAAAGCCTCGGTGACTTTGACGCCACGGCCAACCCATTGGTCGATCCTTTTAAAGTTTCCGCCCAATTCAGTAAAAGGGCCTCTCGCAAGAGAGGCCCTTTTCATTGCTCGCTGATTTGCCCTGCTCGGTACTTGAAAGGCATTCCGTGGTGATACGGGTTAATGCTCCACAGTCAGCGGATCCGGGGGCAGGTTCAGATGCTTGGTGATGGCCTGATAGAGCTGGGGGTAGTTATCGTCAAAATGGTGTCCTCCCGGCAGGGTGACGGTGGTGACGTTGGGTTGGTTGAGACGGGGGCAGAGGCGGTCGCCGTTATCGTCATCGGTTCCTTGCAGGCAGAGCATCGGCAGGTCGCGGATGGTTTTCACCTGCGGTTCGGTCGGGTAGCTGCGCACCTTGTGGGTCAGCATATCGCTGACGTGGATCTCGAAGTCCGAGCTGGTGGAGGGGGAGAGCATCACGGCCCCGACCAGCCCCTGACGATAGTGCTCCGGCAACCGGTTGATGACGAAGGGGACAATCTCGGCACCAAACGAGAAGCCTACCAGCAGCCAGTGAGGGCGCTGCCAGCGAGTCTGGTAATCATTGAGGATCCGCTCCAGATCGGCGGTCACCTGCTCCGGGGTTTTCTTCTTCCAGTAGTAGGTGAGGGAGCTCCAGCCCACGACCGGCATGCCGTTCAGCTGAAACTGGGCGCTCAGCCCCTTGTCGAGGGCCGCCCAGCCACCATCGCCGCTGAGAAAGATCACCATGGGGGTGTCGGATGACTGCTTGACCGGCAGCTCAATCAGGCTCAGGTCATCCTTGACCGGGGCGGCGTGCGCCGCAAAAGATGAAACGGGCAGTACGAGACTGAGTAACAGCAATATCAGGGCTCTCATTGGCCATCCTCCTATTTCTTGATCAGCCCTAGCGGGCCGCGGCTAATCAGGGTGATCAGGTGAGTCAGGGTTCTGGGCAGTACCAGCTTGCTGCTGCAGAGCAGGTAGCGGGGTTCCCAGCGGGGCGAAAATTTCTCCTTGTAGCGTCTGAGCCCCTGAAAGTTGTAAAAACGGCTGCCACGCACAAACAGGGTATTGCCAAGGCGGGCCCAGTAGCTGTTGAGCGGGTGATCGTTGAAGCCGGACATGGGGGCCATCCCCAGATTGAAGCTGGCGTACCCTTGCGCCTTGCCCCACAGCAGCAGTTCGACAAAGAGAAAATCCATGATGGGGGCGGTGCCGGTATCCAGGCTGTAGCGCATCAGATCGATGGAGAGCATCTCCTTGTTATCGCTCACCCAGAGGTTGGCAAAGCCGACGATCTGCCCCTCGTGCCACACCAGCGCAGCCGGGCTCAAGGTCAGGTAGTCAGGCTCGAAACGGCCGACCGAGAAACCCTTCTCCTTGCCCATTTTGCTCTGCAGCCAAGTATCGGAGACGGTCTGCAACCTAGGCAGCAGGGGGGCCACGGCGCTTGCCTCGACCACCTCGAAGGTCAACCCTTCCCGTTTGCCCTTGGCGTGGCTCTGGCGCAGGTTGCGCAGCCGGCTGCCAGCCAGATCGAAGGTGGCCAGATCGACCATCGCCTCTTCACCGAGCTTGAAGGGGATCAGCCCCAGCTCCAGATAGAGCGGAAGATAGCGGGCCGAGACCTGATAAAAGACCGGATTGGCGTCGTGCTCGTCGCATCGCTCGCGAAATTGCCAGAGCAGCTCTTCGATCTGCTCGGGGCGACCGACGGGATCCCCCATCACAATCCAGCTGTTGCCCTCGATGCCATACATCAGGAAGGCGTCGCCGGCGGGGTGGAATAGCAGGGACTTGTCCTGCAGCTGGGCCAGATAACCGTGGATCCCCCCTTCGCGAACCACCAGCTCGTGAGCGCGCGCCAGCGTCTCCTTGTCCGGTTTTTCACCGACCACGCGCAGCGGCGCAAGCAGCTGGGCAGCCCCGGCCACGGCCAGCACTGCCACCACGCTCCCCATGGCGCGCAGGCCGCGGGCAGCCCCGCCGTGGGGCGAGAAGTGGAACCAGAGGGCGTGGTCATACTCCACCTGACGATAGGAGAAGAGCAGCAGCCACAGTGCTCCCAGCAGCACGGCGCCGACCGAGATGAGCCAGCCCGGGGTGTACTGGGGATAGAGCAGCGATCCCTTGCGATAGAAGAGGGCGCTGCAGGGAGTCATGATGAGCAGGAAGCTGCCGAGCAGCAGGGCTGACTCCCAGTCTCCGCCCTTGAGCAGGGAGAAGGCGACACCCAGTGCCAGCAGCAGCTGGGTGATGCGAAACGCGGCGTCGTGACGGCGGTAGAGGCTGCGCGCCAGCAGGATCAGGAGGATACCGCTCACGCTGCCGAGCACGTGGGAGAGCTCCAGCAGATGGAGCGGCAGCACCTGCAACCACACTTCGATGTGGCTGCGCATGGTCGGGATCATGCCCGAGCAGAGCAGCAGGCTGCCGGCGGCAAAGGTGCCCATGCTGATAAGGGCAGGCAGAAATTCGCGCACCGCGCTCATCAGCCCCTGTAGCCGCTGCCAGCGCGCTTTTTGTTGCAGCATCTCCTGACTCGCAAAGAGCAGCAGGGCACAGAGAAAGGGAAGCAGATAATAGATGCAGCGGTAGAGTAGCAGCGAGGCGAGCAGCTTGTCGGCCGGCAGGTAGTGGGCCAGCAGCAGGCTCATACTTGCTTCGAACACGCCGATCCCGCCCGGCACGTGGGCCAGTACCCCGAGGAAGCTGGCCAGCACGAAGGCACTGAGCAGCACAGGGTAGGGGACGCTATCTGCAGGCAACAGCACAAACAGCACGGCGGCGGCGGCCATCCAGTCGGCCAGCGCGACTAGCAGTTGCAACAGACGTATCCGAAAGCCCGGCAGGGTCAGGGTGTGTTTCCGCAAAGAGAGATGTGGGGCGGGCCAGCAGAGGTAGCAGGCCACCAACAGCAGCGCCATAGCGCCAGCCAGATTGAGCAAGGTATCTGCCCATTGCGGCCAGTCAGGCAGCAACTGTGATGCATCGCAGGTCAGTAGGGCGCCACCTCCCCACGCTAGCAGGCCGAGGAAGAAGGTGATGGAGCAGAACAGCACCACGCGTGCCACTTCCCCGGTGGCGAGCCCCAGTGCGGAGTAAAGGCGATAGCGTACCGAGGTGCCGGTCAGCAGGGCAAATCCCAGGGTGTTGGAGAAGGTGTAGGCGATAAAGGAGGTAATGCTGACCTGTTGCCAGGGAAGGCGCTTGCCCAGCGCATGGAGCGCCAGCATGTCATAGCTGCAGAGGCAACCATAACTGAGCAGGGTCAGCAGCAGGGCGCCCGCCAGTCGCGGCAGGGGTTGGGACCAGATGGCCACACGAATATCGTGCCAGTGCCATGCCTGAGTCAGGTGATACAGCACGGTCAGTGCGGTGCCGAGCAGCAGCAAGCTGCACAAGGGGCCGAGCCATTTAAGCAGATGACGCCACATGCCATGTTCCTGTGGTCATTGACCGTTTCCCGCAAAGGGGGAGCCGGGTCGTGGATCCGGTTTGGACGAGGGAGGCGCTCGTCAGGAAAATTTCGGGAAGAGATGGAAAGGGAGGCGTCAGCCTCCCTCTGTGATATCCAGTGACCGGTTGGATCACTAGGTTTTCGGCGCGACTTTGACGGCAGGAGTCTTGGCGTGAGTGGTTTTATGGTGTTTTTTCACCACCTTGGTCTGGGTCGCCTGCGGTGTGGCTGTCTTGGTCGGGGTGGCCGCCATGGTGAAACCGGAAGTGAGGGCGAAGACGGCTGCCAGGGTCAGAGGAATGATCTTTTTCATGTTCAATTTCCTTATTCGGGTTGATGTTATGGAGCGTTCTCCATGACAGTCATCCTATGACGGTAGCAGCGGCCCTTCAGTGAGCGGTTGGTGACGGTTTGTATCCAAATGTACAGGCAGGGTGAGGCAGAAGCGGGCTCCCTTGGCGGCGGGAAGCAATGCCACATCACCACCATGGTGGAGCGCTATGCTGCGCACAATGGCGAGCCCCAGCCCGGTGCCGCCGGTGCGGCGATCCCGACTCTGATCAAGACGCACGAACGGCTCGAAGATCTGGGGCGCCAGCGCCGGATCGATCCCCGGCCCATTGTCGCTCACCTCCAGCAAATAGTTCTCCTGCAGCCGCGAGATGGAGAGGGTAACCTCCCTCTCGGCGTAGCGCAGGGCATTGCCGATGAGGTTCTCCACCGCGCGCGTCAGCAGACGCTGATCGCCGCACCAGGGCATCTTGATGGGAGGCAGAGCGAGGGTCAGATGTTTCTCCGGCCGCAACGCTTGCCAGTCGCCGAGGTGATGCTCTGCCCAACTGCCGAGCTCCAGTTCATCCCGCTGCAGCGGAAGCTCCGGCCTGTCCAGCTTGGCGTAGGTCAGCATCTCTTCGATAAGCGAGTCCAGCGCGCCCAGATCCCGCTCCAGTGCTCGCTGCTCTTCTGCGGCAGGGGCAGGATCGAGCATGGCAAGCCGATAGCGCAATCTGACCAGCGGGGTACGCAGCTCATGGGCGATGGCATCGGTCAGCTGCTTGCGACTGGTGAGCATGGCTTGCAGCTGGGCGGTCATCTGATCGAAGGTAAGCCCCACCCGGGCCAGACTGCTGCCCGGTGGCAGATTGGTTCGGCAGGAGAGATCCCCATCGCCTACGCGACGTGCGGTTTGCTCCAACTGCTGCAAGCCGCGCCAGTGGGGACGCAACCACAGAAGGATGGGCAGGCCGAGGGATAGGCCGATCACCAGCAACAGCCCTACATCGACCCAGTGCAGCTCATGCAGGTAGGAGAGGTAGGGGACAGGGCCGACAATCAGCACCCGATCGGTATCGGGGATGCGCTGCAGGAAGGTGTCATCCTCCTCGACGATGACAATGTTGCCGGCGGCCAGAAAGGCCTGATCCTCGCTGGCCAAGGGCTGGCGTGTCAGCTCGCCGATCTTGAGGGGGAGGGTAAACTGACTGCTCTGCTCGGCCAGTCGATCGGGCCAGCGCTCGGGTGGAGTTCTTGCCAACTCGCCGGTCAACAGGCCAAGAGAGCCCTGCATCATGCGTTCGAGATAGCGATCACCCGCCCGTTCGGCGGTCACCTGATAGACCACGCCAACCAGCAGGATGGCCAGCGTGAAACAGCCGATCAACAACAGATAGAACTGGATAAAGAGGCGGCGCATGGCGGTGCTCCCGAAAGAGGGTTATGCCCAGGCGTGGGGGACGAAGAGGTAACCTTTCTGGCGCACCGTCTTGATCCGGGTCGGGTTGTCGTGGTTATCACCCAGTTTGCGGCGCAGGCGGGAGATGGCCACATCCATGCTGCGATCCTGGCCGTCGTACTCCCGGCCGCGCAAGCTGCGAAAGAGGGCTTCCCGACTCAAGATTTGGCCCGCGTGGCAGGCGAGCTCCCACAGCAGATCAAAGTCGGCGGTCGAGAGAGCAATGCTCTCGCCATCGAGGCGCACATCTCGCCCCGGACCATCCACCCGCAGCAGACCAAATTGCAGTTGCTGGGGAACGCTGCTGGTGGCGGCCGGTTGGGTTGATGCTTGCTGGTGTTGGCGAAACTGCACCCGAAGTCGGGCCAGTAGCACGGGGGGCGGGGTGGTTTTAAGGATGTAGTCGTTGGCGCCCAGTTCCAGACTCAGGATCTGGTTCATGTCGCTATCCAGCGAGGTGAGCATTACGATGGGGCCGTCGAAGCGTGGCCGAAGATCCCGACAGAGGGACATGCCATCTTGCCCCGGCAACATGATATCGAGCAGCACCAGATCGGGCTGTTCGGCCTCGATTCGGGCCAGCGCCATGTCCCCTCTGGGCTCGAGGATCACGTCCATATCGTGGCGACCGAGCCAACTGCTGATGAGCTGGCCAATCTCGGGATCATCTTCGACAAAAAGAATGCGTTGCATAGAAAAGCTCCAACGGAAAGCAGGAGAGAAGAAGAGCGATCAGCATATCAATGGCGCTTGGGAAATACAGAAAAAGAACCGGGCAGGCTGATGTGTGGGGGAGAGTGGCTGTGTGTATCGATGAGGAGGCGCACATCGTGACAAATGGGCGGAGCCGCGTTTATCGATCTGGAGGATGATGGCCTTGCAGACAAGGTAAGGTGCTGTCGAGCGCAAAAACAAAAAAACCGGCCAAGGCCGGTTTTTCGCGGAGCAGACCAGAAGGTCACTGCTCCAAGTCGATGGACACCACCTTGCGGCGATTATCGACAAAATAATGGGGTGGCTGATGGGGCTCGAACCCACGACAACCGGAATCACAATCCGGGACTCTACCAACTGAGCTACAGCCACCACTAAAATCTTCATCAACACTCGCCAATCCAGAAGAAAAGGAGAGTATCAATGGCGCGCCCTGCAGGATTCGAACCTGCGACCCACGGCTTAGAAGGCCGTTGCTCTATCCAACTGAGCTAAGGGCGCTTTGTATCAACTCGTCTTGATGACGAGTTGATGAACATGGTCGGTGATAAAGGATTCGAACCTTTGACCCTCTGGTCCCAAACCAGATGCGCTACCGGGCTGCGCTAATCACCGAAAATCCCTGACCAGCATATCGACAAGAGTCGTGCTGGGCAACGGGCGGGCATCATAGCCAAGCGTAAGGGCCAGCGTCAACGACTTTTTCCCCCAGTAAATTCAAGTGCCTACTTATTGCCCGCTACAGGTATGGCGTGCGTCTGCCGCTAACATCCCGGCTAAAAAAATGCGACAATGCGCGGCAGTTGAACACATGGTGAGTGGAGAACGATGTCTGCCAAAATCATAGATGGAAAACAGGTTGCGCAAACGATTCGCAGCCAGGTCGCGGCGCAAGTCCAACAGCGGTTGGCGGCAGGGAAACGGGCTCCAGGGCTGGCAGTCATTCTGGTGGGGGCGGATCCCGCCTCTCAGGTCTATGTCGGCAGCAAGCGTCGGGCATGTGAGGAGGTGGGGTTTCTCTCCCGCTCCTATGATCTGAGTGCAACCGCCAGTCAGGAAGAGTTGCTGGCGCTGATCGACCAGTTGAATGCGGATAGCCACGTAGATGGCATTCTGGTTCAGCTGCCGTTGCCGGATCACTTTGATACCACTCAGGTGCTGGAGCGGATCCAGCCTGACAAGGATGTAGATGGATTTCACCCGTATAACGTCGGCCGTCTGGCCCAACGTATTCCGGCGCTGCGCCCCTGCACTCCGAAAGGGATCATGACGCTGATTGAAACCACCGGTGTCAAAACCCATGGTTTGCACGCCGTTGTGGTCGGTGCTTCCAACATCGTCGGGCGTCCCATGACCCTCGAATTGTTGCTGGCGGGCTGCACAACCACGACCTGTCACCGTTTTACGCGGGATCTGGAAGAGCAGGTACGCCGTGCCGATCTGCTGGTTGTTGCGGTCGGCAAGCCCAACTTCATACCTGGCGAGTGGATCAAACCGGGGGCATTGGTGATCGATGTGGGCATCAACCGCCTGGCTGATGGCTCGCTGGTCGGGGATGTAGAGTTTGAGACGGCGCGCAGCCATGCCTCCTTCATTACCCCGGTACCCGGTGGCGTGGGCCCGATGACGGTCGCCAGCCTGATGGAAAATACCCTGATCGCCTGCAGTGAATATCACGACTGATCATGGTTGGTGATAACCCTGTGATCCCGTGAGGAGGCAGGGTTGGCCAGAAATCTGACAATAAAAAACCGGTTGCTCAGAGAGGAACCGGTTTTTTATTTATCCAACGAGTGTTATTTACATATTTTGTGCTTCGTTTGGCACAATCACAGAAGCGTGATTTCCTTTCGGCCCCTGTTGCAGTTCAAAATTGACAGCCTGACCCGCTTTCAGGGTCTTGTAGCCCTCCATTTGAATCGTGGAGTAGTGAGCGAAGATATCCTCACCGCCCCCTTCCGGACAGATAAACCCAAATCCTTTTGCGTTGTTAAACCACTTAACTGTGCCGGTTGCCATACTTCTACATCCTTTTATTGATTACCCAGAAGTCGTTGAGTAACCTGCGCCAGCCCTTTATAACTAGGGACATGGGCCCATAGCAGACGGGCACAGATTAGCAAGTAACCAATCTAGTCTAACTTTTGAGCGAGTCAAGAAGTTGTTAACAGCTGATGTGATCTGGTTAACAAGTCTATTGACAACCTTGTGTTAGACGGTAGTAATCTAGAGGTACCAAAGCGCGATTATGAGCAAGCAGAAAGAACTCTTTGCTAATGAAGAGATTGCAGAAGCAGAGAAAACAAAGCTGCAGCCGCCACCCATGTATAAGGTTGTGTTGAACAACGATGACTACACGCCCATGGAGTTTGTGGTGGAGGTGCTGCAAAAGTTCTTTGGTATGGATTTGGACAAGGCGACTCAGGTCATGCTGAGTGTGCATTATAGTGGTAAGGGTGTCTGCGGCATGTTTACCGCAGAGATCGCCGAAACCAAGGTTGTCCAAGTCAACACCTATGCACGTAACAACGAACATCCACTGCTCTGTACTATGGAAAAGGCTTGAATCTGATGACTTGATGGCGAGTGTGACACCACATTGTAGCTGTACTAGGGGAGGTGCCTATGTTGAATAAAGATCTAGAAAAGACGCTGAACGAGGCTTTCAAACTGGCCCGTGACGAGCGCCACGAATTCATGACCGTCGAGCACCTGTTGTTAGCCCTTCTGGATAACAGTTCAGCCCATGAGGCGCTGAGCTCTTGTGGTGCCGATGTTGAGCAGATGCGCAAGGAGATCCGCGCATTCATCACCCAAACTACTCCGCTCATACCGCGCGACGATGAAGATCGGGAAACCCAGCCGACTTTGGGCTTCCAGCGCGTGTTGCAGCGTGCAGTCTTCCATGTGCAATCCTCCGGCAATACCGAAGTCAGTGGTGCCAACGTGCTGGTCGCTATCTTCAGTGAACAGGAGTCACAAGCTGCCTATTTCCTGAAAAAAGCCGAGATCAGCCGTCTCGACGTCGTCAATTTCCTCTCCCACGGGGTGCGCAAGGATAACAAGCCGGATCTCGGCAGCAATAACAATCCCGAGTCTGATGATGATGTTTCGGCCGCCCAGATCGAAAGCTTTGCCACCAACCTGAACCAGCTGGTGCTGGAAGGGCGCATCGATCCGCTGATTGGTCGTGATCAGGAGCTCAACCGTACCATTCAGGTGCTCTGCCGCCGTCGCAAGAACAACCCGCTGCTGGTGGGTGAAGCGGGCGTGGGTAAAACCGCCATTGCCGAAGGGTTGGCCTATCGCATCGTCAAGGGGGATGTCCCCGAGGTGATTGCGGGCAGTACCATCTATTCGCTGGATATGGGTTCTCTTCTGGCGGGCACCAAATACCGTGGTGATTTCGAGAAGCGCCTCAAGGTATTGCTCAAGCAGATTGAGCGTCAGGAAGGGGCCATCCTCTTTATCGACGAGATCCACACCATCATCGGTGCCGGTGCGGCATCCGGTGGTCAGCTGGATGCAGCCAACCTGATCAAGCCGCTGCTCTCCAATGGTTTGCTCCGCTGTGTGGGATCCACCACTTATCAGGAGTATGCCCAGATCTTCGAGAAAGACCGTGCGCTGGCCCGTCGCTTCCAGAAGATCGATATTGTCGAGCCGACTATCGATGACACCACTCGCATCCTGATGGGGCTCAAGAGTCGCTATGAAGCCCACCACGGCGTGCGCTATACCGCCAAGGCGATCCGTGCAGCTGCCGAGCTTTCTGCCAAGTACATCAATGATCGTCACTTGCCCGACAAGGCGATCGATGTGATCGATGAGGCGGGTGCCGGTCAACGGTTGCTGCCGGCGAGCAAGCGCAAGAAAGTGATCAATGTGCAGGAAATTGAGTCCATTGTGGCCAAGATCGCCCGCATTCCGGAAAAATCAGTCTCCTCTTCAGATAAAGAAGTACTGAAGAACTTGGAACGCAATCTGAAGATGGTGGTCTTTGGTCAGGATAAAGCCATCGAGGTGCTGACCGATGCGATTCGCCTCTCTCGTTCAGGTTTGGGTAACGAGCGTCGCCCGGTTGGTTGCTTCCTCTTTGCTGGTCCGACCGGGGTGGGTAAGACCGAGGTCACCCAGCAGCTTGGCAAGGCGCTGGGTGTCGAGATGCTGCGCTTTGATATGTCCGAGTACATGGAACGCCACACCGTATCTCGTCTGATTGGTGCGCCTCCCGGCTATGTTGGTTTTGAGCAGGGTGGTCTGCTGACTGATGCGGTGATCAAGCATCCTCATTCCGTTGTGTTGCTTGACGAAATTGAGAAAGCTCACCCGGACGTATTCAATCTGCTGTTGCAGGTGATGGACAACGGCACCCTGACCGATAACAACGGGCGCAAGGCGGATTTCCGTAACGTCATTTTGGTGATGACTACCAACGCCGGTGTGCAGGAGACCCAACGCAAATCGATTGGCTTCCAGCAACAGGATTTGAGCCACGATGCCATGGCGGTGATCAACAAGACCTTCAGTCCGGAGTTTCGTAACCGGCTTGATCACACCATCTGGTTCAACCATCTCGATATGACGGTGATCCATCAGGTGGTCGACAAGTTCATTGTCGAATTGCAGGTTCAACTGGATGCGAAGGGAGTTTCTCTCGAGGTGTCCGAGCGTGCCCGCCACTGGTTGGCAGAGAAGGGATATGACAGAGCCATGGGCGCCAGACCGATGGGGCGGGTGATCCAGGAGCACCTCAAGAAACCCCTGGCCAACGAGATCCTGTTCGGTTCACTGGTTGACGGGGGAATTGTGAAGGTTGAGTTGGTAAATGACAGCCTCAGCTTTGATTTTCAGGTCAATGTTGAAGCTGTTTCCCACTAAGCGTCAGTGATCAGAAAACGACAAAAAACCCCAACCGAAAGGTTGGGGTTTTTTGCTGAATTCCTGGCTTAGCGAGAGCGGAAAACAATACGTCCCTTGGAGAGATCGTAGGGAGTCAGTGCTACCGTTACTTTGTCTCCAGTCAGGATACGAATGTAGTTTTTGCGCATCTTGCCTGAAATATGAGCGATAACCACGTGACCATTCTCCAGTTCCACACGGAACATGGTATTGGGCAGGGTTTCGAGAATAGTGCCCTGCATCTCAATACTGTCTTCTTTAGCCATTGAATCCTCTTGATAAGCCACAACAAAAAACCGCTGGATCATGCCGGATTTAAGGCTATGTGTAAAGTTTACTCGGGCTTGGTGTCGATATTTTTCCATTCCCCCTGAATTAACAGCTCGTGAGGGAGGTAATTGCGTTTGTAATTCATCTTGCGACACGCCTCTACCAGATAGCCAAGATAGAGCCAGCTTCGCCCGGTTCTCCTGGCCAGATCGAGCTGGCAGAGGATGGCAAAGGTGCCCAGGGAGCGATCGGCATAATCCGGATCGAAGAAGGTGTACATGGCACTCAAGGAGTGGGGCAGCAGGTCTGTGGTGGCGACACCGATCAGGTGGCCATCTTTGCGCATCTCCAGGTAGAGCGGCGGCATCCAGTCACAATGGAGAAACCCGCGATACTGGCTGCGGTTGGGGGGATACATGCTGCCATCGTGATGGCGTTCGCGGATATAGCGTTCGTAGAGCAGGTAATACTCGGGCTTGTCATCGTAGCTCAGGACGATCTCGATATCCCTGTTGAGCTGGCGGATCCGCTTCTGGCCGCGGCTGGGACGAAAGCGTTCGCTGTGAATACGAAGGGACTGGCAGGCATGGCACGCCGGGCAGTGGGGGCGATAGATGTCGTTGCCACTGCGGCGAAAACCGGCAGTCAACAATCGCTCGTAACCGTTGGCGTTGAGCAGATTGTGATCCATGAGCACCAGCAACTGCTCCTGTTCATGATCCAGATAACTGCAGGGATGCTTGGGAGTCAGCCCTACTTTGAGGATCACTTCTTCAGTCATAAGCTGATCTCCCCCTCTTGCCAGCAGGAAGCCAACAGTGGTTGATGGCCAAGGCGCGCCAGCTCTGCCAGAAAACGGGCCCTTGGCCACTCCTCGATACCCAGGGTCGCCAGAAACGGGTTCTGCATCTGGCAATCGATGAGGGCGCCGTGATGGCGGGCGAAGTGGCGACAGAGTGCCACCATGGCAAGTTTGGCGCCGTTATCAATCCGGCTGAACATGGATTCACCGCAAAACAGTCGGCCGATAGAGAGGCCATACAGTCCCGCTTGCAGCTCTCCCTCCTGCCAGATCTCGATAGAGTGGGCATGACCCAGCCGGTGCAACTGCTGGTAGGCCTCGATCATGGGTTGGCTGATCCAGGTGCCATCGGCAGTGCGACGAGGGGCGGCGCAGGCGGTAATGACTTCATTAAAGGCGCGATTGACGGAAATATCGAATGGGGTACGGCGGATAATCTTCTGCAGTGTCCGTCCCACATGGAGTTGGTCTGGGCGGATCACTCCGCGGGGGTCCGGTGACCACCACAGGGTCGGCTGGTGGGGTTCATTCCACGGGAAGATCCCCTTGTGGTAAGCTGCCAGCAATCTGGCAGGGGAGAGATCTCCGCCGATCGCCAGCAAGCCGTTGGGCTCTTCCAGCGCATGGCTGGGGTCGGGAAACCAGCAAAGCTCATCATCCAGTTGGGTAAGATAGCGAGACATAAGGCAACGAGGTTCATAGATGAAGGCCATTATCCTGATAGTATCCAGCTTGCTCTGCTTTGTCACGGCGCCCGCCGGGGCGGAGGTCTACCAGCGCAATACCGCGCGGCCGGTCAATCTGGTGGTGTTTGGTCAGGTCGAAACGGTGCGCAATATTACCCAGCGCCAGATCCTGGAGTCAGAGCACTCTGGCTGGAAGACGCTGGGGGGGGCTGTGTTGGGCGGCCTGCTGGGGAACCAGTTTGGTGGCGGTCATGGCCGTGAAATCGCCACCGCCGTCGGCGCGCTCGCAGGTGCTGCGGCTGCGCAGCAATACCAGTCCGAGGGAACCGTGGTGGAAAACAAGTTGGTGGAGCTGCTGATCCGCAACGAGCAAAATGCCCTTATCAACGTGATCCAGGATTATGATCCCGCCATGGTCTTTGCCAATGGGGACAAGGTGCGCATTCTCTACTTCGATGATGGGGTGCGAGTCGACAAGACTTACTGACTTTCGATAGTCATGGTGATGGGGAGACTGTGGCAGGGAAGGAACCCGCAGACTCTCCTGTCGGAAAGTCTGTCGGGCGGTAATACACGGGACTGATGCCCTGAGGATTCAGATAGCTGTCTCTTGAGAGACTATCTTATCGCGACCGGTGTTCTTTGCCTGATAGAGCAGCCGATCCGCTACGCTCAGCGCCTCGTCCATGGATATCCGCCCGACGCTGATCACGCCGTAACTGGCGCGAACAAAGAGCGGGTTTTCCGGTGACAAGGGTTGCTGGCGCAGCTGCTGACGCAGCCCTTCAAGACGCTTGATCAACACGGGGACGGTACAGTGAGGCACCATCATGGCAAACTCCTCTCCGCCAAACCGGGCGATCATGGCATCGGGGAAGAACTGGGTCAGTAGCCGGGTCAGATGGCAGAGCAGTTGATCGCCGATGGCATGGCCCCAGTGATCGTTGACCTGCTTGAAGTGATCCACATCGAGCACACAGAGTGCAAGAGGCGTCTGTTGGCGCTGATGCTCTTCAAACCATTTTTGCCCTTCGTTGAACCAGTAGCGCCGGTTGTAGAGACCGGTCAGGTAATCACGATTGGCTGACTCCTGAATGCTGTTGAACTGCTCGAGCGCTTCCAGATTGTGGCTGACCCGACACTGCAGCTCTTCCGGCTCGAACGGCTGGTTGAGAAAGTCGTTGGCGCCTTGCTTGAGGTAGCGAGCAGAGAGACCGCGCTTGTCCGAGACCGAGATCCCGATAATCGCGAGCTGCTGCTTGCTGTAACGCTCTCTCAGCATCCGCACCAGACTGATGCCATCGATATCCGGCATATAGTAGTCGACCAGTGCCAGCCGGATGTCCGGGTGTTGCTCCAGCATCGCCATCGCTTCACGGGCATGACTGGCCTCATGCACCTGCAACAACTGCTTGCGCAACTGGGCCATGGTGCGGTGACGGGAGGTGCGTGAGTCGTCGACTACCAGCACTTCGATCGACTGGTTGAGATAGAGGCGGTGCACCAGACTGACTGCATATTGCAGCGAGTGGCGGGAATCCTTCATCACATAGTCCAACACGCCGGTTTCCAGCCAGGCGGCACGTTTATCCTCGCTGATGTCGGCAGTGAGGATCACCACCGGCAAACCTCGAGCCAGCAGCTCGTTGACCGCTTCGCCACGGGGCGCATCCGGCAAGGTTAAGTCCACCAGCGCGACCACATACTCCTCGCCCCGACAGTGACGGGCGCCTTCGAGGGTATCGAAGGCATCGATCTCGAGGCCTGTCTGCTGGGCAATGGCCTGAGTCAGCATACGGCGGATGGTCAGGCTATCTTCGACAATCAATATCTTCTGTTTCATTAGACTCCTTTAAATAAAAAAGGCATACCGACTGGTATGCCTTATATCACAACTGCGCTTGTTTATTGCGCGTCGAGGTAGCGTTCGGCATCGAGGGCTGCCATGCAGCCGGTACCGGCAGAGGTGATCGCCTGACGGTAGTTGTGATCGGCCACATCGCCAGCAGCGAAGACTCCTTCAATGCTGGTCTGGGTGGCAAAACCGTCGAGGCCGCCACGTACCTTCAGATAGCCGTTTTGCATCTCAAGCTGGCCATCGAAGATCTGGGTATTGGGCTGGTGGCCGATGGCGATGAAGACGCCCATCAGCGGTAGCTCGCTGGTGCTGTTGTCCTGAGTGTTGCGCAGGCGCACACCGGTGACCCCCATCTGATCACCCAGCACTTCGTCCAGGGTCTGGTGGGTGTGCAGCACGATGTTGCCGCTCGCAACCTTGTCGTGCAGACGCTTGATCAGGATCTTCTCGGCACGGAATTCGTCGCGGCGGTGGATCAGGTGCACCTTCTTGGCGATGTTGGCCAGATACAAGGCTTCTTCAACTGCGGTGTTGCCACCGCCGATCACCGCCACTTCCTGATTGCGGTAGAAGAAACCGTCACAGGTGGCACAGGCAGAGACGCCGCGCCCTTTGAAGGCCTCTTCGGAGGGCAGGCCCAGATACTTGGCGGAGGCGCCGGTCGCAATGATCAGGGCATCGCAGGTGTATTCGCCGTTGTCCCCTTTGAGGCGGAACGGGCGCTGAGTCAGTTCGACACTGTTGATGTGATCAAACAGGATGCGGGTATCGAACTTCTCCGCATGCTCTTTCATGCGTTCCATCAGGGCCGGGCCGGTCAGGCCTTCCGGATCACCTGGCCAGTTTTCCACTTCGGTGGTGGTGGTCAGCTGACCCCCTTGCTGCATGCCGGTGATGAGCAGGGGATTGAGGTTGGCGCGGGCGGCATAGACGGCCGCGGTGTAACCGGCCGGGCCTGACCCTAAGATCAGCAATTTGCTGTGAGTGACTTGGCTCATGATGTCATTTCCGGGATGTGATGAGTTTGCGCGATTGTAGGTAATTCGTGATCCGGGGTCAAAGGCTGGTGAGTCGATTGCACTAATCGTGTTCACAAGGGGTGACATGCAAAATAAAGGAATAAAAAAACCGCCCATCGCGGGCGGATTTTCACTCATCTCCAACTGGCGCAGGCCAGAGCAGATCAGTTCAGCAGGGTCAGGGGATCCGTGTAGGCAAGGCCATGTGCCACGGCCACTTCCTTGCAGGTGAGCTTGCCCTCCATCACGTTGAGCCCGTGCAACAGGTTGGGGTCGCTCAGCAGTGCCTGACGATACCCTTGCTGGGCCAGCTTGATAATAAAGGGGAGGGTGGCATTGTTGAGCGCCACGGTCGAGGTGCGGGCCACCGCCCCCGGCATGTTGGCGACACAGTAGTGCACCACCTCATCGACGATATAGGTCGGATCCTGGTGGGTGGTGGAGTGGGAGGTTTCCACACAGCCGCCCTGATCGATGGCCACATCGACGATGGCAGAACCCGGCTTCATGCGCGCAATGTGGTCACGGCGGACAAGTTTTGGCGCAGTGGCACCCGGTACCAGCACGCCGCCGATGACCAGATCGGCCGCCAGCAGATGGCGCTCCAGCGTCTCGCTGTTGGAGTAGACCACCTTGGCCGCTCCCTGGAACTCGTTATCGAGACGGCGCAGGGTATCGACGTTGTTGTCGAGGATGGTCACATCCGCGCGCAGGCCAATGGCCATGCGGGCCGCATTGGAGCCGACCACGCCGCCACCGATGATCACCACCTTGGCCGGTTCGACACCGGGTACGCCGCCAAGCAGAACACCGCTCCCACCGCGCGATTTTTCCAGCGCCTGGGCACCCGCCTGAATAGACATGCGTCCGGCCACTTCCGACATGGGGGCCAGCAGGGGCAGGCCCCCACGGCCGTCGGTGACGGTTTCATAGGCGATACAGATGGCGCCGCTTTTCAGCAGGGCTTCGGTCTGGGGCAAGTCTGGCGCCAGATGCAGATAGGTGAACAGGGTCTGACCCGGACGCAGCATGGCACATTCGACAGGCTGAGGTTCCTTGACCTTGACGATCATCTCGGCTTTGGCGAAAACCTCTGCTGCAGAGGCCAAAATTTCGGCTCCAACAGCGATATAATCTGCATCGCTGAAGCCAATGCCGTTTCCGGCACCGCTTTGGACGAAAACAGTATGGTTTCGTGCTGTCAGTTCACGTACACTGGCCGGAACCATGCCTACGCGGTATTCATGGTTTTTTATCTCTTTAGGTACACCGATAATCATGCTATCCCTCGTCTATAGATTGGTGTTTCATGTTGCCAAAATGTTAACCAACATTTGCGCCTAGTATATTCAGGTATTGACAGGATTTGTGACCATAATTATAAAATGACTGGTGATTCTTACCAAAAAATAGCCAAAGGATGGAATAAAATGATGGAAGCTAAGAGTCGGCTAAAGGATTTGGACAGGATTGACCGCAACATTCTTAATGAACTGCAAAAGGATGGCAGGATTTCGAATGTTGAGTTGTCCAAGCGAGTTGGCCTGAGTCCTACACCGTGTCTGGAACGGGTTCGTCGCCTCGAGCGACAAGGTTATATCGAAGGATATGCCGCTATTCTGAACCCTCATTATCTGGACGCATCTCTGCTGGTGTTTGTAGAGATAACCCTCAATCGCGGGGCGCCTGATGTGTTTGAACAGTTCAACAAGGCTGTTCAGGTGCTCGAAGAGATCCAGGAGTGTCATCTGGTTTCCGGTGACTTCGACTATCTGCTCAAGACCCGAGTCAGCGACATGTCGGCTTACCGCCGTCTGTTGGGGGAAACCCTGCTGCGTCTGCCCGGTGTCAATGACACCCGCACCTACGTGGTGATGGAAGAGGTCAAGCAGAGCAGTCGTCTGGTGATCAGCACCCGATAAAGCAGGTTATGCCGTGGTATCTTTTCCATATGAGACACCATGACAGTCAGAAACGAGCGGCCGGTCCGCTCGTTTCTTCTTGTAAAGATAATTGCAAATATGGCCCCGTCCCATCAGGCTCTGGCTGACAATCGATGGGCTTTTCGGGGATACTAGGCCCCCTTATTTCCTGCATTACATGTTTTCAGAAAGGAGCCGGAGTTTGGCCGATAAAAAGCTGTTTACTCCTTTATCAGGTACACAACGGATCTTCGAAGCCGTCTTGATCGCCATCACCCTGATGGCTGCTTATCTTCTGCTTGCCCTGTTGTCCTATCATCCCGCTGATCCCGGCTGGTCCCAGACCTCCTGGCAAGGGGAGGTGAAGAACCTCGCCGGTAGTGCCGGTGCCTGGCTCGCCGATATCACCATGTTTACCTTTGGTGCCTTCTCCTATCTGGTGCCGCCGCTGGTGGTGCTGCTGGGCTGGAGTCTGTTCTGGCGCCCGAGCCGTCTGCTCGATGTGGATTACCTCACCCTGGGGGTGCGGATCATCGGCTTTATCCTGACCGTGCTCGGCATGTCGGCCATTGCCAGCATGAACTTCAACGATATGCAAAACTTCTCCGCCGGTGGTCTGGTGGGGGATGTGATCGCTTCTGCAGTGGTGCCGCTGTTTGGCGGCGTCGGGGCCAACCTGATGCTGCTCTGCTTCGTGGCAACCGGCATCACCCTGTTTACCGGCTGGTCCTGGCTCACTATTGTCGAGCAGATCGGTGCGGCCTGTACCGGTTCGGTCAGTGCTGTTTACCACTTCCCGACCACCCTCGGCCGCTGGCTGACCGGTGGCTGGCGTCAACCCCGCAACGAGGGGCCGGATCCCTTGCTGGAAGGCGGGGTAGGGGCCATCGCGTTTGATGACGAGGAAGATGAGCCGCACACCAGCTGGACGCGCAAGCCCAAGGCCAAGAACCAGAAGGCTGCAGCCGAAGAGTGGCTGCCGGAACTCGACGACGATACCTTCGAGTTCGACCCACAGTTTGATGATGAAGATGATGAGCCGGCTCCGGCTGCCAAACCGAAACGTGCGGTGGCGGCTGCCAATGGGCGCCGCCAGCCGCTACTGGCTGTGGCCGATGACGAGGACGATCTGGATCTGCCCTGGGCCGAAGGGGACGACGAGGTCGCCGCGCCGGTAGCCGTCGCTCCGACCAAGCCCAAGCGTCGTCCGCAGTCAACAATGCCGCCGTTGCCGAGTATCGAGCTGCTGGACAGACCGCCAGCCAAGACCCAGATGATGAGCAAGGACGAGCTGGATCGCATGGGCCGTCTGGTGGAGGCCAAGCTTGCCGACTACAACGTGCAGGCCAAGGTGGTCGGTGTCTATCCGGGCCCGGTCATTACCCGTTTCGAGCTGGATCTGGCGCCGGGCATGAAGGCGAGCAAGATCACCAACCTCTCACGCGATCTGGCCCGCTCCTTGTCTGCCAGCAGTGTGCGGGTGGTTGAGGTGATCCCGGGTAAAACCTATGTCGGTATCGAGCTGCCCAACCGGGTGCGCCAGACCGTTTACCTGCGTGAAACCCTCGACTGCAATGCTTTCCGCGATAGCCGCAACCCGCTCACAATGGGCCTGGGTCAGGACATCGCCGGCGAGCCGGTGGTGGTGAACCTGGCCAAGATGCCGCACCTGCTGGTGGCCGGTACCACAGGTTCCGGTAAGTCGGTAGGGGTCAACACCATGATCATCTCGATGCTCTACAAGTCATCCCCAGATGATCTGCGCTTCATCATGATCGATCCCAAGATGCTGGAACTCTCGGTCTACGAAGGGATCCCGCATCTGCTGACCGAGGTGGTGACCGACATGAAGGATGCCGCCAACGCCCTGCGCTGGTGTGTGGGCGAGATGGAGCGTCGTTACAAGCTGATGTCGGCGGTCGGGGTGCGTAACCTCAAGGGCTACAACGACAAGGTGCTGGCCGCCATCGAGGAGGGGGAACCCCTGCTGGATCCGTTGTGGCGCCCGGGTGACTCCATGGATCAGATGCCGCCGGAGCTGGAGAAGCTGCCCCACATCGTGGTGGTGGTGGACGAATTTGCCGACATGATGATGATCGTCGGCAAGAAGGTGGAAGAGCTGATCGCCCGTATCGCCCAGAAGGCGCGGGCCGCCGGTATTCACCTCATTCTGGCGACCCAGCGTCCGTCAGTGGATGTGATTACCGGTCTTATCAAGGCCAACATCCCGACCCGTATTTCGTTCCAGGTATCGAGCAAGATCGACTCCCGTACCATTATCGATCAGGGCGGCGCCGAATCCCTGCTCGGTATGGGCGACATGCTCTACATGCCGGCTGGCACCTCCAACCCGACCCGGGTACACGGTGCGTTCGTCGATGATCACGAAGTGCACAAGGTGGTGGCGGACTGGAAACTGCGCGGCGAGCCGAACTACATCGAGGAGATCCTCTCCGGTGAGTCGGGTGGCGAAGGTGGCAGCGGCGAATATGGCGGTGGTGGCGATGAAGAGCTCGACCCCCTGTTCGACGAAGCGGTCGCTTTTGTGGTGGAGTCCCGCCGTGGCTCGACCTCCAGCGTCCAGCGCAAGTTCAAGATTGGTTACAACCGGGCAGCCCGTCTCATCGAGCAGATGGAGAATCAGGGCATCGTCAGCTCACCGGGTGGCAATGGTCAGCGCGACGTGCTGGCACCGCCGCCGGTGCGGGACTAAGCCTCACCGTTTCATACTATCCCTGGCCATGCCCTCCGCGGGCGTGGCCTTTTATCGAGAGCGTCTTTATGAAGAGCGTGATGAAAAAACAACTGTTGATGGGTACCGTGCTGCTGATGGCCAGCAGCCAGGTGTGGGCCGATGCGGCCAGCGATCTCAAACAGAAGCTGGCGGGGGTGAGCCTCTTCTCCGCCAAATTTGCCCAGACCGTCTATGACAGCAAGGGCAAGGAACTGCAAAAGGCCAGCGGCGATCTGCTGGTGCAGCGGCCAAACCGTTTCAACTGGCACACCACCTCGCCGGACGAGAGCCTGATAGTTGCCGATGGTCAGGATGTCTGGGTCTATGATCCCTTCGTCGAGCAGGTGACCGCCCTCAAGCTGAAAGATGCGGTGCTCAACACCCCCTTTATTCTGATCGCCGGCAATGACGACAAGTTCTGGAAGAACTATGACGTGACCCAGCAGGGGGATGTCTACACCGTCACCAGCCGTAACAAGGATGAGCTGATTGCCTCCTTCCGTGTCACCTTCGACAGACAAGACAACATCAGTCGTTTCGATGTGAAAGAGGCGCAAGGGCAGTGGAGTGAATTCACCCTGAGCAGCTTCAACCGCAAGCCGGTGCTCAAGGGCAACGAATTTGTTTTCAAGATCCCGAAGGGGGTCGAACTGGACGACCAGCGCTAATGAGCAAGCGGTCGTTGGATTGCTTGCCACTGCGCCAGTCAAAGGCGAGTGGCGTGACGCTGGGTGGTCAATACAGATGAGCAACTTGTCGCTGGATTTCTCATCGGACTTTCGTCCGCTGGCGGCCCGGATGCGGCCGCAAAACCTCGACCAGTATATCGGTCAGCAACATATCCTGGGGGCTGACAAGCCCCTGCGCAAAGCGATCCTGGCGGGTCACTGCCACTCCATGATCCTGTGGGGGCCACCCGGTACCGGTAAAACCACGCTGGCGGAGCTGGTGGCTCACTACTGTCAGGCGGAAGTGGAGCGACTCTCGGCAGTGACCTCAGGCATCAAGGAGATCCGCGCCGCCATCGACAAGGCCAAAGAGAACAGCTGGCGCGGGGTGCGCACCATCCTCTTCGTGGATGAAGTGCACCGCTTCAACAAGAGTCAGCAGGATGTGTTCCTGCCTCATATCGAAGATGGCACCATCACCTTTATCGGTGCCACCACCGAAAACCCCTCGTTCGAACTCAACAACGCGCTGCTCTCCCGTGCTCGGGTCTATCTGCTCAAGCGACTTGAGGAGAGCGACATCCTCGCCATGCTCGATCAGGCGATGACCGATCCCCGTGGTCTCAATGATCCGGTGCTCACCTTTGCCCCCGGGGTGAAGGAGGCGCTGGCCAAGGCGGTGGATGGGGACGGGCGTAAATCCCTCAACTATTTGGAGCTGTTGGCCGACATGGCCGAAACCGACAGCACAGGGGCGAGGGTGATCGACAGCGCGCTGCTTGCCGCCGTAGCGGGGGAACATGTGGCCCGCTTCGACAAGGGGGGGGATCACTTCTACGACCTCATCTCGGCGGTGCATAAATCTATCCGCGGCTCGGCACCGGATGCGGCACTCTACTGGTATGCCCGCATGGTGAGTGCCGGCTGCGATCCCCTCTACATTGCCCGCCGCTTGCTGGCCATCGCCTCGGAAGATGTGGGCAATGCCGATCCCCGTGCCATGCAGGTGGCGCTATCTGCCTGGGATTGTTTCCACCGCATCGGGCCGGCGGAAGGGGAGCGGGCTATCGCCCAGGCGATCGTCTATCTCGCCTGTGCCCCCAAGAGCAATGCGGTCTACACCGCCTGGAAGGCAGCGCTCAATGATGCCAAAAACCTCCCTGACTTCGAGGTGCCGGTGCACCTGCGCAATGCGCCGACCCGGCTGATGAGCGATCTGGGCTATGGTGCCGAGTATCGCTATGCCCATGACGAGCCGGGCGCCTATGCCGCGGGGGAGGAGTATTTTCCCCCCGAGCTTGCCGGCAAGCAGTACTATCAGCCTACCGATCGTGGCCTTGAAAAGCAGATCGGCCAGAAGCTCGATTATCTCCAAGAGCTGGATCGACAGAGCTCGCAAAAACGGGGCCGATAGCCCCGCTTGTTTGTCAGCAGAATGAAAATTGGTCAAGTACCGGAATAATTGGGGTGTTTGACCGCACAAGTCGGCAAAAACGACCCAAATAGTCCCTGTTCGGGCAGGGGGGCGGTCTGCTACACTGCCCCTCTGACCCCGTTGGTTTCGGCCTGATACCATCTTCTTGATTTCGAAGGCCTGACTCTCAAGGCGACGGGGGCCAACCGATGTTAACTTCCGGATCTGTTTTTTAGCCCGTCATGATGACTCAGGCCCAGATCCCTTATTAAAAAAGTAGGTAACCCATGCTGGATCCCAAATATCTGCGCAGCGACATCGATGAAGCTGCCGCTCGTCTGGCGACACGTGGCTACGTTCTGGACGTAGCGGCTGTCAATGCTCTGGAAGAGAAGCGCAAGGATCTGCAGTCCCGTACCCAGGAGCTGCAGGCCGAGCGCAACGCCCGCTCCAAGTCCATCGGTGAGGCTGCCCGTCGCGGTGAAGATGTTGCCCCGCTCAAGGCTGAAGTGACCAAGATCAACGACGAGCTGGAGACCAGCAAGGTTGAGCTGGATGCCCTGCTGGCCCAGCTGAAAACCATTGCCGATGCCATCCCCAACCTGCCGAGCGAAACTACCCCTGTTGGTCGTGACGAAAACGACAACGTGGAAGTGCGTCGCTGGGGTACCCCGCGTCACTTCGACTTCCCGGTACGGGATCATATCGATCTGGGTGAAGCGGCCAAGGGCGTCGATTTCAAGAACGGCGTCAAGCTCTCCGGTTCCCGTTTCGTGGTGATGAAGGGCCAGATTGCCCGTCTGCACCGCGCCCTGGCCCAGTTCATGCTGGATCTGCACACCCTGCAACACGGTTACACCGAGTGCTACGTACCTTATCTGGTCAACCCGGACAGCCTGTACGGTACCGGCCAGCTGCCGAAGTTTTCCCAGGATCTGTTCAATACCGGTATTGACGGCGAAGGGGAAGAAGAGGGCAAGGTGCGCAAGTTCTCCCTGATCCCGACTTCCGAAGTACCGCTTACCAACATGGCGCGCGACGAGATCTTCGACGAGCAGGAGCTGCCGATCAAGATGACCGCTCACAGCCCCTGCTTCCGTTCCGAAGCGGGCTCTTACGGTCGCGATACCCGTGGCCTCATCCGTATGCACCAGTTCGACAAGGTCGAAATGGTGCAGCTGGTTCACCCGGAGAAATCCTGGGAAGCGCTTGAAGAGATGGTGGGTCACGCCGAGAAGGTGCTGCAACTGCTGGAGCTGCCATATCGCGTGATGGCGCTCTCTACCGGTGACATGGGCTTCTGCGCGGCCAAGACTTACGATCTGGAAGTGTGGCTGCCGGCCCAGAACACTTACCGCGAGATCTCTTCCGTCTCCAACTGCACCGACTTCCAGGCGCGCCGCATGCAGGCTCGCGTGCGTGTCGATGGCAAGCCGCAGCTCATTCACACCCTGAATGGCTCCGGTCTGGCTGTAGGCCGTACTCTGGTCGCCGTGATCGAGAACTACCAGCAGGCAGATGGCCGTATCGCCATCCCGGCTGCGCTGCAATCCTACATGGGCGGCCTGACCCACATCGGGTAAGCGCTCGTTGCAGACGACAACGCCATGGCCATGCCATGGCGTTGTGCATTCTGGCGCCGCTCAACCGTTTTTATCGTGAATAAATCTGCGTTTCCGGCGCCTCTTTGAACATGTAACACAATTTTATCAAGCATTGCGCAATCGTTTTTGTTAGACTGCGCCGCAATTTCGCAGGACATCTTTTTCTATGGTCTGGATTGATTACGCCATCATCGGCATCGTCGGTTTTTCTGCACTCATCAGCCTGGTGCGCGGCTTCGTCAAAGAGGCCATGTCTCTCGTCACCTGGTTCGTTGCCTTCTTTATTGCCAGCCACTTCTATCCTGATCTCGCCGCCTATTTTACCTCTTTCTCCGATGCGCTGGTGCGCAACGGTCTGGCCATCGCGGCCCTGTTCGTGGCAACCCTGATCCTGGGCAGCGTGGTGAACTACGTGGTGGGTCTGCTGGTGGACAAGACGGGGCTCTCCGGTACCGATCGGGTGCTTGGAGTCTGCTTCGGCGCAATTCGCGGGGTACTGATCGTCAGTGCCCTGCTTTTTTTCATGGATACCTTCACCAGCCTCTCCCAGAGCGACTGGTGGGCGGCATCCAAGCTGGTGCCGGAGTTCAAGCCGGTGATCCAGTGGTTTTTCGGGTTCATGCTGAACTCATCCAGTTTTCTTAAACAGGTATAGTGACTTCGAGGTAGCAAAGACATGTGTGGTATTGTCGGTATAGTTGGCACCACCCCCGTCAATCAGGCCCTCTACGACGCCTTGACGGTGTTGCAGCACAGGGGACAGGATGCCGCCGGGATCGTGACCATTGATAGTGGAAACTTCCGGCAACGCAAGGCCAATGGCCTGGTGAAGGACGTGTTTGAAGTGCGCCACATGCAGCGTTTGCAAGGGAACATCGGCATAGGTCATGTCAGATATCCCACCGCAGGTAGCTCAAGTGCCGCTGAAGCCCAACCTTTTTATGTGAACTCGCCCTACGGCATGGTGCTGGCCCATAACGGCAACCTCACCAACGCCAAGGAGCTCAAGGAGCAGCAGTTCAAGGTCGCCCGTCGTCACATCAACACCACCTCCGATTCGGAAGTGTTGCTGAACGTGCTGGCCCACGAGCTGGATCGTTGTGACAAGATGGCCCTGCGCCCCGAAGATATCTTCGCCGCGGTGCGCAGAACCCATCAGCAGATCCGCGGCGCTTATGCGGTGGTTTCACTAGTGATTGGTCATGGTCTCATCGGTTTTCGCGATCCCAACGGCATTCGCCCGCTGATCCTCGGTCGTCGTCAGGACGAGCAGGGCCAGGTGGAGTACATGCTTGCCTCCGAGAGCGTGGCACTCGACGCCATCGGTTTCGAGACGGTGCGGGATATTGCGCCGGGTGAAGCCATCTACATCACCGAGCAGGGCCAGCTCTTCTCCGAGCAGTGTGCGGAAAACCCGCAGATGAGCTCCTGCATCTTCGAATACGTCTATTTCGCCCGTCCCGATTCGTGCATCGACAAGGTCTCGGTCTACGCCGCCCGCCTCAACATGGGTCGCAAGCTGGGTCAGAAGATTGCCCGCGAGTGGGAAGATCTCGACGTCGATGTGGTTATCCCTATCCCCGAGACCTCCTGTGACGTGGCGCTGGAGATCGCCCACACCCTGGATCTGCCATACCGTCAGGGCTTCGTGAAGAACCGCTACATCGGCCGTACCTTTATCATGCCAGGCCAGACCCAGCGCAAGAAGTCGGTGCGTCGCAAACTCAACGCCATCAGCTCCGAATTCAAGGGCAAAAAGGTGTTGCTGGTGGATGACAGCATAGTGCGCGGTACCACGTCCGAGCAGATCATCCAGATGGCCCGTGAAGCAGGGGCTGCCAAGGTCTACTTCGCCTCGGCGGCGCCGGAAATTCGTTTCCCCAACGTCTACGGCATCGACATGCCCACCGCCAACGAGCTGATCGCCCATGGCCGCGAAGTGGAAGAGGTGTGCAAGCTGATTGGCGCTGACGGCCTGATTTTCCAGGATCTGGAAGATCTGGAAGCCGCCGTGCGGGAGATCAACCCGGATCTGCGTCACTTCGAGACCTCAGTCTTCAATGGTCACTACGTCACCTCCGACGTGGACCAGTCCTATCTGGATCACCTCAACGCCCTGCGCAACGATGACACCAAAGCGGTGCGTGAGTGGCAGGAAGGCACCAGCAATCTGGAAATTTTTAACGAAGGCAGTTAAACGTTTGCGGTTTTGCCGGATGGGATAGCGAGATGGGGGCCAGTGGCCCCCATTGTCGTTTCTACCTCGCACCGCCAGAAGGGGTAGGGTGTATCTGTTTGAAAAACATCCGTTTATCTTGCCGGATATGGGCATGGCCAGCGGGATCCGCTAGCATAGGCGGCAACATATATGATCGATACGCTTTTAAGAGACGAGAGTTCAGATGGATGATCTGCTAGCCCCAGTGCGCCAGTTTTTGCAGTGCGAGACCCCGGATGAGTGGGTAGAGATGGCGCGGGATCCGGCCCGTTTACCGACCCTGCTCATCGATCACGCCAACTGCGAGACCAAGGCCGCACTCACTGCCCACAGTCTGGTGCGTCGCTACTGCCTGCCCAAGGGCAAGCGCCATCTGCTGCCCAAGCTGGAGTTCTATCGCGAGCTGGATGCCATTCCGGAGAAGGCCGAGATCCTGGGCAAACGCAGCATGGGGGAGTCTGATCGCACCGTCTTTTCCGAGCTGGAACGCAATCCGCTGCTGTTTCCCATGGTGCGGCTCATACAGGAGGAGCTGCATCACTTCGAGCAGGTGCTGGAGATCATGCAGGCCCGCGGCATCGAATACGGGCCGGTGACGGCCTCCCGCTATGCCCGCCAGTTGATGCAGCATGTGCGCACCCATGAACCGGCCACCATAGTCGACAAGATGATCATCGGCGCCTATATCGAGGCCCGCTCCTGCGAGCGGTTTGCCAAGCTGGCGCCCCATCTGGACGAAGAGCTGAGCCGCTTCTACGTCTCTTTGCTGCGCTCCGAAGCGCGTCACTATCAGGATTACCTGAGCCTGGCCGAACAGTACGCAGGGGAGGATATCAGCGAGCGGGTGGCCTTCTTTGGCAAGCAGGAAGCCGAGCTAATCTGCTCGCCGGATCCCCAGTTCCGGTTTCATAGCGGCCTGCCTGTCACATCTGACAGTTGTTGACGCACAGGGGGCAAACTACTATTGCCCTGTTCCTACTACGAGCGACAAGTAGTTACTTTTGAGCGCAATTCCCGGCCCTGAGCCGGGATCTTTTTTTCTGTCGTACCTCCTTCCTGCTTTTGGCGCTCTATGCTGAATCCCTGGCTATTTTTGCGTCTTCCCCTTGCGATGAAATCCTGTTCGAACAGCCGGTTATTGTGGTGATAAAGTGCTCATTCAGGTGGCTCACCCTTGTAGAAACGGGCGAAACCGTGTACTTTTTTGCCTTCGCAAGATTTGAATAACCAATCAATAGGAGCGTGTATGCGCATTGTTCTGTTGGGGGCTCCGGGCGCCGGCAAAGGTACCCAGGCTCAGTTCATCATGGAAAAACACGGTATTCCCCAGATCTCCACCGGCGACATGCTGCGTGCGGCGATCAAAGCGGGCACCGAGCTCGGTCTGAAAGCCAAAGCTGTGATGGACGCAGGTCAGCTGGTCTCTGACGACATCATCATCGGTCTGGTGAAAGAGCGCATCGCTCAGCCGGACTGCGCCAAAGGCTTCCTGTTGGACGGTTTCCCGCGCACCATTCCCCAGGCGCAAGCCATGAAGGACGCCGGTGTCGTGGTTGATTTCGTGCTGGAGTTCGATGTGCCGGACGAAGAGATCGTCAAGCGCATGAGCGGCCGTCGCGTTCACTCCGGCTCCGGCCGTACCTACCACGTGGTGTTCAACCCGCCGAAAGTGGAAGGCAAGGATGACGTGACCGGTGAAGATCTGGTGATCCGCGCCGACGACGAAGAGACCACAGTACGCAAGCGTCTGGATGTATATCATCAGCAGACCGCGCCGCTGATCGGTTTCTACGGCAAAGAGGCGGAAGCGGGCCACACCCGTTACGTCAAGATCGACGGCACTCAGCCGGTTGATCTGGTCAGCAAGCAGCTTGCCACCATTCTGGGCTGATCTTTGCTGCCGGCACTGTTTCCCGTGCCATCAGATAAATAGAGAAGGGCCCTGTCGGGCCCTTTTTGCATAATGACAGATAGACAGGAAGCCAACGTGACCACGAAAACCGGAATATTGCTGGTCAATCTGGGTACCCCAGCCGCACCGACCACCGCTGCCGTCAAAGCGTTCCTCAGCCAGTTCCTGCACGATCCCCGTGTGGTGGACCTGCCCCGTTACCTCTGGTGTCCGCTGCTCCACTTCATCATCTTGCCGACGCGCTCGCCCAAAGTGGCCAAGCTCTATCAGCAGGTGTGGACCGAGCAGGGCTCGCCGCTGATGGTGATAAGCAAGCAGCAGCGTGCTGCGCTGGAGCAGGAGCTCAAGCGGGAGGGGGTTGAGGTGCCGGTGGAGCTGGCGATGACCTATGGTTCCCCGTCAGTGAATGATGGCTGGCAGGCGCTCAAGGCCAAAGGGGTCAACCGGGTGATCCTGTTGCCGCTCTATCCGCAATATTCGGTCAGTACCACCGCCTCGGTCTTCGATGCCTGGGGCAAGGCGATGAAGAGAGAACGCAATCTGCCGGTGGTGCGGCTCATTCGTGATTATCACGCCCATCCCGAATACATTCAGGCGCTGGCCATGAGTGTGCGCCGTCACTGGGAGCAGCACGGTCAGGGTGATCACCTGCTGATGTCGTTCCACGGTATTCCCGAGCGCTACGAGAACGAAGGGGACCCCTATGGTCACCAGTGTCGCCATACCGCCAGCTTGCTGGCCGAGGCGCTCGGGCTGGAGGCCGGGCAGTGGACGGCCAGCTTCCAGTCCCGCTTTGGCAAGGAGGAGTGGCTCAAGCCCTACACAGACGTGACCATTGCTGGCCTGCCGGCCGCCGGAGTCAAGCGGCTCGATGTAATTTGCCCCGCCTTTGCCGCCGACTGCCTCGAAACCCTTGAGGAAATTCAGGTACAGAATCGGGAGATCTTCATGGAGGCCGGTGGCGAGCGGTTTGAATATATTCCGGCCCTCAACAGCGATCAGGCCCACATCAGGATGATGGTCTCGCTCATCTGCCGCGAATTGGCATGAGTGACCGGCAGTCAGTCAAACAAGGAGTCGAGTCATGGTACATATCACGCTGATCTACGCAGGCCTGCTTGGGCTGCTGTTTCTAGGGCTCTCCTTCTGGGTGGTCAAACGCCGCGCCCAGTTCGGGGTGATGATAGGACAGGGGGAGGCCCCCGAGCTGCTGGCGGCGATCCGGGCCCACGGCAATTTTGCCGAGTATGTGCCGCTGACCCTGCTGCTGATGGCGCTGTGCGAGCTCTCCGGTGCCGGTGCGCTCTGGCTGCATGCCGGTGGCGCCATGCTACTGGTTGGCCGCATCCTGCATGCCATCGGCATCCAGATCCCCAAAGCCCCCAATGTGCCCCGTTTTCTGGGCACCTTGCTGTTCTGGCTCGCCCTCGGCCTCTTCTCGGTGCTGGCTCTGTTGCAGGGGATGGCGGCCGCCTGAAAACCGGCGCTTTGTATGCTATTGAACCACCCCGGACGGGGTGGTTTTTTTATGGTGAAAAGGCAAACGTTTTTCCTTGCAAGCCTTGTCTATACTGACTCCATTATTTAAACAGGGCGACTTTTCGGGGCGACGGATTGTGTTAAAATCCCGCCCCTCTTTCCCCCAGAGCACAGAACATTGCCATGAAATTTCCCGGTCAGCGCAAGTCCAAACACTACTTCCCTGTCGACAGACGCGATCCCCTGGTGCCGCAAAATCCCCTGTTAACCGAACTGGGCAAAGCCTACGTGGTCGGGATTGATCAGACCCTGGTTGATATTGAAGCCCATGTGGATGAAGACTTTCTGACCCGTTATGGTCTGAGCAAGGGGCACTCCGTCGTCATCAACGACGACGTGGCCGAACGGATTTATGACGAGCTCAAGGCCAACAACATGGTAGTGAGCGAGTTTGCCGGTGGCACCATTGGCAACACGGTACACAACTACTCGGTACTGGCCGACTCCCACTCCATCCTGCTGGGTGTGATGAGTCAGGATATTCGCATCGGCTGCTACGCCTACCGCTATCTGTGCAACACCTCTTCCCGCGTCAATCTGGACTATCTGCAGCCGGTGGATGGCCCCATCGGTCGTTGCTTCACCTTCATCACCGAGTGCGGCGAGCGCAGCTTCGGCATCAACGCCGGCAAGATGAACCAGCTGGATGTGCAGCACATCCCGGAGGATGTGATCAAAGGGGCATCTGCCCTGGTGATCACCGCCTATCTGGTGCGTGGTGACGATGGTGATCCGATGAAAGAGGCGGCCATGACCGCGGTGCGTTATGCCCGCGAGGCCGGTATTCCCGTGGTGCTGACCCTGGGCACCCGTTTCGTCATCGACGAAAACCCCCAGTGGTGGCGCGACTTCATTGCCGAGAACGTGACTGTGCTGGCGATGAACGAAGACGAAGGTGAAGCCCTGACCGGCATCGCAGATCCGCTCGGTGCGGCCGACAAGGCGCTCGATTGGGCCGACATGGTGCTCTGTACCGCAGGCCCCATCGGTCTTTACATGGCGAGCTACACCGACGAGGACTACAAGCGCGAGACCACTCATACCCTGTTGCCGGGCGTCATCCCCGAGTTCAACATGTATGAGTTCAGCCGTCCGATGGCCCGCGCCAAGTGCCGCAAACCGACCCGGATCTACTCCCACATCTCCCCGTACATGGGTGGCCCGGAGAAGATCAAGAACACCAACGGGGCAGGGGATGGCGCGCTTTCCGCCGTGCTGCACGACATGGTGGCCAACTCCTATCACCGGATGAATGTGCCCAACTCCGCCAAACACATCTCCGAGTTCCTGACTTACTCCTCACTGGCCCAGGTGTGCAAATACGCCAACCGCGTCAGCTACGAGGTGTTGGCCCAGAGCAGTCCCCGTCTCTCCCGCGGTTTGCCGGAGAAAGAGGACAGCCTGGAAGAGGTTTACTGGGAGCGTTGATCTCCTAATCTGCAAGGCGCCTCCATCGGGAGGCGTTTTTGCAGGCTAATGGGGGTTATCCCGGCTTTTTTGCCGGAATAACCCCAATATGCTTGAGTCCATGTCACTTTTGCGACACCATTTGGCCATCGTATTGTCGCCCGACAATGCAGCAGCACCCGAAAGAAAGAGAGAACCCCATGAGCATGCTTAACGACAATCTTGACGCCAATTTCCAACTGTTTATCGAACAAGTCCGCGAGTCGGGTCAGGTGTGGGGACTGCGCTATGGGGAAGACTGGGTTGTCTGCCGCTCAGCCGAATTTGAAGATGCCGACGTGATGCCGCTCTGGTCTGCCGAAGAGGACGCTCGTCTGCACTGTGTTGACGAGTGGGCCGATTACGAGCCGGAAGTGATCGATCTGGAAGAGTTTCTCGATATCTGGATCAACGATCTGGATGAAGATGATGTACTGGTTGGCCCGAACTGGAACGCCGATCTGGAAGGTCAGGAGCTCGAACCCATCGAGCTGGCCAAGGCACTGGTTGAACTGGACGCCTGAAAGCGCCTCCATTGATGGCATGAACGCACAGGCCATCGGGACAAAGACCGGCATCCGCGAAGGTGCCGGTCTTTTTTATGGTCGAATGGCCCGATTGATGAGTTAAAAGCCGATTTGCCTTTGCACCTGTCAGGGGGATGGTCCATCATCAACCTTTTGCCAAGGGAGGAGCGCCATGTTTGTATTCGACGTAACGGGAGCTGCGGGTGAGAAGGCCAGCATTCGGGTGCAGGCGCTGGATTGGGCGCAAGCCGGACCAGTGACCTTCCAGTGCGATGATGATCAGCTGGCGGTCGTGCTCCTGAGCGGTTGTCGTTGCGATGCGGTGGGCTTTTTCAACCTGTTGGCGGGGTGCAAACCGCTCTATATCGAGCAGTGGCTCAGCTATCTGCAGGAGAGTGGTCGCATTGGCAAGTGGAGCCACCAGATCGAGAGTCCCGCCGATGGGGACTATCTGGCCAGAGCCGGTCTGGAGCACGATGAGCTCAATAGCCTGCTTGGCCAGGTCTATCAGGTGGCGGGGTTCAACCGGTTGCAGATCAACCGTTACCTCAAAAACCGCCACAATCCTACTACACTGGCGACCCGTTACGATCAGAAGGAGTTGGAGCGTTACCGCCAGCTCAATGACATCATTCTGACCCTGTTGAAGCTGAAGCATCCTCAGTAAAGAGCCCCAGCTGGCTGATATCCGGTCGCAGCGGTTGCGGCCGGGCGATCAGATAGCCCTGCAAGCCATCCACGTACATCCCCTGCAGCAGCTGTTTCTGGCCAAGCTGTTCTACCCCCTCAGCAATCACCTGACATCCCATCCGATGTGATACATCGACGATCATCCGCACAAACTGCTGGTTGGTCTGATCCTGCTCCAGCCCGGTAATAAGGGCAGGGTCCAGCTTGATGTAGTCGGGCTTGAGCTCGCGAAACAGGGTAAAGGAGCCGATCCCCTTGCCAAAATTGGCGATCGCCGAGCGACTGCCGTTGCGGCGCAGCAGTTCAAATACCCGTTTGGCGCCGGTCAGGTTGCGTTCCAGATGCTCTTCATCCAGCTCGAACACCAGATTGGCGCTGGTATTGGGATCTTTGAGCAACTGGCGGTCAAGCCAGATCAGGAAGGCGCTGTTTTGCAGCAGGTTGGGGGAGAGATTGACTCCCCAGCGACTCTGATTGGCACCAAAAGCCCGGTATTGACGCATTATATGAACAATCACCAGTTGCTCCAGCCGCATCACCATATCGAGCCGCTGGGCCATGGCAAACAGGGTGTCGGTGGGCAGGGCTGTACCATCGCCGCCGCTGAAACGGGTGTAGATTTCGTTGTAGGCCAGCATGCTGCGGTGCAGGGGCTGGATTGGCTGATAGGTGAAGCTGAGCTGCTCCTGTGCCAGCACTTCAGTCAGCACCTCGCGCCAGTGATGCTGTCCCTGCAGATCGGAGACGTTGTCATCCTGCTGGATGGCCCAGCCATTGATGGTTTCGGTCTGGGCGCGTGCCAGCGCCAAATCCGCCCTGGCCAGCACGGCCTCGATTTTCTGGCCGCTGCTGAGCTTGGTCAACCCCGAGTAACCGGTGCTCTCCAGCTCGTGTTGAGCCTGATAGTGATCGAAAGCCACTTTCAAATCCTGTCCCAGCAGATGGGGGGGAATATTGGCCACCGGTTGCACCAGTACGGCGAAATCAGCCCCCGAAATGCGATAGACCTGATTGCCCGGGAAGCGGCTCACCACCCGCTTGATAAGGGCCGCCATGTCCTTGATGTAGGCATCACCAGACTGGAAGCCGCGCTGGGCGTTGATCTTGCCAAGCTCGGTGGCGCGGATCAGCACCAGACTTGCTGTCTGGGTGTCCTGATCCCGCTGCAGCAACTCGGTCATGTCGCGGCGAAAGGCGTGGCGGTTGAGTAGTTGAGTCAGCTCGTCGGTGGTGGCCAGATTGCTCAGTTCGGTCAGCTGACGATGGGCACTCTGTTCGGCACTCTCGAACTGCTCCAGCAGCTGTTGCAGCACTTCCCGGGAGGCGGGCTCATCAAGCAGTGAGGGATCCCGGCTCCTGATGGCCTTGACCCAGGTGAGCTCCTGATGCTGGACCATGCCGTCCATGGTGCGCATGGCCAGCATTAACAACAGGATCATGCCGAGCAGTGTGGTGGCCAGAATAACTGTCAGAGTGAGCGGTGTGCTCTGAAGGGCCAACCAAACTGCTTGCAGGAGCAGCAGGGGTATGGTCACTATGGTGGCGATCATGAAGAGGGGGCGTCCAAGCTTGTGAACCATCTTTTTATCCTTGAAGTGGCTGCTTTATGAGGGAATTTTAACCAAGCTTGCGGTGCAAAGCATGCTATTCCTCGCAACTCGGTGAAAAGGGTCAATTGAAATCGGTTAAATGTGAGTGAAACCACTTTCACAGGTACCGAAACAGGCGAAGATGAGTTGGAAACAGATCAAACAAGGCAGAGGTAAATCATGTTGTTAGAGCCAGAAAATAGTGCCAAAGCACGACAATTGTTGAATCAGAGTATGGCACTGGTGCTGGCAGGTGGACGTGGCAGTCGCCTAAAGCAGTTGACTGACAACCGAGCCAAGCCTGCCGTCCATTTCGGTGGCAAATTCCGGATCATCGACTTTGTGCTCTCCAACTGTATCAACTCGGGGATCCGCCGGGTTGGTGTAGTCACCCAATACAAATCTCACAGCCTGCTGCGTCACCTGCAATCGGGCTGGTCCTTCCTGCGTTACCAGATGAACGAATTCATCGACCTGCTCCCTGCCCAGCAACGGGTGGATGAGGTGCACTGGTATCGCGGTACCGCCGATGCCATCTATCAGAACGTCGATATCATCCGTGACTATGGCCCCAAATACCTGGTGGTGCTGGCAGGGGATCACATCTACAAGATGGATTACGCCGCCATGCTGCTCGACCATGTGCGCCTTGGCGCCAAGGTGACGGTAGCCTGCATCGAAGTGCCGCGGGCCGAGGCCTCTGCTTTCGGCATCATGGATATTGACGAGCAGCGCAAGATCCGCGCCTTCGTCGAAAAACCGGCCAATCCGCCCGCCATGCCGGGTTGCGAAGATCGCTCGCTGGCCTCCATGGGGATCTATATCTTCGAGGCGGAGTACCTCTACCAACTGCTGGAGGAGGACATTCACAATCAGGACTCCAAACACGACTTCGGGATGGATGTGATTCCCCGCATCGTGGAGGAGGGGCTGGCATTTGCTCACCCCTTCAACATGTCCTGTGTCGGCGCGCGCGAGGGGCAAAAGCCCTACTGGCGTGACGTGGGTACGCTGGACTCGTTCTGGGAAGCGAACATGGATCTCGCCTCCGTGCTGCCCGAGCTCGATATCTACGATCAGAACTGGCCTATCTGGACCAGCCAGACCCTGACGCCTCCGGCCAAGTTTGTGCAGGACCGCAATGGCCAGCACGGCATGACCATCAACTCCATGTTTGCGGGCGGGACCATTGTCAGCGGGTCGTTCGTGCTCAACTCGGTGCTCTTTACCAATGTGCGGGTGCACTCTTTCTGTACCCTGGATCAGGCCATCATCTTCCCCGGGGTCGAGATCGGCGCCGGTTGCCGTCTGCGCCGGGTGGTGGTGGACAAGGGATGTGTGCTGCCAGATGGGTTGGTGGTGGGTGAAAACGCCGATGAGGATAGCCGCCGCTTCTACCGCTCCGAACAGGGAATTGTGCTGGTGACCAAAGAGATGCTGGACAAGCTGGTTTGAGGAAAGCCCTTGAAATTGTGTCAGACGCTGTAATGCAAAGGGAGCCAATTTGGCTCCCTTTTTCATGCTGGTGAATGGCGAAGATTATTCGCTAACCACTGCTTTGGCGGCCATCACCATGGCGGTGCCGTGCTTGCCACCGGCGGCGGTCACTTGCGGTACACCATCTTCGTCGGTGTCGCTGCCGGCACCTTCGATGATGTTCTCGCCGGAGTCACCGATCCACTCGGCCATCTGCATGCCACCGTTGACGGTGCCACGGAACCAGCTGACGTATTGATCGGTCAGCTTGGCCAGCTCCAACTCGGGCGCCTTCTCGGCCCCTTCGTTGCGCAGGTTCAGCATGGCGGAGCGTAGGGAGCCGGAGATGGCAGCCTGGGTCCAGGGAGTGTATTCACCCTGTTTACCCGCCAGCCAAGTGCCCGCCTTGGCATTGAAGTAGGCCTTGTCGGTGGCGATAAACAGCTCGCGGGCGGCGGTGCGGTACTTGGCATCGGAGGTAGCGAGGAAGGCGGCAGTCAGACCACGGATGGCGGCGAACTGCGCATCGATGGAGTGGCCGGCATCGAGCTTGCCACCTAGCGTGATGCCGTCATGCACCAGACCATTTTTACCCTTGAGGTTGGCAAGGATGAAATCGGCCTGTTTGCGGATCAAGTCGAGCGCCTCTTGACCCTGCTTGGTCTTGAGGTTCAGCTCGCCATTGTCACCGGCGGCGTAACCGACCGGCAGCGCGTCCTGAGCGCGCTGGAAGATCTGCAGGGCGACCAGTGCGTAAGCGGCGTCAAAGGTGGTGACGTGCTTGCCCTGTTTGCCTGCCTGCCAGCTGTCGACCAGGGTACCATCCTTGGTATCAAAGTGCAGGGCTGCCAGGTTCTTGAAGGTGAGGTTTGAGAGATTGATCGCCAGCGAGAAGGCATCGCTGCCCACGACCGCTTTGCCCAGGTCATTGGCCTTGTTGGCAGCCGGTGCTGCGGCAAACGGCGCGCCGTCAAACACGGCGTGGAAGGCCGGGTTCTGGTTGGTGTTGGCGCTGCGCTGATCGCTGAAGGCATAGAACTCGGAGAGCGGCCACAACATCATCCAGGCATCGCGCAGCTGGGCGGAGCCATCCACCACCTCCAGCTTGCCGATGGCCCCGGCATCGTTGTTGCTGGTTTCGGTCACTTTCACCTGATGGGGGAAGTAGACAACGCCCTTGGCCGGATCGTACTGCGGGGTGATCCTGGCGCCCAGTTGCTTGCCATCGAAGCCAAGCTGGTTCTGCATGATGGCCAGCTTGTCGATGGACTGCTCGGTCAGCATCATGCCATTGAAGCCATCGGCGGCAGAGACGCCCAGCTTGTGCTTGCCATCCTGATCCATGGTGGCGGAGGCGGCTTCTACCTCTTCATCGGTTTCGGCTACGTGCATGCCGCCGAGGAAGTCCTGGGACCACATCACCTCTTTGAGCAGGATACCGCCCACCGCTGCGGGCACCAGCAGGTTGTCGCTGCCGCTCCAGCGCAGGGTGCTGTAGTCGCGGAAGTAGGCGGGCACCTGGGTCTTGACGGTTTTCTCGGTCCCTTTGGCGGTCTTGATGGTGATCTGGTCGCCATTGACCGGGGTGGCGTTGACGGCCTGGGCAAACTCCGGATTGGCGGAGGCGTAGGGCAGGGAGAGGGGATACATGCCCTGCGGCACTTCATCAGCCGGGAAGCCAACGGCGTCGGCCATGGCCAACACCCGTTGCCCCAGAGAGGCCATGGTGCCGCCACGGGCCAGGTTTTGCGGCCCGTTCACCAGATGCGGGCCCATGCCGGATTGGTAGTTGAGGGCGTACATCGCCTCTTCGGAGTATTCGTAGGATTCGATGCCGGCAGCGAAGTCGAACGGGGTCGGTTCATCGGCACGGTTGGCATCCAGCACATCCAGATCCAGCCCCAGCGCTTCGGCCAGCGGCTCACCGGAGAGCTCGAATTCGGTATAGGCCAGCATGTTGGCGGCGGTATTGAATGTCTTATCTTCGACCTTGACGGCAGCGTGTGCGGCGCCGCTGATCAGTGCACAGGCGATCGCCTGAACCAGTACGGTTTTTCTCATGTCCCTTCTCACCATTGGTTTTATTATTGACGCTTCTCATGACGAATCTAAATGAGAATGGTCTGCATTATGCTGTGTTGATGGGGACTTGAGAAGTAAAAAACCGCCCCATTCGGCTGCACGTTGAACCGGATGTGCGCTGTCGAAAAGGACGGTTATCTGTTTATTGCACTGAAAGTGCCAGTGTGGCGGGGATCAGAGCAGCTTGAACGGGATGACCAGACGGCCCGGCTCCACCTTGAGGGCTTCGACCTTGTCCTTGATCCTGGCTTCGTTCTTGCGGCTGCTGTCGAGGCGGTAGACCGGGGTCTGCGACAGGAACAGGGAGAGCGACTGATTGAAGGTGGGTAGCAGCGGGGTGAGGGCGGCCCCGATATCGGCCGGCTCGGTCTTGACCGAGAGCAGCTCAAGATCGCGCAGATAGATGGCACCCTGATCGGCCACATAGTCCGGGCGTGCGCTCAAAGCAAAGCGGATCTTCATCTGCTGGCTGCCAAGGGGGCTGCTCACCTGCAGGTCGCCAGCGGCGTCCAGCTCGATGCGATCTGCTTGTTTGCGGCCGATACGGCTCTGCATCTCGTCCAGGCGGATCTTGCTCGACATGATGCCGGGGATCCCCAGCTGCTTTTCAAAAGAGACCTGATCTTTGAGGTACTGGTTGATTTCGGCCTCGCTGACATTGTACTGGGTCAGGGAGCAGGCCCCCAGCAGCAGGGCAAGGGGGAGTAACAACAACTGTTTCAACATGATGGATTCCGCTTGGGCAACTATGATGGCGCTATCTTACGCGATAACGGGCGTGGAATGAGAGCCTCATACCGTGGGAAATCACGGACTTGCTGCATTCCCGATTGTTTTTTGGCAACCGCCGGGTTCATCATCGACGGGTGAACGAAATAGGGCTGAGCTGTTGCTTCGGGTGGGGTCTACACCTTAAGCAGAGAGAAAGAGAACAGAAAGCGAGAAGAGCACAGAGAACGAGGAGAGCGTAATGGTTCGGATGGGCAAGATTGGCCGCAGGGCGCTGCTGTGGCTTGGCTGCATGATGGGACTCTGGAGCCCATCGCTGTGGGCCGAGGTGAAAGTGATCCCGGTCTTCGAGGCGCAGGCGGCGGTGCAGACCCTCAAGGAGATCTATCCCCAGCTTGGGGTCAGCTCCATGGGTAATCAGCTGGTGCTGAGCGGGACGCCAGCCCAGCTGCAGGAGGCCGAAGCCACGCTGGCGCAGATCAACCAGCCACCGCAAAGCCTGCTTATCGAGTGGCGGGTGGATGGGCTTTCCAGCAGTGAACAACTGGGCGGTTCAGTAAGTCGTGACGAGGCCAAGCGGCAATGGCTGGTCGATGGCAACGCCCAGCAGTACCAGCGCAGCCAGAACGACAGCTGGCAGGTGCGCGGGCTGTCGGGTCGTCCCGTGTTGCTGCAGATGGGCTCCTATCAGCCGGTCACCTTCTATCAGTGGAACGGGGGCGCCGTGGTGGGGATGATGCCGCTGGTGAACGGCCTCTATGCCACGGCCACCTTGATTGGCGATCGGGTGCAGATTGCGCTGAGCAGCGAACAGGCGAGGCTGGATCAGGGCACCATCAATCGCGGGCAGAGTGCCACCGAGGTCAGTGGAGCCCCGGGCCAGTGGCTGACAGTGGGGGAGCTCTCAACCAGCTCGGCAGATCAGGGGAGCAGGCTCGGCACCCAGCTACAGGGCGGACGAGGCAGCCAGAGCGAGCGCCAGACCCTGCAGATCCGGGTCACCCGCCAATAAGCAATGTAGTGGTCTAATCATCCCGGACACCATTTTAGGTGGTACAGTCGCCACCATGACCTGAGGTGTTCAATGACAAGATTACGTCGCTCATTTACTGCCGCATTCAAACTCGAAGCCGCATCCCTGGTGCTCGACCAGGGATATTCTGTCCCTGAAGCCAGCTGTTCACTGGATGTCGGTGAAACCGTACTGCGTCGTTGGGTTCAGCAGCTTCAATCCTAACGAATTGGCACTACCCCAATCAGCAAAGCGCTGACTCCGGAGCTGCAGAAAATCCAGGAGCTGGAAGCCCCATCACTCTGGTCTGCCGCGCTTTCGATGTTCCCACCTCCTGCTTTTACGACTATCTGACTCGCAGGCGGACGATTAACCGTGAGCGTATGCAGCAGCGCTCTGAGTTGCGCAGGTTGTTCAAAGAAAGCCGGAACTCAGCGGGCAGCCGCGCCTTGATGTCGATGATGCGAGAGTTGGGGTATCAGATTGGCCGATTCAAAGTACGTAACCTGATGAAGGAAGCCGGGCTGGTATCCAAACAGCCGGGCGCACACCGCTATAAGGTGGCACAGTCTGAACGACCGGACATTCCCAATCTGCTGGCCCGTGAATTTGATGTCCAGCAACCCAATCAGGTGTGGTGTGGCGATATCACCTACGTCTGGGCAGGTGGTCGTTGGCATTACCTGGCAGCGGTTCTTGACCTGCACACCCGGCGGGTCGTGGGCTGGGCGATGTCAGATAAACCAGATGCAGAGCTAGCCATCAAAGCACTGGAGATGGCCTATCAGCAGCGGGGTTGCCCATCCGGTGTGCTATTTCACTCTGACCAGGGCAGCCAATATGGCAGCCGGGCATTTCGGCAACGAGTGTGGCGCTATCGCATGACCCAGAGTATGAGTCGTCGTGGTAACTGCTGGGATAACGCCCCGATGGAGCGACTGTTCAGGAGCCTGAAGTCAGAGTGGCTCCCGGCTATGGGATATATGAGCTTGCGAGAAGCGAAACGAGATATCAGTTATTACCTGATGGATTACTTACTACAACTGGCGGCGTCCACATTGCCACAATGACGGGATACCGCCAGCAAAAGCCGAAGAACGGCCTAACCAAGTGTCCGGATTTAGTTGACCACTACATTATGACCTGAATTGAGGCTATTGGCAGCGACGTGTCGTCAAGTCACCAAGCTTTCACTATCACCTATTGCAGTACCGGCACAGCTGGTGCTGCAAGTCGTGAAGGTCTATCCCGGTAGCATGGGGGGCTACCAGTTTGGTTCATAACTCCAGCTCGATTATGGGGATCTCCCAACGTTCGCTGCGCATCTTGGGTTGATACTCTTCTTTCTCCTGTTCTTTACGTCGTTCCACCAGAGCAATCACTCGGGCTTCACGGATGCTATTCATGTCGAATTTCCAGGTCTCTTCGCCGAGCAGGGAGAGGCGAGCTATTTCGTGATTCTGGTGATACACATGAAGCTTGTTGTTTTTATCGGGAGCGATACGCACGGCATCGCCAACCTTTATCTGACTGAGCAGGCGGTGGATACGATGAGTCTCGCTACTGCGTCCGGCATAGCCCAACACCAGTTGCGACATACCCATCATGGCAAAACGACGTTGTCTGTCCGGTCGGGTTGCGTAAGGTCTCTGCACGTAGCAGTGGGAGGCGATCAGTGGAATATGGGGATTACGTTGATCGTGGCGAGCCATGAGAACCAGCCTTTCGATAGCACGTGTCATCCCCACATAGAAGAGGCGCCGCTCTTCTTCCAGGTTACTGGTCGATAGCTCCGCCGCGCGTTGCCAGCCGCCGTCGAGAAGTATCACATGGCGATACTCCTCCCCCTTAACCCCATGTACCGTACTTAACAATACCCCTTTACCGAAGCGGATCTGGCGCTTTTGCTCGCTCAAATACTCGTAGAGGAACATCAGGAAGTGGTGGGCAGAAAGAGCGTGCTCTCCCTGGCTGGCTTGCCATTGAGCAATCAGATTGTGCAGTAGCTCCTCCCAACGGTTGGCCAGTGAGAGTGGAGGGAGAGGGGCTGCAAGTTGCTCCGCTGTCAGCAGGGCATGACCTTGCTGTTGTAGCCAATTCTGATAGCGCAAGATTTCACGGCAGCGATGCACAGGAAAACCGTTCTCTTTATCCAGAGTAAAACGACAGGGAATATCGGCATCTGCCAGCGCCGAGCGAACCCAGGCCAGTTCCTCCTTCTCCAGCCCATTACGGGCCAGCACGGCGATAGATTCCAGCGGGCAAGTGGGAGTCTTCTCACGGATAAGCGCGATATGTCTCACAACCTCGGCTGCCTGTTGCGCCACATCCTGGCACTGCTGGATGATGACACGGCCCTGTGCTGCCTCCAGTCCCTCCCAGTGCCCCCCGGCCACTTCCATCTTGCGCCTGTCGTCGATCTTGATGGGATGTGTACGCTTCATGCGATCCTGATTGTGCTCAATCACGCGGTTGGAGGTCTCGATGATGTGGGTGGTGGAACGATAGTTCCAGGTCAGGAAGTGAGTCTGGGCATTGTAGTCGTGCTCAAAGCGGCGAATAAAGCTGACGTTCGCGTCGCGAAAGGCGTAGATCGATTGGTCATCATCACCCACAGCCATCAGATGCAGTCGGGCCTCCTCATCCTCTTCGCTTTTGCCCACCAGTGCCGCGATAAGCTGGTACTGTTGTTCATCAATGTCCTGATACTCGTCGACGAGCAGGAATTGCAATCCACCGAGCAGCTTTTCCCGCTGCTCTTCCAATTCGAGACCGAGCTGGTTCTGCTCCCCCCGGAGCAGCTTGATTGCGTCATCAATGATGGTGGTAAAGTCGATATCGTCGGATGTCCGGTTTTGCACCGCATTGCCTGTCAGACTCATTGCGAGACCGTGAAAGGTGAATACCGAGACCCGTGCTCCGTCACGCCCCAGCAACTCGGTCAGGCGTCGGCGCAGGGACATCGCCGCATTATGGTTGTAACAGAGCAACATGATCCGCGATGGGGAGATTTGCTTGACCCGCATCAGGTAGGCGCAGCGGTGGATAATCACCTTGCTCTTGCCTGACCCCGGGCCTGCCAGTACCAGCAAGTTTTGCTCGGGCGGTGCCTGAACGATCTGCTCCTGGGCTCGGTTGTGAAGATCTTCGACAATGCGCTTCCAGGAGTGTTCGCTGGTCGCCAGCTCCAGGATTTTGTTGCGCCCTTTGAAGTAGTGACCGAGGAACTTGTCAGCTTCCATGGAAAAGTAGTCTGTCACCAGCTTTTTGGCTTTCTTGAAGTGCTCCAGGCTGATGCGGGCGTATTCATTCATCACATGGATCTGAATCACCTTCTGGCGATAGTGATGCTCAAGCGGCTGATAGTCTGCCTTGTTGTATTGTTGCTGCCGCTCAGCGGTCAGCGTGAGGGTCATAGCGCTTCGGAACACGGCAAGGCCATTTTGCAGCACGATGGCGTGTTGCTCATGCAGGTAGAGAAGTGCCCGCTCTGCCCCTTTGAGCAACCACTCCTGCTGGCTGCTTGCCTCCCGCTTGTTCATTAGCTGAGCCACATCCATGTCTTCTCGCAGGTATTTGACCAGTTGTTCCAGGGCAAATGACAGCATCACTTGGCGCTGGACACTCTCTTCGCTGCTTGCCAACAGGGTGTAGAGAAAATCGAGGGTGGCGCCAGTGACGCGATGGCGTTGCTCAATTGTCTGCTCAATCTGGGACCAGGTTCGGTTGAAGGTGAGTTGGTAAAGATCCCGAGAGAGATATTTGACATCAATGGAGCCTTTCTCGCCCCCCGAGCGACCATCCTGGGCCCAGCTGGTCAGCAAATTGCGCAGCAAGCCAGGGTTACACCGCTCATGCCCCAGATCTTTGATGGCCTGATTGACCAGTCGAATGTTAAAGATCAGCCCTTGCCCTGTATCAGGTTCGGGTTCTGTTTCACGCAAGGTGTCCAGCATCGCCTTTTCAATGCTGTGTACTTGCCCGCAGAGCACCTTGGCATTGTCTCTTCCTTTGGGGCGAAGCCAGGTAGTCAGTAACATCCCCTGAGAGAGCAGACCGACATCCGCCATCTGGGTGAGTACCCGCATCACTTCACTGGCCTGAACTCCACTTCCGTGATCGGCCATGTATTGGCCTGCCTCTTCGGCAATGGCATCGGCACTGAGACCATCATCATCGGCAGCACTCATCAGCGCCTGGATAACCGCTTGCCAGATGGCTTTGGCCTTGGGAGCGAGTTTTAGACTGTCTACCCTTTTCATTGCCTCTTCTGTGGAAGCAAACAGAGGGCGCCCCTGAAAAACCTGAGTGATGTTGTCGCTGCGCTCCAGATAGCCAGCGCGCTCGAGCCAGGCGATCGCTGTCTTGACCTTGGTATCCGCATTGCTGTCATCGGCAGCAAAGCTGGTTTCCACCTCAGGCTGGTTGATGAGCTCTGCACTGGTGGCGACCAGTGGCGGGTTGTTCTCCTGCTTGCCGCCTTTGCTGGCCCTGAGCCGTATTCCGCGCAGAATCTGCTTGATATCGCGCAGGCTGACTTCACTCATTGCCTCGAGCTGGAACTGTTTCTCGATATCCTGTTCATCAAACAGCAGTACGCAGTGGGCTTGTGCTGTATCGCGTCCCGCTCGTCCCGCTTCCTGTAGATAGTTTTCGAGGGAGCCGGGGATATCGGCATGGATCACCAAACGCACATCATCCTTGTCGATCCCCATCCCGAAGGCGTTGGTCGCGCAGATGACCCGGATCTCGCCATTGATAAATTGTTCGAGAGTCGCTTTTTTCTGGGCACTGTCCATTCGGGCGTAAAAGCGCGAGACAGGGAGGGATTGTTGCTGACCGAGGAAATCGGCCAGCTCGTCCACGCTGCGCTTGGTTGCGCAGTAGATAACGCAGGAACCGGGCTTTTCCTCACCGAAGAACTGCTCGAGCAGGTTAAGGATATGGCCCTGTTTATTGAGACCGGGACACTCAACGACGGCATATTCGAGGTTGGTACGTTCAACCCCGCCTTCCAGTCTGAGAAGAGGTCGGGGCTGTTTGTCGAGAAACTGGGCGCAAATATCCTCAATCACATCCGGTTTGGCGGTCGCGGTATAGCAGAAGACAGGAGGCATGGGGACCTGCTGTTCCTTGGCAATGGTGGCGATGGCCTTGGCACAGTAGAGATAGTCAGGGCGAAAATCATGCCCCCATTTCGACAGGCAGTGCGCTTCGTCAAATACCCAGCCACCGATCTGACGTTGTCGTATTGCTTGTTTGACTGTGCGGTTGCGCAACTGCTCGGGGGAGATATAGAGCAAGGCGATATCCCCCATACGGATCTGTTCAAGAATCGCGCCTCGCTCTGGTAGCGTCAGCAGCCCCGAGATAGCGGCAACCCCTTCAATACCGGCCTTGTGTTTAAGGTTGTCCACCTGATCCTTCATCAGTGCCTGCAGGGGGGATATCACGACCGTGAGAGCACCGCTTCGCTGGTTACGCACCAGTGCCGGGAGCTGGTAGCAGAGCGACTTGCCGCCGCTGGTTGGGAGTATGCCGAGCAATGCGACGCCAGCCATGGCTTCCTCGATCAAGGTCTTCTGCAATGGTGTCCCATCAGGCAGGTTGCGAAAGTTGTCGAGCTCGAAGATTCGCTGCAGATGGCGGCGTGCATCGTGGTTCTCCTGACAATAGCTGCAGTCAGCATGACCGCAGTGACGTTCACGAATTGTGTGAATGATTTCTGCGGTCTGGGGGAAGCGGCGCCAAATCCAGGGGGGCAACACGGAGTTCCCGCCGGACACGGGCAACCAGGCGCAGGCATAAGCCAATGGTAACAACAGCATGGGTTGACGCAGGGCATCACCAATCACCCGGTTGAGCTGATTGGGGCACGCTTTCTCATGGGCAATGCTCTTGATGAGAGTGGGTAGCTCCGAGACCCGCACTGGCGGGCGGCCTGTCAGTCTGGCAAACACCAGTGACAGACCCTGAGTGTTAAATTGCGCCATGACTCCCTGGTCGAACAGATATTGATAAAGCTGCAATTGGGACAGGGGTAAGGCTTGCAGGGCTATCAACTGTTCCGAGAAGATCTGCAATGCGAGCCTTGCATCCGCGACCGGATCATTGAGGGTATCCCGAACCAGTTTGTAATCCTGGACCAAGCGGTGATAGGGGTTTTTGGGAAAGGCAAGGGGAGATAGATAGAGGGTATCTATTACCGGCTTTTCGAGAAGCAACTGGGGACGTACAGCCTGTTTGGCCAACCAGGGGAGATCAAAATCGAGAATATTATGGCCAAGGATTACCTCAGCCCCCTGTGCCAGAGCATTTAACGCCTTGAGGGAGAGATCCTGCGGGCCTTTGAGATTGAGCTCACGATCAGCCAGGAGTGCACCCAGATGGCGCAGCTTTTCATCCCTGGTCAGCTCAAGGTCAAAAGAAAGAATCTTGTCATCCCCAAACAGGGCCACGACATCAGCTGGGTTCATCAATAGCCATCTCCATCTGGCGTTGACCTCTCATGGCGATAATAAGTGCCAAGAGATCAGTGAGTTGGACAAATATTACCCGAAATGTTGAGCGGTGGCATCATTCAGAGCCCTCTGGCCGCGCTTCTTTTGGCTGGCATCCCGTTTTTGTAAATGCCTCTGCTCCCTTAATCGTTCATGTCTGTAAAGTGTCGTCCTTGTCATAGTCAACCCACTGATCTTGTGAGACTATTTCCCTTTATTTTCCGATTGGAACGCACTGTGTCCCTCGACTACTACCAGCGCCACGCCACCGAATTGGCGGCCCGTTACCAACAGGTATCTTCGCGCACTGTTCATTGCGACTGGCTCACTCTGCTGGAGCCTTGGCTCGTGGCGGCGCCGCGCCGGTTGCTCGATGTAGGGGCTGGCAGTGGTCGGGATGCCGCGTTTTTGGCCGGGCTCCATCAGGGCCACAGTGTGGTCGCTGTCGAACCCAGTCAGGCACTCGCTTCGCTGGGACAGTGCCATACCCGGGATGTTGCAGTGGATTGGGTCAATGACGCTATGCCGGCTCTCTCTCGCGTGATCGGTACTTTTGATCTGATTTTGCTCAGTGCTGTCTGGATGCATCTACCCCCGGAGTCTCGTCCCTTGGCGCTGGCACGTCTTCATGAGCTGCTCTCACCAGATGGTTATCTGGTACTGAGTCTTCGTCTGGTTATCTCGGAGCAGGAGATGCGGGAGCGAGCCATGTATCCGGTAGCTGTCGATGAGGTGGAGCGGCTTGCATTGGAGGAGGGGATGACACTGCTCCATGTGTCAGGACCACAGGAGGATGTCTTGGCGCGTAGCGGCTTGAGTTGGCAGAGTCTGATCCTTGGGGGTGAACATGCACGCCTCCCCTGAGCAACAACTCGCTTTTATTGCCTATCTGCAACGCATCTTTACCGAAGGCGATTTTGTGGCCACTTACAAGTGCGCCTTGCTCCACGGGATTGCAGATATCGCGATTGAGCGCAGTACCGAGACCCATGATCTGACCGCGGCGCGCACTATTACGCTGGACGAACTGGCCACCAAGTTTGTGGAGCTTTATTGGCAGCACAGTCTGCCCTACTCGGCGACGGGAGAAACGGCTACCTTGCTCAAACAGAGCAGCGGTCGTCAGGCCATCATGCTGACGGAGTTGTCCCGGCTGCGTGCAGAGGGGGTCCGCTCGGTAACTGCACTGCGTCGGCACGACGCCTGGCGGCCTCTTCTTGCCCGAGTTCGGCGCATCCTTGTTGAGGGACCCTTGTGGCGTCTGCAGATCCTGGGTGGGCGAGAGGAGTGCCACCTCTATCCGCACCAAAGGGGCGCGGATCATATCTGCCTTAATCCCGGCATTCTCTACTGTCTCCACCGCTTTTACGATCTGGTGGTCTCCCTCTCCCGACAGCATTGGTTACAGCTTATCTGCGACATCAAGGGTAATCAGCCACTGATTGGCCCCAGTGTGGGGTTGGAGAATTTTCTATTTGGTTCAAGCCGTCAGGCGCTGGGGCGAGTAGGAGAGGTATTGAGGGACTTGCAGGGGGGAACCTGTTTTTACTGTAACAAGGCGATACACGGGAGTGGTGAGGTAGACCATTTCATCCCCTGGCGTCGTTATCCAATCGATTTGGGCCACAACTTCGTACTGGCACACGCCAACTGTAACCGGAGCAAACGGGATTTTCTTGCCGCTCCCGAGCACAGGGATGCTTGGTACGAGCAGAATATCCTGACCCATGGGGCGTACCTCACGGACGAGCTGGCCCCTCTGGTCAGCGTCGATGCCGAGCGTTCTACTGCCATCGCTACTTGGGCCTATCAGCAAGCACTCCGTGAGCATGCTCGGTTGTGGCGTGGTATTGACCTGTTTGTGGACGTGACAGCCCTCAGTATGGGGATGAGTAATCCAGGCTTCTCTAGACTCTTCTGAGGCAGATACGAAAAAGCCCAGCCAAAAGGCTGGGCTTTAGAATTTGGCTCCCTCGACAGGACTTGAACCTGTGACATACGGATTAACAGTCCGCCGTTCTACCTACTGAACTACGAGGGAAAAGTGGCTCCTCCTACTGGACTTGAACCAGTGACATACGGATTAACAGTCCGCCGTTCTACCGACTGAACTAAGGAGGAATTGCCTGTCTCGTTAAGACGGGGCGAATATTAATGACCAGGGCGGCGGGTGTCAACCCGCGAATTTCCCGAAAACCGGATTTTCGGACTGTTTGCCCAAAAGTTGTGCTTTGCGGTTTATTTTCAGCACAATCAGTCTCTTGCCATCACAGCCCCCAACCGGCCCCGGGGTTATTGGCTCGGTTCGCATCAACCTGATGATGACAGCATGATGTCGCGAACGTGCCGGCAAGCCAACAAGACTCAAGTGGTGATCTTTGTGGCTAAAAGGGAGAGAGCAGGAGTCAAGATCGGCGATTTGGCGGCAAATAGGCCAAATAATGGGTGAGCGCGCGTTTCATTGATCCTGCCCATCGAAAAAATGGCCCGTCTGGAGTAAGGTTACGCAGGATACCATCGCCGCGTCGACAGCCCTGCCGGCCCTTGATGATGATCGGGCGCCGGATCTCTCCGGCCTTTATCTCCCTCTTCTGGTATTACGATATACATGCACAAGCAAGCCTCTTTAAATAGCGTGAAGCTCGCCATAGCCTTACGCCAGTCCTGTATTGATGAACCCTATAGCATGGCCCGCTTCGGCCGTGATCTTATCGCCGGTGTGACGGTGGGCATCATCGCCATCCCGCTCGCCATGGCACTGGCCATCGCCAGCGGTGTGCCGCCGCAACACGGTCTCTATACCGCCATCATTGCTGGAATCGTGATCGCCGTGACCGGTGGCTCCCGCTACTCCATCTCCGGCCCGACCGCTGCCTTTGTAGTGATCCTCTATCCGGTCGCCCAGCAGTTCGGGGTCGGTGGTCTGTTGATGGCGACGCTCATCTCCGGCCTCTTTCTGGTGGCGATGGGGATGGCCCGTCTTGGCCGCCTTATCGAGTACATTCCCCCGTCAGTGACGCTGGGTTTTACCGGTGGGATCGCCATCGTGATTGCCACCTTGCAGATCAAGGACTTCTTTGGCCTAAGCGTGCCCGAGATGCCGGAAACCTATCTGGGCAAGGTCGAAGCGCTGGCCGCCGCCCTGCCAAGCTGGCAGTGGGGCGATACCCTGGTGGGGGTCGCAACACTGGCCGTGCTGCTGCTCTGGCCACGCCTGCGTCTGCCGGTGCCCGGCCACTTGCCCGCGGTGCTGGTCGGGGTAGGTCTGGGTTTTGGCCTCCATTACTTTGGGGTGGATGTGGCCACTATCGGCAGCAAGTTCAGCTATACCCTGGCCGATGGCACCCAGGGGATGGGGATCCCGCCCATCGCGCCGACCCTGGTGATGCCCTGGGCCTTGCCCGGACCTGATGGCTTGCCAGTTGAATGGAACCTGGCGGCTGTTGAGCGGCTGCTGCCTGCCGCCTTCTCCATGGCGATGCTGGGGGCGATCGAATCGCTGCTCTGCGCCGTGGTGCTTGATGGGATGACAGGTCGCAAGCACAGCTCCAACGCCGAGCTGGTGGGGCAGGGGCTTGGCAACATCTTCGCCCCCTTCTTTGGCGGCATTACCGCTACCGCCGCCATCGCTCGCTCTGCCGCCAACGTGCGTGCAGGCGCTACGTCCCCCGTCTCGGGGATCGTCCATGCGCTGGTGGTGCTGGCCGCCATTCTGGTGCTGGCCCCCTGGCTCTCTTGGTTGCCGCTCTCGGCCATGGCAGCCTTGCTGCTCATCGTGGCCTGGAACATGAGTGAAGCGCACAAGGTGGTGGAGCTGATCCGTCGTGCCCCCAAATCCGATGTGCTGGTGCTGCTGGTCTGCCTGTCACTCACCGTCATTTTCGACATGGTTATCGCCATCACCTTCGGGGTGATTCTGGCCTCCCTGCTCTTTATGCGCGAAATCGCCAAGATGACCAAACTGCACGATTTGGCCGAGCACAAGCGCTATGCCCACGAGGTGCCGGACAATGGCCTGCTCTACAAGATCAACGGCCCGCTCTTCTTCGCCGCGGCCGAACGGGTCTTTGCCGAGCTGGAAGCGCAAGTGAAAGGGCACAAGGTGCTGGTGTTGCAGATGGAAGCGGTTTCCATCCTCGATGCGGGCGGCCTGTCTGCCTTCCTCCACTTTGGCAAGCAGATGGCCAAAGCCGGTGTCGAGTTGCGGGTGGCCGAGTTGCAGTTCCAACCGCTCAAGACCCTGGCTCGCGCCAAGGTGCGACCGCAGCCCGGCAAGCTGGAATTCTACGGTTCGCTGGAAGAGGCGCTCAAAGGTGAACATTTGCACGAAGCGGCAGTAAATTGATTGAAAGGGATACGAAACGGCATATTTTTAGTCACTTGGTTCGGATATTGAGCAAATGAACGCAAAAAGTAAAAAATTGCATTGACCAAAAGCCATCGTATCCCTTACATTACGCCCCGTCGCCGCGGCATGGTCCGCCAGCGAATGTGCAGCTCAAGCACATAAAGCAGTGAGAAAAAATTTGGTGAGGTGTCCGAGTGGCTGAAGGAGCACGCCTGGAAAGTGTGTATACGGCAACGTATCGAGGGTTCGAATCCCTCCCTCACCGCCAAATGATAAGCCCAAGCAATTACATTGCTTGGGCTTTTTCTTTATGTACGATTTTTGATATGCCATCCACTATGTCATCTGATGTTGGCTGGCATGCTATCTGATTGAATAATTCTGGAGATGGTGGGTTCTCCCGGTACTCCCCGTTGTAAGAGAGGAGTATTGAGAGCACTCAGGCTAATGGCGTTTTCCCCATTTGCATCGAGACCTGTCCCATCTAGCCAAGCGCGTATCTATAAAAACAAGCAATATCTGCAGCATTTGCCTCTTCTGGATTGCCCGGCATGGTTGAATGCCATGCCAGCCAGATATTGCTCAAACCTCATCATTTCAAGCAGACAGCCTTGGGACAGAGCCTTAGTTCAGAGTAAGCCCCGCATCAACAATGAAATCTTGGCCGGTACAGCCATTGGATTCGTCAGAACCCAGGAAGAGGGCCATGCGAGCACAATGTGAGCCATCGAGACGGAATTTGAGTGCTTGCAGTTCGACAAACTGGTTCACCGCGGCAGGGTCGAGTTGCGCCCACATCGCATCCTGTTTGGGGGTACGGATTGCGCCTGGGACCAGGCTGTTAACCCGAATGCCTCTTGCGCCCAACTCCTGCGCCAGGGTACGGGTAAAACCATGGATAGCGGCTTTTGACAGGGAGTAGCAGACTCTCCCGGGGCGGCCCCGCATCCAGTTGATGGATCCCATATTGATGATGCTGCCGCTCCCTTTTTGCTCCATGCCTGGCAACACGGCTTGGATCGCAAACAACTGGTGACGCAGATTGATATTGATGCGGTTTTCGAAATACTCCTCGGTCAGATCCTCAATTTTATGGTGATCATCGCTGCCCGCGTTGTTGATCAGGATATCGACACTGCCCAGCTGTTGTTCAATGGTCGTAAAACACGCTTTGAGCAGAGTCAGGTCGGTGACATCGCAAAACAGAAACAGGCAGTCGAGCTCATGCGCGAGTGCTTCGCCTGCAGATTTATCAAAATCGAGGAAGGCGACTTTGGCACCTTGGCTGACAAAGGCGCGCACCAACTCTTCGCCAATGCCACTGGCGCCACCTGTGATAACGGCGACCTTGCCGGCAATAGAGTGATATTGTACTTGCTGGGAATAGTTCATAACTGCTCTCCGTGAGTCATAGATTGAATTCATCTGGCAACATTAGAAAAAGTATTTAACACCAATACGGATCCGGTATGCCTCTGCATCATAGGCAATATTTCTATCGTACCACTGTAATTCCAGATAAGGCATCCATTGTGGATTGATTCGATAGCGGGTTTGACTGGTTAGCTCCCAGTGATGATCTTTCCCATTAGCACTGTTGAAATTATTGACGCGAGAAAAATAGTGCGATTCAAAAGTATGGGTCAAAGCTGGTGTTATTTTATTGACAATATACAGTGCGTATTCATTGGTATCGTTATTATCGCCATAACCATCAAGATCCGTAGTTAGATAATTTTGATGATTGTAACGGTATCGTGCAATAACGGAAAAGTTATCGGTAAAGTTGTACTTTCCATCCAGATACGCAGAGCCACCAGAGCCAGAGCTAGAGGAGTTAACCAAACCACCGGCATTGACCGAGAGTTTGGTGGTTAAATTTAATAGCGGATACCACCCTTCAATTTCGTTATAACTGTGCTTTAGCTTGTCTAGTTTATCGGTATTATACGCATTGCTGGCCATAATACCCGCACCAGATTCCCAGTTATAGCCGAGTCGCAACAATAACTCATGTTGGTCGGTAGCAAAGTTAAATGCCTCACGGCTTTCAAAATAACCGCCTGCGAAAGCTGCGTTGCAGCATATAAGAGGGATTAAGCATATTTTGGGGTGGATACGCATAGTGATTGACTCGCCAATGGTAAGTTGATATTAAATCGTACAGCGATTGGCATGAGGTAAATTAATTACCTCATGCGATGGTTTTTATCAGCCAGCTATTGAATGTTTTGCTTTACCAACTTATAAGTGGCACAGAAATCCTCATGGCCCAAACCGTTATTCAGGCCTTGCTGGTAAATGTTATTCACCAATTCGACTCCGGGCAGGGTCAGCGCTTCTTCGCCCATGAGGTTCTTCATAATGCCGATATCTTTGGCCATGTTCTCCAGCGAGAAGACAGTGTTGTAGTTCTCGGCGATCAGGGCACCTATCTTGCTGGTCAGATAGAAGTTGCTGCCGCCACCGTAAGAGACGGCGGTGTTGAAGCTCTCTTTATCGATGCCGAAATGATCGGCGGTGGCCAGCATTTCGTTGACACTGTTCTGAATTTGGGCGACCAAGGTGTTGTGCAGCACCTTCATGATCAAACCACGGCCGTTGCCCCCCAGGTGGATCTGGTTGCTGCCCATCATGGCTAGCAATGGCTTGACCTTTTTGTAGGCGGACAGGTCGCCACCTATGTAGATCCCGAGCTCGGCAGCCACGGCGGCAGGGACCGATTTGACCACGGGCGCATCGAGCATCACGGCACCGGTTTCTGCTACCTGGCGGGATAAGGCGATTGACACTGCCGGGTCAATGGTGGACATGTCGATGGTGATCTTGCCGGGGCCAAGGTGTGGCAGCAGTTCGGTATAGACCGCTTTGACGTGTTCGGAGCGCGGTACCATGGAGATGATCACATCCGCATCGGCTGCCAACCTGGCAATGGAAGGGGAGGCGATGGCGCCTGCATCGACCACCCGGGCGACAGCCTCCTGATTGATATCGAATACCAACACATTGCCATCAAATTTTTTGACGATGTTCTTTGACATCGCTTCGCCCATCAGACCAAGACCGATAAAGCCGATAGTTTTCATCCGTTGTTTTCCTTAAATGTGGGTTTAGCAAGACCGGCGATGTCAACACGCATGCTGAACAGCGCACCTGAGAGCGGACGTGCTGCCAGTTCGGCGGCGTCCATATTTTCGCGAGTGGTGGTGATGAAGAGGGTCTTCATGTCTTCACCACCAAAACAGACCATGGTGGGGCAACGTACCGGCAAGGGATATTCGGCCAGCAATACCCCCTCTGCAGAGAAGCGGGCGATACGATGGCCATCAAACAGGGCGCTCCAGTAGCATCCTTCGACATCGATTGCAGCCCCATCCGGGCGCCCTTCGTCGGCGCGGGCTGCAAACTCGCGCAGCAGTTGCCGTTGACCGAGTGAACCGTCGCGGGCCAACGGAGTGCGATAAAGGCGGCGGTTGGGGGTATCAGTGGTGTACATCCAGCGCATGTCTGGGCTGAATGCCAAGCCATTGGCTCCCAGAATGTCGCACTGGATCACCGACATCTGCAGCTCGGCATCAACCCGGCATAGCAGGGCGCCGTTGTAATCTCGTGGGCTCCAGTAAGTGCCCGCATAGAAACGACCCGCCTGATCGGTACCGCCATCATTAAAACGGGCCAGCGCTGGGTTATTGGGGTTATCGGCGACTTTACGCTCAATTTGCCCGTGTTGATCACACAGATAGATCCCGGTGCGCATCGCTGCGATAAAGCCACCCTGTTCGCGCAGGGCAAAACAGCCCACTTCTTCGGGGAAGGGGATTGTCGTCATGGCGCCGCTTTCGGGGTGATAGCGGTACAGGCAACGCTCGAGAATATCGGTCCAGTAGAGCGCCTGTTCATCAGTGCTCCAGGTCGGGCACTCGGGCAGATGGCCGCGGTAGTCGGCAAGTAGCAGAGCAGGATTAGGCATAGTGAGAAACCTCAAGCAGCATGGAGATCTGCAACTGCCCATTGGCTGGCACAGTGGCCATGGCCAGCGCAGGGTCACCAAAGCCACCGTTGTTGATGGCATCATTGATATGAGAAACCGGCTCGATGGCGATGAAGTCACGATCGGCGGGCGGCAGAAACAGGATGGCGTGAGGCGCATCGGGTGAGCTCAGGGTCACCATCAGCTTCTCATCTGGCCAGCGCACCCGTGCACAGCCACTCCAGTGATGGAAGCAGTTATCGACACTGGCGGGTTCAGGTTTGCGCCAAGTGCGATAGTTCCATTGGGTCGGTAGTGGCGCGAGACCAGTGGGCAGGGACTTGTGGTCGTTGAGTACCACACCGCCTGCGTCGAACTGGATCTCGGCGTGCGCCGCACGGGGAAAATAGGGGTGAAAGCCCAGCCCAGCCGGGACAGCGTGATCGGCCAGATTGTGGTAAGTGAGTATGATATGCAGCGCATTCTCTTGCAGGGTGAAGCGCTGAGTTGCCCGATAAGGCCAGGGCCATTGCGCCGCGGATGCTCCCTGTGCGTCATGGTGCAGGGTCAGCACGACAGAGTCATCATCTGCATCCCCTTCTTGCCATGGCTGCTGCCAGCCGTTGCCATGAATTGAGTGGGGATGATCGCCAAAGTTACGCAGCAGGGCGTAATCATATCCGGCGAAGTGAAACCGTCCATGAGCAATACGGTTGGAGTAAGGTACCAGGGGAAAACAGCCCCCCTGGTTGACTGTGACGTTCTGACCATCGGGCAGGGAGCGCAAGATCTCCCTGCCATGCCAGGTCAGTTTGCCGACAGCGCCACCAAGCTCGGGGATGAGCTCCAGATCAAGCGGGCCGCTTTGGCGGTGAAGCCTCTTCATCAGTAAACCTCGCCACCGGATATGCTCAGACGTTCCCCCCGGATCGCGGCGAGCTGTTCACGGGCGCGAGCCAGCAGGTAACTCATGTCGGAGCCGAGCGCCACGAAGCTAAAACCCATCTCTTGATATTTGTTCACCAGCTCGGGGTTGCCACCGACGATCCCGCAAGGCAATCCCAAGCGCTGGCACTTCTCCAGCCCTTCACGGATCTTGGCTTGCACCTCGGGGTGAGAGGGATTGCCAATATGGCCCATGGCTGCGCTCATATCGCCGGGGCCGATAAAGAAGCCGGTCACTCCTTCAATGGCCATCTCTTCCATGGCATCAATGGCGTCAGGGGTCTCAATTTGCAGGATAAGGCAGAGCTCTTCCCGGGCTTTACGCACGAATTCGGGTTCGGCACCGTAACCGGACGCACGATGCACCGCGGCAAAGCCGCGTTTGCCTAGGGGAGGGTAGTAGGCCGCCTCTACCGCTTTGCGGGCTTCTGCTGCACTGTTGACAAACGGCACCATCAGCGACGTTGCACCGCCATCAAGCGCCCGTTTGATCAACACAGTGTCGTTCCAGGCCAGGCGGTAGAGTGGGGTGGTGGCCGGGTTGCTGGCACGAATGGCGCGATCGATACGGATCGCATCCAGGCTATCGACCGGCACATGTTCCTGGTCCAGCACCAAGAAATCGAAACCGACAGTCGCCATGGCTTCCGCCACCGTATCGCTGCCAGTCATCATCCAGGTGCCCAGTGGGCGTGGACCTTGAGTAATCGCAAGTTTGAACGGATTCATTGTTTGCTCCTTTAGAAAATCGGGGGCTCGGGCACTTTGCTGCCAGCCTGGAGGAAATCGAAGTCACAGCCCTGATCGGCCTGGGTCACATGTTGTTGATAGAGTGCGGCATAAGAGCGTTCATAAACTTTGTGTACCGGTTTGAGCGTGCGGCGGCGCTCGGCCAGCTCTTCATCACTGACCAGCATGTTGAGGCGGCCATTGGCGATATCGAGCTCGATGAGGTCACCGGTACGTACCAGTGCCAGTGGGCCACCAATGGCCGCTTCAGGGGCAACGTGCAGGATACAGGTGCCATAGTGAGTACCGGACATGCGGGCATCACTAATCCGCACCATGTCGGTGACGCCTTGTTGCAGCAGCTTTTTCGGGATCGGCAGGTTGCCCCACTCCGGCATGCCCGGCGCGCCGACCGGGCCGGCATTGCGCAGGATAATCACTGATTCCTTGGTTACCTCCAGGGCGGGGTCATCGATGCGATCCGAGAGCTCTTGATGGCTGTCGAAGACGATGGCAGGGCCCTTGTGGTGGCGCAGTTCGGGTTTGGCGGCAGATGATTTCATCACAGCCCCGTTGGGACACAGATTGCCGCGCAATACTGTCAATGCACATCCACGGGAGAGCGGTACCACAGGGTTATCTAGCGAGCGGATCACGTTGTCGTCATAACAGGTCGCGTTGGCAATCCACTGTGCAACGGGACGATTGGTGACCCCGATCGCATCGAGGTGGAGGAATGACTCCACCTTTTTCAGCTGGGCCATCAGACCGCCGGCGAAGAAGAACTCCTCCATCAACTGATCACCAGAGGGAAACAGATTGGCCAGCACAGGGACTTCCCGTGCCACCGACTCCATGTCTTCCAGAGTGAGGTTGATGCCCGCCCGGTTGGCCATCGCAATCATGTGGATCGCGGCATTGGTGGAGCCGCCGAGCGCCATGTAGGCCACTACGCCATTGAGGAAGTTGGCTCGGGTCAGCCAGCGGGAAGGTTTGTGATCATGCCACACCATGTCGACGATGATTTGGCCGCATTGGGCTGCCATCTGGACGTGTCGCGAGTCAGCGGCGGGGATGGAGCTGGCCCCCGGCAACATAAAGCCCATGGCATCGGCGATGGAGGTCATGGTGGATGCTGTGCCCATGGTATTGCAGGTGCCGATGGAGCGAGTCATCGCCCCCTCCAGCTCGATCCAGTCATGCTGGGTAATGGCCCCCAAGCGCAATTGGTCCCAGAACTTCTTGGTATGGGTACCGGCACCGGTGACATGGCCGCGCCATTTGCCGCTCGACATGGGGCCGGCGGGGCAGAAGATCACCGGCAAGTCCATCGAAATGGCACCCATCAGCAGGGCTGGCGTGGATTTGTCGCAACCGCCGAGCAGCACGGCCCCATCGATAGGATGCTGGCGCAGCAGCTCTTCTGCCTCCATCGCCAGAAAGTTGCGATAGAGCATGGTGGTCGGCTTGACCAATACTTCCCCGACCGACAGCGCGGGCAATTCAACGGGGTAGCCTCCCGCGGCCCAGACGGCTCGCTTGACGGCCTCGGCGCGCTCACGCAGGTGGCTATGGCAGGGGCTCATTTCACTCCAGGTATTGATGATCCCGATCACTGGCTTGCCCATGAATTCGTCGCGGTTCAAGCCACTTTGCTGACTGCGTTGACGATGGGCGAAGGCTCGGATGGTGTCGGGGGCATACCAGCGTTGGCTACGCAGCGCCGAGATATCGAGCTTGGCCAGGTTTTCACTGTTGAATGACATAGGAATAGCGCTCTCTTTATCTGATTTGGTTAAGGATTAATTCAATAAAAACAGCATGTTAAATTCAGCCATTCTGACCCGCACGAAGAGGGGGGGTGTCAGGCGATGGAGTAGATTGTTCACTCATTCGGTGATGGGGTTTCCGGGGAGAAGCAAGGGCATGGCGTTGTGCCAGCTCCCGGACGATCTGTTGATAGCGAGCATCAGTGAGCGGGTAGAACAGCAACATCAAGGCAGCAGCGCAAATCAGGGCGCAGATTGGGTAGAGAAACATCAGATTGGCGATGCTGCTTTGGGTCTCGGTGCTTTGCGTCGCGTTGGGAACATAGCCTGACCATGCCAGTACCAGCCCGGGAATGAGGCCCGCAAGCGCAGCCGAACATTTGCGGCAGAAGGTCAGACTGCAGTAGACCAGCCCCTCGGTGCGGATGCCTGTTTTCCATTCCCCATACTCGACGGTGTCAGAGATGAACGCCCAGTTGAGACTGTTAACGAAAGCGGATCCCCACAGGGCCAGGGAGGTAAAGAGGATGTAATCGAGAGCACTCTCGCTGTAGAGGTAGTTGAGCAGGTCACCGCATATCCACACGCCAATACCGGCCAGATAGACAGGCAGTTTGCCAAAACGGTGCACGGCAAAGGGGACCAGCAATACCCCCAGGTAGATACACCCTATGCTGATGAAGCTCATGTAGGCGATCATCGATACGTCGCCAATCACATATTGGGCGTAAAAAACCTGAACAATCAGCTTGGTGTTGAACGCTGCCAGCGTCAGCAGATTGGCCAGCGCCAGGATGCCCAGCGGACGGTTTGCCAGCACGGCCCGTGCGTTGGTTTGTACTGCCGAAAACCCCGATTCGTTGACAACCGATGGCAGCACATGGCGTTCATGAACTCTGCTGTAGCAAAAGAGTACTGCTGCAGCCCCCATGACCGAATAAATCAGTACCGCAACGCTATAGCCGACCTGTGGCTTGTCAAACAGCAATACCAGCGGCATGAACCCTACCGAGCAGAGCAGTAATCCGGTATTGGCTCCGCCCTGGCGCCAGGCGGCGAGCTCGGCTCGGTCCTGGAGTCGCTTGGTGAGGGCCGGGACCATGGCGCCATAGGAGGCATTGCCAAAACTGTAAAAGGCACCAAACATCATGAACAGCAGGGTAAACAGCACTGTTTTAGCGATGACCGGGAGCTCAACGCTGGTAAACAGGGCGGTGTTGATAAGAGCCAGTGGCACTATGGTCCAGAGCAGGAAGGGGCGAAATTTACCTCTGGGGCCGAGCTCGGAACGATTATCCAGCACGCTGCCGGTCACCAGATCGGTGCAGGCGGTAAAGAACTTCGAAACCAGAAAGATTGCTCCGGCCCATGCTGCCGGAATGGCTGCCACATCGGTCAGGAAGATCAGCAAATAGAGCGTTGTGCAGTTGAGCAGGAAGTTATAGCCGAGATCACCCACTCCGTAGGCCATCTTTTCCTGCCATGCCAGACGGTCACTTGCCACATTGCGATATGTCATGGGATCACATCCTTGAAGAGAGCAACAGCGTGGCCAGCACGCCGCTGCCAGTTGAATGAGAGTCAGCTTTGGGTGGTCGCCACACGGCGGGCACCAAGGCTGGCAATGATCTCTTGATAGCGCTGCTCGTTGAGGGTGTAGAAGAGGGCCATCACCAGTGCCGTTACGATGGCCAGGCTTGCCGGGTAGATGAAAATCAGTCCGGTGATCCCGGTTTTGGCGGCATCGGTTTGCTCCACATTGGGCATGTAGCCAACCAGTGCCAGAGCAAACCCGGGGACGAACCCTGCGATAGCTTGCGAACACTTTCTAAAGAAGGTCATGCCGCAGTAGACCAAGCCTTCGGTACGGGTACCGGTTTTCCACTCACCGTACTCAACGGTATCTGAGACAAACGCCCAGTTAAGGCTGTTGACGAAAGAGGTGCCAAAGAACGCCAGCGAGGTGAACAGCACGTAACTCATGACGGTGCCACCGAACAGGTAGTTGGCAATGTCGCCGGAGATCCACAGGCACAATCCGGCCAGATAGACAGGTTTTTTGCCAAAGCGGCGTACCAGCGCAGGCACAGACAACACCCCGAGGTAGATGCACCCCATGCTGACAAAGCTCATGTAAGAGACCATGGAGACATCACCCAGAATGTACTGGGCGTAGAAGACCTGCACGGTGAGTTTGACGTTGAATGCGGAGAGGGTCAGCAGGTTGGCTACTGCCAGCACCAGCAACTGGTTGTTCTTGAGTACCGCCTTGAGCCCCTCCTTGATGGTGGGCTTCTCGACTATCTGGTCAGGGTCATTACCTATGATGGTGTGGTGTTCTTTGACGTTGAGGTAGCAAAAGAGCACCGCCGCCAAGCCGACCGAGGTGTAGGCCAGGGCTGCCACCATGTAGCCGGTCTCCTGGGATTCAAACAACATGGCGATGGGCATGAAACCGACGGTGGCTAACAACAGGCCGGTGTTGGCTCCGCCCTGACGCCATGCTGCCAGCTCTGCGCGATCCTGAACATTTTTGGTCATAGAGGGCACCATGGCGCCATAGCTGGCATTGCCCAAGCTAAAGAACAGGCCAAAGGCCATAAAGCAGACGATGAACAGGGTGGTCTTGGTCTCGCTGTCGAGCTCAAAATTACAAAACAGCAACATATTGCAGACAAACAGGGGCACTATGGTCCAGAGCAGCATCGGACGAAACTTGCCGCGAGGTCCGAAGCTCTTGCGGGTGTCGAGGAAAATGCCGGTGCCCAGGTCGGTGAAGCCGGTGAACACTTTCGCCACCAAAAAGATGACGCCTGCCCACGCCGCATTGATACCTGCTACATCGGTCAGAAATTTAAGCAGGTAGAGGGTGGTGATATTCAATACAAAGTTGTAACCAAAATCGCCGACGCCATAGGCAAGTTTTTCCCTAAAAGGCAGTCTGCTTTCGATATGCGCCTGAACAACCATTTTATTCTCCATAGTGTGGAATCCATCCGGCAGCCCAATAATCGTAGCGATGCGATTATTGGCGCAAGTGTGATTGTTGAAAAGTGGGATCCAGATCGAGAGATTGCGCTGGTGGTTAAGGATTCTCTTACAAATAGTGCTTGCAAGCGAGCTAAACGTTTTCATGTGGCGGGTGTTGATTGGTGATCGAGATCGCTGTTTGGGTTTTACGCGATTGAAATGAAATCGTAGCGCTATTATTGTGTTTGCGAGCAAGCGGGGATGGCCCGACTAAACAGGAGCTTATGCAATGCAACTCGAATTTTCGTCACAGGCGTTAACGATTCAGCACCAGCAGCAGTTGTTATTTTCTCATCAAGCGGATGCCCCAGCGTTTTATATAGGCAAGGGCCGGGAAAAAATGGAAATTTATCGCGGCAACTTTGACATCGAAGACTACATCGAGTCTCGCGTCGCATTGACTCATATCGAACAGGTTGACAACAACCTGTTCGTTTTTGCCCCGAATGCCTTGACCCCGGCTTTGCTACAGGTGGCTGTGGTGTGTGATGGCGATGATGTGATGCTTTATCCGACCATACTGGACGAGGCATATAACCGCTTTTGGGTCAGATTGCCGGCCGAACGTAAAGAGCATGTCTGGGGTTGTGGCGAGCAGATGTCCTATTTTGATTTGCGTGGCCGTCACTTTCCGTTGTGGACCTCAGAGCCCGGTGTTGGTCGCCATCCCCACAGCGAGATCAAATGGAAAGCCGATGTGATGGGCAAAGCCGGTGGGGATTACTACCACACCAACTATCCGCAACCCACGTTTGTCTCCTCTCGTAAATACAGCTGCCATATCGACACCACCGCTTATGCCGATTTCGATTTTCGTCACGAAGGGTTTCATGAGCTGCAAGTGTGGGCGATCCCGCAGGCCATCGAGTTGCGCACCGCAGAGAGCTATCTGGGCATTATCGAAAAACTGTCCGCCCGGTTTGGCCGCCAGCCCAGGTTGCCTGAGTGGGTTTACAAGGGGGCGATCCTTGGTCTGAAGGGGGGAGAGGTCAATACCTTCAGTCGTCTGGAAAACGCCCTTGACCATGGTATCAAGGTTTCGGGTTTGTGGAGTGAAGACTGGTGCGGCTTGCGGGTCACCTCGTTTGGCAAGCGCCTGTTCTGGGACTGGGATTGGCAGCACCATCAGGATCGCTACCCCAATCTGCCCGCCAGGATCAAGGAGCTCAATGACCAGGGCATCGAGTTCATGGCCTACGTCAACCCCTACCTGTGTGAAGATGGCAAGCTGTTTCCGATCGCCAAAGAGCTCGGCTATATGGCGCTGGACAAGGATGGTCAAGTTGCGCTGGTCGACTTTGGCGAATTCTATTGCGGCTGTATCGACTTTACCAATCCAGACGCCATGGCCTGGTTCCGTGATACCGTGCTGCGTAAAAACATGCTGGACATGGGGATCAAGGGGTGGATGGCTGACTTTGGCGAGTACCTGCCGACCGATAACATCTACCTGCACAACGGTGTCGATGCCAAGCTGATGCACAATGCCTGGCCGACTCTGTGGGCCCAGTGCAACGCAGAAGCGATCGCGATGAACGGCCAAACCGGTGATGCCCTTTTCTTTATGCGAGCCGGTTACACTGGGGTGCAGCAATACTGCCCGCTACTGTGGGCAGGCGATCAATGTGTCGATTTCAGCCGTCACGACGGTCTGGTCACGGTGATCTCGGGGGCGCTCTCCTCCGGTATGTTGGGGAACGCGTATCACCACTCGGATATCGGTGGCTACACCTCACTGTTTGGCAACCGTCGAACCAAGGAGCTGTTTGACCGCTGGGTTGAAATGGCTGCCTTTACCCCAGTCATGCGTACCCACGAAGGTAACCGCCCTGATGAGAACTTCCAGTTTGACCAGGATGGCAGCACGTTGGCGCATTTTGCCCGGATGACCCGAGTTTATTGCCACCTGACTCCTTACTTACGTAGCCTGGTGGATGAAGCGGCTGAGAAAGGGTATCCGGTTCAACGTGCCATGATGCTGCATTTTGAACATGATCCCGAGGTCTACGTCATACAGGATCAATACCTCTATGGGTCAGAGTTGCTGGTGGCACCGGTTCACCAAGGGGATGTGCGTGAGTGGACAACTTACCTGCCTGCAGGTGAGCAGTGGACGCATGTCTGGAGCGGCCAGCGCTTTACAGGGGGCCAGCGGGTCACTCTGCCTGCACCGATTGGCCAGCCCCCGGTGTTCTATCGTGCCAAAAGTCCCTGGGCTTCGCTGTTTGCCGAGCTAAAGGATCTGGCGTAAATCGCACCGGCGTTCGCTATAGAGGATGCGACCCGGATAACCCATGGCCGTGACAATGTTCACGGCCATTATGTTTCAACAGAGGAGCAGAGCAGCATGATTGACACTCTTGACGTTGTGCAAAACCCCAGCCAGGACGACATAGATTTTTTACGAGACAACCTGATCAAAACCAATCGTGAGTTTGTCGGTGAACAGATACGTCGCCCACTTGCCATCTTCTATCAGGATGAGCAGCAACGTCGTGCCGGAGGATGCAGCGGCCATACCTACGGCAACTGGCTCTATATCGAGTATCTGTGGGTGGCCCGCAGTCTGCGGGGGCGCGGTGTAGGAGGCCGGTTATTGGCAGCAATGGAGCAGGCTGCCCTAGAGCGCGGCTGCCGTTTTTCACAGCTCGATACTTTTAGTTTTCAAGCAAAGCCTTTTTACCAAGCGAGGGGTTATTCCGTCGTGATGACGTTGGAAAAGTGCCCGGTGTTTCATCAGCGATATTACTTAACCAAAACCTTGTAGCGCTGGCAGTGACTGGTGCCCTGCTTAAAAATATCTGACGCAATGGATAGTGTTCTGGTAGATACATGGGGGGCATTTATCTTTATGGGCTATTTATCAAGGCCATGGTTTTGTGATGGTTCATGGTGTGACTATATTGGCTTGGTCACAAAACAAACCGGGTACTCTGTCTGGGGATCAAGTCAAATCCTGCATCAATGATCTCGCCTTTATAATCGGGATCGCGAGCCATCCGCAACATCATAGATGCAGCTTGGCTGGCAACAGAGTGAATATTGATATTGATACTGGACAAGGTCACGGGGGCCAGATAGCCGCTGCCTGGAAAATCGCCAAACCCGATGATAGATAGTTGCTCTGGTACCGGGATATTGCGTGCAATCGCCTCCATCAGCAATGCAGTACCAATGGTATCGTTTGATGCAAAAATGCCGTCGAGTTTGCGCTCTTTGAGCAGTGTCTTGATGAGTAGTTCGCGTGCGGCGGGGTAAATATTGTCGCTGTAAGGGATTTCGACCAACAAGGGATCCATACCCGCCGTCTCAAGTGCCTGGCAAAAGCCGCTGTAGCGGCTCTGCGCACGCACGTCATCGTTAAAACGGGTCGTGAAATAGGCAATTTTATGGCAGCCGGAGCGTATCAGGTAAGATGCGGCATCGTAACCCACCTGAAAATGATCTATACCGACCTGCGCGACAAACGGACTGGCTTCACCGATTTGCCATGCTTGAACCACAGGCACCGCACTGTGCTCCAGCATACGAATCGTAGTATCACTGTGCTTCGCGCCAGTGAGGGTTATGGCGGCAGGAGACCATTGTAAAATGGAGCGGATCTGCTGCTCCTCTTTTTCCATTGAGTGATCATGAGATGCGATATAGAGCTGAAAACCTGCATCACTCACGATATGTTCAATCTGCTGGACAAAGGTACTAAAGGTAATATTGGAAATGGAAGGAACGATAATTGCCATTGCCGAACTTCGCCCGGCAGTAAACTGACTGGCAATTTTGTTGTGCACATAACCCAATTCATCAATGGCACGCTGAATTTTATGGCCGGTATTGGCTTTTACCTTGTCTGGATGACGTACATAAAGTGAGACTGTCGAGGGGGACACCTTGGCCAGGGCCGCGACATTATCAAGCTTGACGGTTTGTTTGCTTCTCGAGGACACGTGTTCTGCTTCCTGATTGGTTTTACTCGGCTCGACATCCTTCGTTATCTGAGGGAAAAGCCATCCAATAATCTCCCGACATGTATTTAAGTGTATAAAAAATAAGGCTTAAATAAAAGTGATGATTCGCTGTAGGAGGTGCGTCGGCAATTCGGGTTACTTGTATGGTAATTAGATTTTGGTTAGCCATTACAAATAAAAACGTGTTGCCAAGAGCGCTTGAGCGTTTTGGCATCCAATGTCGAAAAATGAGCCTCTTTAACTGCAATGACCCATGGCAGTTAACTGTTCAAATAAACACCGCACCACATGGTGAAGGGTGGTTACTTCAGGGTATGAGTATTTAGTGTTATGGGAATCGGTAGTTCTCATCAGCACTCTCTGCAATCGTCTAATGGGTGTTACAACCGCGTTGGATAGCTCACCGTTTAGTGCCTGGGACGTAGCGACAACCACTTGGCAGGGGGGTTATTGAGCGTGTGGCTCTGATGAAGGTAGTGGAGAGACGATCGCCTCCTGCCTGTATTGGCGCAGCAGTTTGAGGAAATCATCCGGTTCCCGATCCAGGCTGCCTACCGGGATCAACAGGTCATAACCGAGCAAGTGGCGCATGCGAATCATCCGTTGAGCCAGCATGGCCAATGCTCCATCGTAGTGCAGCCCTTGCGGGGAGCAAAAGTGACTCTCTTCCAGCCAGTCGATGCCTTGTAAGGGGTCATTGGTATGCACTGGCTGCCCATGGAGCTGCTCATTATGCAGGGCATGCAGCAACACAGGGCGCTGCTCTGTCAACAGATGCACGGCCAGTCTGGGAGTGATCAGTGTCAGAAACTCGTCATACTGTTTTATCTTGAAACCGATATAGGGCAGGGGCTGGAGATCCCAACCAACATGGATTCTGGGTTGATCGATACGCTGGATGTTGTGCCACTTCAGTGCCCAGCCGCCATATTTGTGGTGATAGTGGAGGGAGTGCTGGCATAGGGAGAGGCTGATCGGGGGTTCATTGAGCTTGAACCAGCCTATCAAGGTCATCATCATGCCACTCAGTAGCAATATATAGGCCGGGAGCACCGGGCCTTCCACAAGCAACCAGAGCAGTAATAGCATCAGGCTGGTGATGAGCCCCCCGGCCCAGATCAGGGTCAGCCCGTTTCGGCGGACCAGAGGCTTTATATGTTGTGTCTCCATTTAACCTCCTTGTCCTGATGAGGGGGGCGATCTTTTATGACACCACCCGTTTGTCTTTGACCAAGTATAAGCGCCGCGTTTTTGCGCTGGCCAGCAAAGCAAATGGCAGTCATGGGCCGGCTCGGGTATAGTCCTGCGCCAATGGCGTTATCCTGTTTTGCTGACCCGTCGTGGCCCTAGTGGTGGCGAGGGGCAGGCCTGTGTAAGGAGTGTTATGAAGTTCAGTCCCCTGCTCGATGAGATGATGAAAGCCCTGCAGGTATTGCCGGGGGTGGGGCCTAAGTCTGCCCAGCGGATGGCCTTTACCCTGCTCGAGCGTGAGCGCAGCGGCGGCTTGCGGTTGGCCCAACTGCTCTCTCGCGCCCTGACCGAGATTGGCCACTGCAGCCACTGCCGCACCTTTACCGAGAACGATCGCTGCGATATTTGCGCCAATCCCAAGCGGGAAGAGAACGGTCTGCTCTGCGTGGTGGAGAGCCCGGCGGACGTGGCCGCCATCGAGCAGACCGGCCAGTTCTCCGGCCGCTACTTCGTGCTGATGGGCCACCTCTCGCCGCTGGACGGCATAGGCCCGGAGGAGCTGGGACTCGATATTCTCGAGCGCCGCCTGAAGGAAGAGCACATCAGCGAACTGATCCTCGCCACCAATCCCACCATCGAGGGGGATGCTACCGCCTGGTATATCGCTGATATGGCCCGTGCTGCCGGGGTAGAGGTGAGCCGCATCGCCCACGGTGTGCCGGTGGGCGGAGAGCTGGAGCTGGTGGATGGCACCACGCTCTCCCACTCCCTGATGGGGCGTCAGCGCCTCAAATAAGGGGCGGGATAGGGCTGTATCATTGCGGCTTGATCAGAAAATCGGCAGTTGAATGGAAAAAGGGGGCGAATGAGCAGGATTGCACATTCGCCCCCTTGATATTTGATTGGCCGTCCCCATCTAGGTTGGGCATATGTTCAACCCGATGTTTCTGAGGATTGGTCCATGACCCAAAGTGTTCATGCCGAAACCCACGGCTTTCAGACTGAAGTCAAACAACTGCTGAGCCTGATGGCTCACAGCCTCTACTCCAACAAAGAAGTATTCCTGCGCGAGCTGATCTCCAACGCATCCGATGCGGCGGACAAGCTGCGCTTCAAGGCGCTTTCCGATGCCTCTTTGTTTGAAAACGACGGCCAGTTGCGTGTGCGCCTGGTGGTGGACAAAGAGAAGCGTACCCTGACCATCTCCGATAACGGGATCGGTATGACCCGTGATCAGGTGATCGAGCATCTGGGTACCATCGCCAAGTCCGGCACCGCCGAATTCTTCAAAAACCTCTCCGGCGATCAGGGCAAGGATTCCCAGCTGATCGGTCAGTTCGGGGTCGGTTTCTACTCTGCCTTTATCGTGGCCGACAAGGTGACCGTGGTTTCCCGCGCCGCCGGTACTGCTCCGGAGCAGGGCGTACAGTGGGAATCGGAAGGGGAAGGCTCCTTCACCGTGGCTGACGTGACTAAAGCCGGTCGCGGTACCGACGTCATCCTGCACCTGCGTGCCGAAGAGGACGAGTTCCTCGACGACTGGCGTCTGCGCTCCGTGGTGGGCAAATATTCCGATCACATCAGCGTACCGGTCGAGATGTTCAAAGAGGGTACCCCGGATCGTGAAGAGGATGGTGAAACCATCGTCGGCACCCCGGGCGAGTGGGAGCAGGTCAACCGCGCGACTGCACTGTGGACCCGCAACCCGAAAGATATCAAGGACGAGGAGTATCAGGAGTTCTACAAGCACGTCGCCCACGACTTTGAAGATCCGCTGCTCTGGGGTCACAACCGGGTGGAAGGGGCGCAAGAGTACACCAGCCTGCTCTACGTACCGGCCCGCGCACCGTTCGACCTCTACAACCGCGAGCAGAAGCACGGTCTGAAGCTCTACGTACAGCGCGTCTTCATCATGGATGACGCCGAGCAGTTTATGCCGACCTACCTGCGTTTCGTCAAAGGGGTGCTGGACTCCAACGATCTGCCGCTCAACGTCAGCCGTGAAATTCTGCAGGACAACAAGGTGACCGCTTCCCTGCGCAAAGCTTGCTCCAAGCGCGTCCTGACCATGCTCTCCAAGCTGGCGAAAGACGATGCCGAGAAGTACGCCAAGTTCTGGAAAGAGTTCGGTAACGTGCTCAAAGAGGGCCCGGCCGAGGATTACGCCAACCGCGAAGAGATCGCGAAGCTCCTGCGCTTTGCCAGCACCGCTGGCGAGGGCGAAGCCCAGACAGTCTCTCTCGAGGATTACGTTGGCCGCATGAAGGAAGGTCAGCAGAAGATTTACTACATCACCGCCGACTCCTATGCCGCTGCCAAGAACAGCCCGCATCTCGAGATCTTCCGCAAGAAGGGTGTCGAAGTGCTGCTGATGTGGGAGCGAGTGGACGAGTGGCTGATGAGCCACCTGACCGAGTTCGACGGCAAGCAGCTCATCTCCGTCACCCGTGGCGAACTGGATCTCGGCGATCTGGAAGATGAAGCCTCCAAGCAGGCGCAGGAAGAGGCCGAAAAAGCTAACGCCGGTCTGGTGGCGCGGGTCAAGAAGAGCCTGGGCGATGCAGTGAAAGAGGTGCGTGTCACTCACCGTCTGACCGATTCACCCTCTTGCATCGTCACTGACGCCTACGGTATGAGCACCCAGATGATCAAGCTCATGCGTGCGGCTGGCCAGCCGGTACCGGAGCAGAAGTACATTCTGGAGCTCAACCCTGACCATGCGCTGGTGAAGAAACTCGACACCATTGAAGACGAGGCTCTGTTCGGTGAGTGGGTCACCCTGCTGCACGAACAGGCCCAGCTGGCCGAGCAGGGCGGGCTGAACGATCCGGCGAGCTTCGTCTCCCGTATCAACCGTCTGCTGCTGCAATCCTAAGCAGCAACGCCGGTAACAGAAAGCCCACTGCATGCAGTGGGCTTTTTTGATCTCGCCGAGTGAGCTCGGCGAAACACAGCGGCAAGGGAGCGGCCAGCGCCTCTCTATTTGCGGTATTCGTTGTTGTAGTTCTGGATGAGACGGCGAGTCACCTCATGCTGGGGATCGGCAAACACCTTGAGAGTCTTGCCGCGCTCCACCACCCGACCTTCGTGCATTACCAGCACCTCGTCGCTGATATGGCTGACGATGCCCAGATCGTTGGCTACCAGCACATAACTCAGTCCCATGGTCTCCTGCATCTCCAGCAGCAGATTGATGATCTGGGAGCGTACCGAGATATCCAGGGTGGAGAGCGCCTCATCGGCCACCACTATCTTGGGGTTGAGGATCAGCGCGCGTGCCAGCGCCACCCGCTGTTGCTGACCGGAGGAGAGCATCTGCGGATAAAACAGGGCGTGGTCCGGCAGCATCCCCACCATGCGCAGGGTTTGCACCACCTTCTCACGGCGCTCCTCCTCGGTCATCTCGGTGTTGAGACGCAGCGGGGTTTCCAGGATCTGGCCGACCCGGATCTTGCGGTTCAGCGAGGTGTTGGGATCCTGAAAAATCATCCGCAGCAGTTTGCAGCGAGTCTGGTAATCGCCATGCACCATCAGTTGGCCGTCGATGGCGATGTCGCCGCTGGTGGGTTCGATCATGCCGGCCAGAATGCGGGCGAGGGTACTCTTGCCGGAGCCAGCTTCGCCGACGATGGCGAGGGTCTGGCCCACTTCAAGATCGAACGAGAGGGGCTTGATCGCCTCTACTGCCTGACGACGAAACAGACCGGTACGGTTCTGGTAGGTTTTGCTAAGGCCTCTGACCTGCAACAGGGATGGCTCGATCACAAGCGAGGCTCCTTCATGGGGGCATTAACGGTCATCATTTTTTGGGCTCCTCCATGTTCAGCGGGAAGTGACAGCTGAACTGATGGCCCTTGATCTTGTTCATCAAAGGAGTCTGCACGCACTGCTTCTGGGCGTAGGGGCAGCGCGGCCCCAGACGGCAGCCGATGGGCAGGTGTTGCAGTGGCGGGATGACGCCGGGCAGGGTCTCGAGGCGCGACTTGTGGCGCACCAGCTTGTCAAAGTCGGGGATCGATTTGAGCAGGGCATCGGTATAGGGGTGATGCGGGGTCTCAAGGATCTGCTCCCGGGTGCCCACTTCCACCATCTGGCCGCAGTACATCACGTTGATGGTATCGGTCAGGTTGGCGATGGCGGCGATGTCGTTACTGATGATCAGGATGGTGGTATTGCCCAGCTTGTTCATCTTGTCCAGGAGTCGCAGGATCTGGGAGTGGGTGGTGGACTCCATGGCGCTGGTGGGCTCGTCGGCTACCAGCAGACGCGGCTGGTTGGCAATGGCCATGGCGATCATCACCTTCTGGCACATGCCATCCGACAGCTCATGGGGATAGGCGCGCATCACCTTGCGGTGATCCTTGACGCCGACCCGGTGCAGCAGGGCGATGGCCTTCTTCTTGCGCCACTGGAAGCGTTGCCAGAATTGCCCCTCGAACGAATCGGTCGGGATTGCCTCTTCCAGCTGGGTGCCGATCTCCTCGGAGGGGTCGAGACAGCTGATGGGGTCCTGGAAGATCATGGCGATCTCGCGACCCATGATGCGACGACGCTCCTTGGGAGGCATGCTCAGCAGATCCATGTCGTTGAAGCGCATCCGGTCGGCACGTACCGTCCAGTTGTCCTTCTCGATGCCGACGATCACCTTGGCGATCAGACTTTTACCTGAGCCGGATTCACCCACCAGACCGCGGATCTCCCCCTCGGTCAGGGTCAGGCTCACCTTGTCCACCGCCTTGACCTTGCCTTGCGGTGTGTCGATCTCGATGGTGAGATTGCGAATATCGAGCAGCGGCATCAGTCATTCCCCTCTTTGAGTGCTTCGCGGATGCCTTCACCAACCAGGTTGGTGGCCAGCACGCTGAACAGGATAGCCATGCCCGGCAAAGTGACGGTCCAGGGTGCGAGATAGATGAGGTCACTCGAATCGGCCAGCATGGTGCCCCACTCCGGTTGAGGGGATTGTGCGCCGAGGCCGAGAAAACCGACTGCCGAGATATCGAGAATGGCCGCAGACAAGGTGCGGGTGGTCTGGGCCACCAGGGTCTCGACGATATTGGGCAAAATAGCCAGCCGCATGATCCTGAAGGGGGGCGAGCCATCGAGCCGACTGGCAATGATGTACTCCTTCTGCATCTCGGCATGCACCGCGTTGTAAGTGGCCCGGATAAAGGGGGGGATCAATGCCAGGGTAATGGCGATCAGGGTATTGCCAAGGCCCGGCCCCAGAATGGCAACCATGATGATGGCCATCAGCAGGGAGGGGATGGAGAGCAGGGTATCGAGCAGGTGGTGCAGCACGCTCGATTTCAGCCCCTTGCTCATGCCGCCGAGTATGCCGATGGCGGAGCCCACCACCATGGCGATCACCACCACGACAAGGGCACAGCCGAAGGTGAGACGTGCTCCCACCACCAGCCGGGAGAGCATGTCGCGCCCCAAATCATCGGTGCCGAGGAAGTAGTCGATGTTGCCGGTCGCCGCCCACGAGGGGGCGAGCAGCAGCTTGTCGGTGTGCTGTTCATCGATGCCGTAGGGGACGACCAGCGGCCCCACCAGCGTGATGAGCAGCAACAGCAAAAAGCACCAGAGCCCCGCCATGGCGAGCGGATTGCGGCTGTAGGAGGCCCACGTCTGCTCAAGGGGCGAGAGGATCTTGAGCTCGGGATAGATGTTCGATTTATCTTGCATAGGATACCTGGCTCCTGGTCACGCCATGAGCGCGTTCAATCTTGTTTGGCATACAACTCTTTGCGCCGTGCCGGATAGATAAGGGTGGTCAGCAACTCGGTGCTGACGCTGGTCAGGATCACGAAACTGGCCACCACCAGAGTCGCGCCGCGAATGGCGGCGTAATCCTGCAGGGCGATGCTGCTGATGAGCCAGCGGCCGATCCCGTGCCACTCGAACACCACCTCGGTGATCATGGCGGAGGTGAGCACGCTACCCAGTTGCAGACCCAGCAGCGGCAGTACCGGCGGCAGGGCGTTCTTCAGACCATGGCGCCAGACGATCTGCGCCTTGGAAAGGCCCCGGCTCGCCGCCGCCTTGATGTAGTTCTGCTTCATCACGTCGATGAGGGAACTGCGCACATGGCGGATCACCTCGGTGGTGGGCACCACCGCCAGCACCAGTGACGGGAGAATGAGGTGGCGCAGGGCATCGTGCAGCGCCGCTTGCCGCCAGGGCTCGTTGCTGAGCAGCACATCGATCACCGCGATGCCGGTAATGGGGGGCACGTCGTAGAGCAGGCTGATCTGGCCCGACGCCGGCAACCAGCCGAGATCCAGCGAAAAGAGCATCACTACCAGCAGTGCCAGCCAGAACACCGGCACCGCATAGCCGATAAGACCGGCAGTCATGATGGAGAGATCCAGTGTCTTTCCCTGTGACAGGGCCGCCAGGGTGCCGAGAGGAATGCCCACCAGCAGCGAGATGGCGAACGCCGCCAGACAGAGGATCAGGGTCGCCGGGAAGTAGTGGCGGATCTCGTCCAGCACCGGTAGCCCAGAGACGCTGGAGAGCCCCAGGTCACCTGCGAAAATGCGACGCAGGAAATCGGGATAGCCGCTCCAGAAGCTGAGCTGATTGCCGATCAGCCGATAGTCCAGCAGATAGGCGACAAAGGTCAGCGCCAGCAGAGTGATAAGCAGCAGGTTGATGCGGCGCAAGGTGTATAGAAGCATGCTTACTCCCTGTGAGCCTGGTTGAAGGAGGTGCCGCCAAAGGGCATCAGCGTCAGCCCCTCGATGTCGCTGCGGCTGACCTGGGTACGCAAGGCGTGTGCCAGCGGGATCAGCGGCAGCTGTTCGTTGAGCTGGGTCTGGGCATAGTAGTAGTTGCGCAGCCGAAACGAGAGCTGGGGTGTGGTGACCGCATCATCCAGCAACTGATCGAAGGCCGGGCTACACCAGCGGCTGTAGTTGTTGCCGCGCTCCACTGCCGAGCAGCTCAGCAGCTGGCGGAAGAAGTTGTCCGGATCGGCGTTGTCGGCAATCCAGCCGGAGAGCAGACTGTCGTACTGCCCCTTGGTGAGGCGGCCTTCGATCACCGGCCACTCCCGTTGCACGATCTTGAGCTTGATCCCGACCTTGGCCAGATCGCTGCGGATCAGCTGGGCGGTCTTGACCGCATCCGGGTTGTAGGGGCGGGCGTCCGGTTGCACCAGCACCTGCATCTCGAACCCTTTCTCCAGACCCGCCTCCTTGAGCAGCTGGCGCGCCCGTTTCAGGTCGGGTTTGCGCTCGGGCAGGCTGGGGTTGTAACCCCATGAGAGGGTCGGCAACAGGCTGTTGGCGGGCAGGCCGGTATCGAAATAGACCGCCTGAAGCAGGTTGTCGATATTGATGGCGCTGGCAATGGCCTGACGCACCTTGACGTTGTTGAACGGCGGCTTGCGGGTATTGAGGGCCAAAAAGGCGACGTTCATCCCCGACTGGAGCGAGAGACTCAGCGCCGGATTTTGCTTGATCACCGAGAGCTGGCTAGCGGAAGGGGTGCTCATAACGTCGCACTCGCCGGTCAGCAGCTTGGCCAGCCGTTTGGCGGATTTGGGGGTGATGTCGTAGACCAGCTGTTCAATCTTGGCATCGCCGCCCCAGTAGCCGGGGTGGCGCAGATAGCGGATGAACTCGTTGTGGCGATACTCCTTGAAGCTGAACGGCCCGGTGCCGATGGGGCGGCTATCCAGCAGGGCTGGCGTGCCCGCCTGCAACATCTGCTCGGCGTATTCGGCGGAGAGGATCACCGCATAGTCGCTGGCCAGGGTGGCGAGGAAGGAGGCGTTCGGCTGGTTCAGCTCGAATACCACCGTCTGCGGCCCCTTCTTGCTCACCCGTTTGATCAGCAGATCTTGCCCTAGGCTGTAGAAGTAGGGGTAATCGCCGCCGGACACATTGTGATAGGGGTGCTGCTCGTCAAGCTGGCGGGCATAGGTGAAGACCACGTCATCGGCATTGAAGGTGCGGGTGGGCTTGAACCAGGGAGTATGGTGAAACGTCACCCCCTTGCGCAGGGTCAGGGTATAGGTGAGGCCATCCTCGCTGACATGCCAGTTGGTGGCGAGCGCCGGCTCCAACGCCAGGGTGTTGGGGTTCACCTCCAGCAGGCGGTCGTAGAGCGGACGGGCACTGGCATCCAGTGTCACCCCGGAGTTGGAAACATGGGGATTGAAGGAGAGGGGGGATCCCTCAGCACAATAGATGAGTCCGGTTTTGGAGGCCTCGGGTTGCTTCTGGCAGCCGGTGACCAGCACCAGCAGACTCAGCAGCAAGGGTGTGAGCATTCTCATTGTTGAACCATGTTCTTATAGGGGTTTTGTACGCACGTTTTGATACAAATGTGCCAGCGCGAAGGCTGGCGTGTTGCTGGAGTCGGCATCAACCGCACTCCTTCACTCTTGTTCTGCATCGTTATCGCCATCCAGCAGCTGATATTTGCGTAGCATGCCACGGAACTGGTGATAGCTTAAGGCCAGCAGTTGAGCGGCTTTGCGCTGATTATACTGGGATTGCTGCATCGCTTGCTTGAGTAAATTAATCTCGTACTCCGCCACCGCCTGCTTGAGATCGAGCGGCAAGGCGAGGGGGGATGCAGATTGTACCTCGCTTCGGGCCTCTTGCGCAGGTTGTGTGACCTGTGGTCGCCAGGGGGAATCAAACGGGTTGAGCACCAGGGTCGAGAGCGGCAACTGGGGATTGCCCTGACGATAGATACTGCGCTCCACCACGTTCTTCAGCTCCCGTACGTTGCCCGGCCAGTGGTAATCCAGCAGCAGCTGGGTTGCCTTGCGAGAGAAACCGGCAAAGAGCGGATACCCAAGCTCCCGGGTCATGCTGTGGGCGAAGTGCTCCGCCAGCATCAGGATATCTTCCCGCCGCTCCCGCAAGGGGGGGAGGGTGATCACATCAAACGCGAGCCGGTCGAGCAGATCGTGGCGAAACTGCCCCTTGTCGGCCAGCGCGGGGAGATCCTCGTTGGTGGCGCAGACCAGCCGCACATCCACCTTGAGGGGCTTGGCCCCACCCACCCGCTCGAACTCGCCATACTCGATGACCCGCAGCAACTTCTCCTGCACCCGGGCGCTGGTGGTGGCCAGCTCGTCGAGGAAGAGGGTGCCGCCATCGGCCCGCTCGAAGCGGCCCTGATGGCGCTTGGCCGCACCGGTAAACGACCCCGCTTCGTGACCGAACAGCTCGGTCTCCAGCAGGCTCTCACTCAGGGTGGCGCAGTTGATGGTGACAAAGCTTTGATCCCAGCGCGCCGAGAGATAATGTAGGCGGTGGGCGATCAGCTCCTTGCCCGTCCCCCGCTCACCGATGATCAGCACGGGTTTGCGCAGCGGGGCGAGCCGTGAGGCCTGCTCAATGATCTCGAGAAATGCGTTGGATTCCCCCAGCAGGCTTTCCGTGGCCGTGGTCATAGTGATCCCTGTCAGTTGTAAAAGCTGGTCAATCTTACCAAAAGTTGGTGATTTTAATCATCACTTGCGCGAGGCATCTTGCAATCCGGCTATTCTGCCCCATATAAATCAACAAGTTAAATTTTGTTCCAGATTGGCACACAAGTTGCCATTGTCAATGGAGAAACAACGCCATGCCAATAACAGGAGTGCAATCATGAGTATTTTTTCCCGTCTGGCCGACATCATCAATTCCAACCTGACGGCCCTGCTCGACAAGGCAGAAGATCCCCAGAAGATGGTGCGCCTGATCATCCAGGAGATGGAGGACGAGCTGGTCAAGGAGCGTTCCAATCTGGCCCGCTTCCTCGCCAGCCAGAAAGAGATTGGCCGTCAGGTCGCCCGTCATCAGGAGCGGGTCGACGAGTGGCAAGCCAAGGCTGAGCTGGCCCTGACCAAAGGGCGTGAAGATCTGGCCCGCGCCGCCCTTATCGAGAAGAAGAAACAGACCGAGTTGTCAGAGACCCTCTACCGCGAGCAGCAGGCGGTCGACAGCGGTATCGAGAAGCTGGGTGAGGAGATCCGTCAGCTCGAAGCCAAGCTGGAAGATGCCCGCGCCCGTCAAAAGGCGATGGCCATTCGCACCGAAGCGGCCAGCAGCCGTCTCAATGTGCAGAGCCAGGTAGCCCGTGGCGAGAGCCAGGCGGTGGTGAGCAAGTTCGAGCGGATGGAGCGTCGCATCGACGAAATGGAAGCGCGCGCCGATTTGGGACAGTCCGACAAGGCGCTGGCGCAGCAGTTTGCCGAGCTGGAAGTGGACGATCAGATAAGCCGCGAGCTGGAAGCGATGCGCCAGAAGCTGGGTCAGGGCGACAGCAAAAGCGAAGGCAAACAGGGGGAGTAACAGATGGAAGATCTGCTGGGCGTATTGATGGTTCCCATGGTGGTCTTCATGGTGGTGGTGGCCCCCATCTGGCTGGTGCTGCACTATCGTGCCAAGGGGCGGATTGGCGCCGGTCTTGCCGATAGCGAGCGGGAACAGCTGCAAGGGCTGCTGGCTCGCACCGAGAAGATGCAGGAGCGAGTGGGCGCGCTGGAGTCGATTCTGGACGCGGAAGTACCCGGTTGGAGGAACAAGGTATGAGCAGTGTCAGTCGTGAAGGGCGTAACCTCTATCGCGATCCCCAGCGCGGCAAGATAGCCGGGATCTGTGCCGGTTTGGCAGAGTATTTCGGGGTGGAGACCTGGATCGTGCGGCTGCTCGCCATCAGTGGCCTTATCTTCGCCGGTTTCATCACCTTCACCGCCTATATCGCTGCCTGGTTCCTGCTCGATAAAAAGCCGGTCACCCTCTACTCGCAAGAGGATGCCGACTTTGCCGAGGTGCGGATGAAAGCGCGCAGCTGGCAGGCGGGGATCACCCCTCATCAGGCGCTGGGCCGCATCGCGCAGGAACTTGACGCGCTGGAGCCCAGAGTTCAGCGGATCGAGAAGCTGGTGACCTCCAGGGAGTTCACCCTGCAGCGGGAGTTTCGCAAGCTGTAGTGCTTGCCAAAACACTCAATGTCGATGGTGGAATCTTCTGTGATGATCCACCATCGACGACAACTATCCAGACGTGGATAAGCGGTAGACCTCTCGCACGGCCAATCACGCCGGATGCAACCACCAAGGGAGAACGGATCAAGCCTTGATACTCAATAAACTGGAACAGAAGTTGACTCGCCTGCAACACAAGGCGAACGACGTGGTGAACCGGGTGCGGGATCGCCATATCCGGCTGGCGGTGACCGGCCTCTCTCGCAGCGGCAAGACCGCCTTTATCACGGCACTGGTCAACCAGCTGGAACACGCGGCCATCGACGGCCGTTTGCCGTTGTGGGATGCCCTGCGTCAGGGGCGTATCCTCGGCGCCCGCCGGGTGCCGCAGCTCAATGCCCACATTCCCACCTTTGCCTACGAACGTGGCCTCGACTCCCTGTTTGGCGTTCCACCAGCCTGGCCCGAGCCCACCCGCGGCGTGGCCGAAGTGCGTCTCGAAATTCGCTATCGCACCCGTCATCCTCTGCGCAAGCATCTGGGGGAGATCTCCACCCTCTACGTGGATCTGGTGGACTACCCCGGGGAGTGGCTGCTCGACTTGCCGCTCCTTGAGATGAGCTACGAGCAGTGGAGCGAACAGGTGCGCGAGCAGCTTCGTCGCCCAGAGCTGCAGGCACTTGCCGCCAGCTGGCTGACACCCGGGTGGCAGGTCGATCAGCGCTTCGAAGAGCGGCCGGTGGCTGAGCTGGCCGAGCGCTACACCACCTATCTGCATGCTTGCAAACAGGAGCTGGGGCTGCACCTGATCCAGCCCGGCCGCTTCGTCTTGCCGGGCGAGTATGCCGGTGCCCCCATGCTGCAGTTTGTCCCCTGGGTGTGGGATATGCCTGCCAGCGAGCCCGCCGATGGCACTCTTTACGCCACTCTCAAGCAGCGCTTCGAGCAGTACAAACAGCATCTGGTGCAGGGTTTTTATGAGCAGCACTTTGCCGGCTTTGATCGCCAGATCGTGCTGGTGGATTGCCTACAGCCTCTCAACGCCGGGGCGGCCAGCTTTGGCGACATGCAGCAGGCCATCGCCCGCATCATGGAGAGCTTTGCCTACGGCAAGAGCAACTGGTGGCGGCGACTCTTTTCGCCCCGTATCGACAAGCTGCTGTTTGTGGCGAGCAAAGCCGATCACGTCACCCCCGAACAGCATGCGCCCATGGTCTCCCTGCTGCAGCATCTGGTGCGCAGCGGCCGCGGTCAGGCCCGTTTTGAGGGGATCACCACTGAGTGTCTGGCGCTCGCCGCCATCAAGGCGACCGAGGTGGGCAAGGGGGTGGCCAATGGCCGCGAGTTTCCCGCCATCCGTGGCACCAGCCTGAGCGGTGAGCCGCTGCTGCTGTTCCCGGGTGAAGTGCCGCCTCATATTCCCCCCGCACAGTGGTGGAACAGTCAGGGTTTTGATTTTCAGGCGTTTCGTCCCATGCCCATGAGCGCCCATCAGGCGCTGCCCCATATCCGGCTCGATGCAGCGCTGGAGTTTCTGCTCGGGGATCACCTCGAATAACGGTGTGCGGCTCGGGTTTGTTTCCTGCGCCGCCCGCAGGAGACTGTTTTCAGGAGAATAAGGCGATGAACGATCAGATAAAAGAGCGGCCACCGCTGCAGGGCAAGGTGATCCTTGAGCCTGCCTTGACGGTGGCCAGTGACGAGCGCCCGCCCGCACCGGCCCAGCGGCTGGAGGAGGCGAGTTTCGAGCGCCTCGACGAGCTGGACGAGTTCACCGAGGTGGAGAGCACCCTCGTCAGCAAACCGCGCCGCCGCCATCGGCTGCTGGCGTGGGGGCTGGGGGCGGTCGGTCTGCTCTCGTTGGGCCAGTATGGCGCCTTTCTTTACGATCAATTCCTCACCACCCCGCTCTGGGGCAGCGCCTGGCTGGCGGCCTCGGCGCTGGTGGCGGCGGGAACCGCCAGCGTGGTGGGGCGCGAGTGGCTGCGGCTGCGCACTCTCAAACGGCGTCAGGATGTGCGCTCACGGGCAGAAGATCTGCTGGCCCATCAGGGGGTCGGGCAGGGGCAGGCCTTTTGCGAAGGGTTGGCGGTCAAAAGTGGCGACAAGGGGCGCGAGGGGTATCAGACCTGGCTGGCCCAGCTCGACGAGAGCCACAGCGATCGGGAGGTGCTGACCCTCTACAGCCAGCTGGTATTGAGCGAGCGCGACAAGCTGGCGCAGGCGCGGGTGGCCAAATGGTCGGGGGAGGCTGCCGTGCTGGTGGCGCTAAGCCCGCTCGCCACCGTCGACATGATGCTGATGCTGTGGCGCAACCTGCGGATGATCGAGGATATCGCCGATGTCTACGCCATCGAGCTTGGCTACTGGAGCCGTATACGCCTCATCCGTCAGGTGTTTCGCAACATGCTCTACGCCGGCGCCACCGAGCTGGTGACCGAGGTGGGGATGGACTTGCTGGGGGCCGAGCTTACCGCCAAGCTCTCTGCCCGCGCGGCGCAAGGGGTGGGGGCGGGCCTGCTCACCGCTCGCCTTGGCCTGCGCACCATAGAGGCGTGCCGCCCGCTGCCCTGGTGTGCGGACGAGAAGCCGAAACTGGGCGAGCTGCGCAAGCGGCTGATCGGCCAGCTGGCGGGGTATCTCAACAAATCCTGATAGCCCTGTCTGCACCTTGCTGCGATGACCCATGCCCCTGTTGTGCTCGCCAAGCCACAGGGGCATGGTTTTAATCGGCAGATCATTGAGTTGGCAGCAGTGCCTGGTTTTGGCGAGGCGCCCGTTTACGGTTAAGCTGGCAGTCAATCTTACCAATCACACTCATCGTACCAATCGGCAAGGATGCCCGATGAACTTTACCTTTCGCCAGATCCGTTATTTTGTGGCCGTGGCCGACAGCTTTTCAGTGAGCCGTGCCGCAGCCGAGCTTCATATCTCCCAGTCGGCGGTCACCAGCGCCATTCGCGAGCTGGAGACCGAGCTCGGCGCCCCGCTATTCGAGCGCAATCCGCGCGGCGTCACCCTCACCACTCAGGGGCACCAGTTTTTGCTCCACGCCCGCCGCATTCTCGGCGCCATGACCGAGGCGAGCCACTCCCTCAAAGCAGTAGCCCAGCAGGATCAGGGACGGCTCACTATCGGTGTGACCACCTTGGTGGCGGGTTACTACCTCTCAGAGGCGCTTGGCCGCTTTCGCCGCGCCTTTCCGGCGGTACAGATCGAGGTGAAGGAGGATGAACAGCCCTTCCTTGAGCACCAGATCGTCAACGGCGAGGTGGATGTGGGGATCCTGATGACCAACCGCACCATCCGGCAAGAGGCGTTTGATACCGAATTGCTGACCCGTTCGCCGCTGCGGCTCTGGCTGGCCGCCAACCACCCGCTCTGCGCCGAGTCGACCCTCTCGCTCACCGCGCTAGGGGAGGAGCCGATGATCTCGCTGACCGCCGATCAGCTCGATCAGATCATCGGTGGCGGCCTGCGTCGCTACGGCATCTCCCCCCGTATCGTGCTGCGCACCGCATCGGTGGAGGCGGTGCGCAGTCTGGTGGCGAGCCAGCTCGGGGTCGCCCTGTTGCCCGATTTTGCCTATCGCCCCTGGTCGCTGGAGCAGGAGCGGGTCGAGGCGCGCCCCATCAAGGAGCCCATTCCCGCCATCGATATCGGGCTAGTGTGGCGCCGTGGTTCTCGGCTGGATTGGACGGCGCGGGAATTTATCGATATTGCGCGGGATCAGAGCCGGTTGCGTGCCCGTCAGGCGCTCCCTCGCTAGCCATCTCTTGCGGGGGAGCCACCAAAAATCAGATTCATCTGCACTCGATATCGATTTAGCTGATACCTGAGCCACCAAAAATTGAAATATTCATCGTATTGCCACTCCCCTAAGCTCATTGCTGGTTAACAGGATGTTAACGCCGATGGTGGCGTTCCTTCACCTGATGCAAGTCAACACAATGCAAGGAGTGCATGATGAAATTGACCCCTCTGATGCTGGCTCTTGTGCCGGCGCTGCTGGCAGGCCAGACCCAGGCTGCCCCGACCGAGCTCGGCAAGGGTGAAGGCCAGCTCAATATCGTGGCCTGGGCTGGCTACGTCGAACGTGGCGAGACCGACAAGAACTACGACTGGGTGACCGGATTCGAGAAAGAGACCGGCTGCAAGGTGAGCGTCAAGACGGCGGCCACCTCGGACGAGATGGTGGCCTTGATGAACGAGGGGGGATTCGATCTGGTGACCGCCTCCGGCGATGCCAGTCTGCGTCTGATTGCCGGTGGCAAGGTGCAGGCGCTCAATCTGGCACTCATCCCGAGCTACAGCAAGATTGATCCCCGGCTGCAAAATGCCCCCTGGCACACTGTGGATGGCAAGCACTACGGCGTGCCCTACCAGTGGGGCGGCAATATCCTGATGTACAACACCAAGGTGTTCCCCAAGGCACCGGACTCCTGGAACGTGGTATTCGAGGAACAGACCCTGGCGGATGGCAAGTCCAACAAGGGGCGAGTGCAGGCCTTTGACGGCCCGATCCACATCGCCGATGCCGCCCTCTATCTAATGACCCATCAGCCTGCCCTGGGCATCAAGGATCCTTACGAGCTGAACGAGGATCAGTACAAGGCCTCCCTCGATCTGCTGCGCAAGCAGCGCCAGCTGGTGGGACGCTACTGGCATGATGCTTTCGTTCAAATCGATGACTTCAAGAACGAAGGGGTGGTCGCGTCAGGCTCCTGGCCGTTCCAGGCCAATGCCCTGATTGCCGACAAGCAACCCATCGCCACCACTGTGCCTAAGGAGGGCGTCACCGGTTGGGCCGATACCAGCATGGTGCACAGCGATGCCAGGAACCTCACCTGCGCTTACAAGTGGCTGGAACACTCCCTGAGCAACAAGCTGCAGGGGGATCTCGCCGCCTGGTTTGGCTCGGTGCCTGTGGTGCCTGCCGCCTGTGAGGGCAATGCCCTGCTGGGCCCGACCGGGTGCAAAACCAACGGTATCGACAACTTCGATCGGGTTCGCTTCTGGCGCACTCCGGTCTCCCAGTGCAAGAGCCAGGGAACTTGCGTGCCCTATTACCGCTGGGTTTCCGACTATATCGCCATTCTGGGCGGTCGCTGAGGCGGCGTGAGCAAGGTGGTCGGAACCACTGCCACCTTGCCAACGGCAGGGGAGCTGCGCCTCCTCTGCATGACTGCCAAAACCGGATAATCAAGCGGGCCGGACAGGAGTCCGGCCCATCCCAGTACAGACAAGGACGCCCCATGAACGCCGTACAATTTGACCGGGTCAGTCGCCATTATGGCGAGGTGAAGGCGGTCGATGACATCTCTTTCCAGATCCCCTCCGGGGAATTCTTTACCCTGCTGGGGCCGAGCGGTTCCGGCAAGACCACTTGCCTGCGGATGATCGCGGGCTTCGAGTACCCGAGCGATGGGGAGATCCGCCTGTTTGGCGAACCCTGCTCCACCGTGCCCCCCTATGATCGCAACCTCAACACCGTGTTTCAGGACTATGCCCTGTTTCCCAACATGGATGTGCGCGACAACATCGGCTATGGCCTGATGCTCAAGGGGGTCGCCAAGGCACAGCGTTACCGCAAGGTGGACGAGATGCTGGAGCTGGTGCGACTGCCCGGGGTCGGCAAGCGCCGCCCAAGCCAGCTCTCCGGCGGCCAGCGCCAGCGCATCGCCATCGCCCGAGCCCTCATCAACCAGCCACGCATCCTGCTGCTGGACGAGCCGTTGGGGGCCCTCGATCTCAAGCTGCGCGAGCAGATGCAGCTTGAGCTCAAGGCGCTGCAACGCCAGCTTGGCATCACCTTTATCTTCGTTACCCACGATCAGCAGGAGGCGCTCTCCATGAGCGACCGGATCTGCATCTTCAGTCAGGGCAAGATCGAGCAGATCGCTGCGCCCGATACCATCTACGACGCTCCGGCGACGCCGTTTGTGGCCCGCTTCGTCGGCACCGTCAATCTGTTCGAAGGGGAGCAGGCCAGACGGCTGTGCGGTGACGGCAGCCAGATGATGGTGCGCCCGGAGCGGATCCGGCTCGCTGAGGCGGGCACGCCGGGCTGGTCGGGGGAGATCCGCGAGGTGGAGTATCTGGGTCCCTTCGTCCGTTATCGGGTTGATCTCGGGGAGCAGCTCGAGATCATCGTCAACCACCCCAATGAGGGGCAGGCCCGTCTGGCCCGTGGCAGCAGGGTCAGCCTCAGCTGGCCGGAGCAGGCCATCCATCGCCTGAGCGGCGCCCATCAGGGGGCGCAGCCATGAGTGCCCCTCACAGTGCGAGTCTTGCCATGAACCATCAGCCCGAACCTGCCCGTTTCAGGCCGCTGCGGCGCCTCTCGACCCTGCTCTATGGTCGGCCCGGCCTGCTGCTGGCGATCCTGCTGGGGCCGCCGCTGCTGTGGCTCGGCATCATCTATGTCGGCTCCTTGCTGATGCTGCTCTCCAACTCCTTGTTCGGGCTGGACGAGTTCAGCGGTCAGGTGCGCCACGAGCTGGGGCTGCAAAACTTCGTCGCCCTGCTACGGCCGGAGAATCTGGATGTGATCGGCCGCACCGTCGGCATGTCGCTGCTGGTGACCCTGGCCTGCGCCCTGCTCGGTTTTCCGGTTGCCTACTACATGGCACGCTACACCAGTGGCAAGACCCGGGCGCTGTTCTATGTGGGGATCATGCTGCCGCTCTGGTCCAGCTATCTGGTGCGGGTCTACGCCTGGAAGCTGATCTTGGCCAAGGAGGGGGTAGTGAGCTGGCTGGCCGACAGCATGGGGTTGGAGTGGCTGCTCGATGCCATCCTCTCCCTGCCGGTGATCGGTGGCCCGTCGCTCTCCTTCTCGCGGCTCGGCACCTTTATCGTGTTCGTCTATGTCTGGCTGCCCTTCATGATCCTGCCCATTCAGGCGGCGGTGGAGCGTATTCCGCGATCCCTCTTGGAGGCGAGCAGCGATCTGGGGGCGACACCCGCCCAGACCTTTCGCAACCTGATCCTGCCGCTGGCGTTGCCCGGTGTGGTGGCGGGCTCCATTTTCACCTTCTCGCTGACCCTAGGTGATTACATCATCCCCGGCATCATCGGCAACTCGACCATGTATATCGGTCAGGTGGTCTACATGCAGCAGGGGACGGCGGGCAACTTGCCCTTTGCCGCCGCCTTCTCGCTGGTGCCGATCCTTATCATCGCCATCTATCTGGCGATTGCGAAACGACTGGGGGCTTTTGATGCGCTTTGACCATCTCGCTCTGAACCGGCAGCAAGGAGGCCGTCATGTCAGCTAGCTCAGTGAGCAGTCAGGGAGAGCGCCCTTCGGGTCTGCTCAAGTACGCCGCCATCGGTGGCCTTCTGTTCCTGCACTTTCCCATTCTGTTTATCTTCCTCTACGCCTTCACCAGCGAGAGCAAGAGTTACCAGTTTCCGCCCCCCGGGCTCACCCTCAAGTGGTTCGAGGTGACCCTCAATCGTCCCGATGTGTGGCGTGCCATCCAGCTGTCACTGGAGGTAGCGGGGCTGGCGACGCTGGCGGCCATGATCCTCGGCACCTTGGCGGCAGGGGCCATTGCCCGCAGCCGCTTCTTCGGTCAGGAGGTGGTGTCGCTCTTGCTGGTGCTGCCCATCGCGCTGCCCGGTATCGTCACCGGTATCGCGCTACGCTCGGCTTACGGCCTGATGGAGATCCCGTTCAGCTTCTGGACCATCGTGATCGGCCACGCCACCTTCTGTGTGGTGGTGGTCTACAACAATGCGCTGGCCCGTTTTCGCCGCACCAACCAGAGCCTCATCGAGGCGTCGATGGATCTCGGGGCCGACGGCTTCCAGACCCTGCGCTACGTGATCCTGCCCAATCTGGCCACGGCGCTGCTGGCGGGGGGCATGCTGGCCTTTGCCCTGAGTTTTGACGAAGTGATCGTTACTACCTTCACGGCGGGCCAGCAGACCACGCTGCCCATCTGGATGTATCAGGAGCTGATCCGTCCCCGAGACAGGCCGGTCACCAACGTGGTGGCCCTCATCATAGTGGCCTTCACCACTATCCCCATTTTGCTTGCCTACTACCTCACTCGCGACACCCATGATGTCGCTGGCAGTGGCAAATGATGATTCAACGCGTGCGCAAGGATGCAACCATGAAACTCTCAACCCAACTCTTGATTGATGGCCAGTTTGTGACCGGCGAGGGGCAGGCCGAACCCATTCTCAACCCGGCTAACGGCGAACAGATCGCCGCCGTGCCCGAAGCCTCGTTCGAACAGGTGAACCGGGCGGTGAACGGTGCCCAGCGCGCCTTCGCCCAGTGGAGCCGCACCACCCCGGCAAGCCGCAGCAACCTGCTGCTGCGTCTGGCGGATCTCGTCGAGCGCCACGCCGAGGAGTTTGCGGCGCTGGAATCCCTCAACTGCGGCAAACCCTATCTGGCTGTGCTCAACGACGAGCTGCCCGCGGTGGTGGACTGCTTCCGCTTCTTTGCCGGGGCGGCCCGCTGCCTGCAAGGGCCGCTGGCGGGGGAGTATCTCGAGGGGCACACCAGCATGATCCGCCGTGATCCCATAGGTGTTGTGGGCAGTATCGCCCCCTGGAACTACCCGCTGATGATGGCGGCCTGGAAGATGGCGCCGGTGCTGGCGGCGGGCAATACGGTGGTGCTCAAACCCTCCGAACAGACCCCGCTCACCGCGCTGCGTTTGGCGGAGCTGGCCAGCGAGATCTTCCCCCGCGGCGTTATCAACGTCATCTGCGGGCGGGGCGAGAGTGTAGGGGCGCCGCTGGTGGAGCACCCGCTGGTGCGGATGGTGTCGCTCACCGGCGATATCGCCACCGGCCAGAAGATCCTGCAGAGCGCTGCCCGCACCATGAAACGCACCCACCTTGAACTGGGGGGCAAGGCGCCGGTGATCATCTTCGACGATGCGGATCTGGAGGCGGTGGTGGCAGGCATTCGCACCTTCGGTTTCTACAACGCAGGCCAGGATTGCACCGCCGCCTGCCGTATCTATGCCCAGGGCAAGATCTACGACAAGTTCGTCGCCGCCATGACCGATGCGGTGGCCTCCATCAAGGTGGGAAGCCAGTACGAGGAGGGGGTGGAGATGGGGCCGCTTATCTCGGACAGACAGCGCAACCGGGTCGCCAGCTTTGTCGAGCGGGCCCAGAGCAGCGGTCATGTGGAGGTGACGGCGGGGGGCAAGATCCGCCCAGGCAACGGCTTCTTCTTCGAGCCGACCCTGATTGTCGGGGCCCGGCAGGAGGATGAGATCGTGCGCCGCGAGGTGTTTGGCCCCGTGGTGTCGGTGACCCGTTTCAACGATGCCGAGCAGGTGGTGCAGTGGGCCAACGACTCGGACTATGGCCTCGCCTCGTCGGTCTGGACCAAGGATCTGAGCCTCGCCAGCAAGGTGGCCAGCCACCTGCAATATGGTTGCACCTGGATCAACACCCACTTCATGCTCACCTCCGAGATGCCCCACGGCGGCATGAAGATGTCGGGCTACGGCAAGGATCTCTCCCTCTATGCGCTGGAGGATTACACGGTGCCGCGCCATATCATGGTCAAGCTGTAGTGGGGATTGGTTAGCGGGTTGTCACAATTTATTTACAACTGTTTCAGGCAGCCGACTCATGGGTCGGCTGCTTTTTTTGTTGCCATTTCGTTACAGTGAAACCGTGATGAAACGGCAAGGCGCCTTGATGTGGCGCCAGAGGATGGAACCGCTATGGCAACCTTCTACACCGCCCACCAGCCGGATGCTGACGGGGTGATCCACTACTCGGCCGAAGAGCACGGCACCTGGCAGATCCTGATCGAACGTCAGCTGGCGGCGCTTGAAGGCAAGGCGTGTGACGAGTATCTGGCGGGCCTTGAAAGACTGACATTGCCGCGAGATCGCATCCCCCAGCTGGCGGAGCTCAACGAGGTATTGCTGGCGACCACCGGTTGGTCGGTGGCGGCAGTGCCCGCGCTTATCTCGTTTGACCGCTTCTTTGCCCTGCTGGCCAACCGCCAGTTCCCGGTCGCCACCTTTATCCGGCGCCGCGACGAGCTCGATTACCTGCAGGAGCCCGATATCTTTCACGAGATCTTCGGCCACTGCGCCATGCTGACCAATCCCGCTTTTGCTCACTTTACCCACCTCTATGGCCAGCTTGGCCAGCAGGCGAGCAAGGAGGAGCGGGTCTTTCTGGCCCGTCTCTACTGGTTCACCGTGGAGTTTGGCCTGCTGGCCACGGCGGACGGGCTGCGTATCTACGGCGGTGGCATTCTATCCTCCATCGGCGAGACAGCTTATGCCCTTTCCGGCAAGCCGCTGCTGCAACCCTTCGATCTACTGACTATGCTGCGCACCCCGTATCGCATCGACATCATGCAGCCCACCTATTTTGTGCTGCCGAGTCTCGATCATCTCTACCAGCTGGCCGGGGAGGAGATCATGGCTGCTCTGGCGGAGGCCAGTCGGCTTGGCCTCTATCCGCCACGTTTTGAGGTTGCCGCTGGCAAACAGGCGAGCTGACCAAAAGCAAACAACCCTATTTCATTTTCATTAATTTTTCATTAATTCAAGCAGGAGTAACCCATGTCCGAACTGGCCAGCCAACAGTGTGAAGCGTGTCGCGCCGATGCCCCCAAGGTGAGCGATGAGGAGCTGCGCGAGCTGATGCAGCTTATTCCCGACTGGCAGCCGCTGGTGGAGGAGGGGGCGCTGCAACTGCGGCGGGAATTTACGTTTCGCAACTTCAAGGAGGCGCTGGCGTTTACCAACCGCCTGGGCGAGCTGGCGGAGGCGGAGTTCCACCATCCGGCCATTCTGACCGAGTGGGGTAAGGTGACCGTCAGCTGGTGGACCCACAAGATCGGCGGATTACACCGCAACGACTTCATCATGGCTGCACGCACGGATGAGCTGCTGAAGTGAACGCCACCACTCATCGAGTGAGCGATACGGTGATCGTCAGCTGGTGGATGCATAAGATCGGCGGTTTGCATCGCAACGACTTCATCATGGCGGCGCGTACCGATCAGTTACTCCGGTAATCGCCCCCCACACCAGCGTCATCGGTTGACCCGGGCCTGCCTGCGAAAGCGGGGCGGGCCCGCATTTTTATGGGCTGGCGCTCGCACTGGGGGGATCGAGACTGTATTATCCGCTCATTCATAGAGTTAGCTAGGAAGTGTGTCCCGAATGCGTCTTGAAGTCAGCTGTGAAGACCGCCTGGGCCTGACCCGGGAACTGCTCGACCGCCTGGTGGAGCACAATATCGATCTGCGCGGCATCGAAATCGATACCTCAGGCATCATCTATCTCAACTTTCCCGAGCTGGAGTTCAGTGATTTTCAGCACCTGATGCCGGAGATCCGCCGCATTCCCGGCGTCTACGACGTCAAGACCATCCCTTACATGCCTTCCGAGCGAGAGCACCACGAAATCGAGGCGCTGCTCAAGGCGCTGCCGGATCTGGTCTTCTCCCTCGACAGCAAGGGCAAGGTGACCCAGGCCAACCAGTCGGCCCTCACCACCCTCGGCTTGCCGGTGGAGGAGGTGCGCGGCGTGGCGCTCGGTTCGCTGGTGAAGGGTTTCTCCTTCACCCGCTGGCTGGAGGCGAGCGAGATCAAGCCGCAGACCTGCAAGCTCAGTTTCAATGGCGAAGAGTATCTGGCAGATCTGATGCCGCTGTTCGTGGCAGAAGCCCGCGGCAAGCAGGCGCTGGCCGGTGCCGTGGTGGTGCTTAAATCTGCCCGTCGGGTCGGCCTGCACTTCAGCGCGCTTCATGCGGTGGAAGTGGGGGGCTTCGAGCATCTGCAGGCCGAGAGCCCCAAGATGAAAGAGGTGCTGTCGCAAGCGCGTAAACTGGCGATGCAGGACGCGCCGCTGCTGATTGTCGGCGAGACCGGCACCGGCAAGGAGCTGCTGGCCCGTGCCTGTCACGGGGCCAGCCTGCGCTCCAGCCACCCCTTTATGGCCCTCAACTGCGCCGCCATGCCCGATAACGTGGCCGAGAGCGAGCTGTTTGGTTATGCCCCCGGCGCATTTGGCAACAACACCGAGGGCAAGCGCGGCGTGCTGGAGCTGGCGAGCGGCGGCACCCTGATGCTGGACGAGATCGGCGACATGTCTCCCCATCTGCAGACCAAGTTTTTACGGGTGCTGCAGGATGGGGTGTTCCGCCGGGTCGGTGACGAGCAGGAGGTGAAGGTCAACGTGCGTTTCATCTGCACTACCCAGAAGCAGTTGCTGGATCTGGTGCACGAAGGAACCTTCCGCGAGGATCTCTACTATCGCCTCAACGTGCTCAGTCTGGCGCTGCCCCCCCTGCGCGAGCGCAAGGCAGACATCATGGTGCTGGCCCAGCAGTTTGTCTCCCGCTTTGCCAGCGAGTTGCAGCGACCCCGTCCGCGCTTTACCCGCAACATGGCCGACTACCTGACCGCCTACCGCTGGCCGGGCAACGTGCGTCAGCTGCGCAACTGTCTCTACCGCGCCATGACCCTGCTGGAAGGGGATGAGCTGGGGCCTGAGCAGATCGACCTGCCGGTGGCGGCCGATACCATGCCGCTGATCGACGAGTGGTTTGAGGGGAATCTCGACGATGCGGTGAAGCGCTTCGAGAGCCAGCTGCTGGCCCGGCTCTATCCCGCCTTCCCGTCGACGCGCCAGCTGGCCAAACGCCTGGGCGTGTCGCATACCGCCATCGCCAACAAGCTGCGGGAATATGGCATCAGCAAGAAGTAAGTTGTTCCGGATGCCAGCCAACAGAGAGCCCGTCACCAGACGGGCTCTCTGTTTTCTTTACACGGCTTCCGGGCGGGAGGGCTTCGGGAGACTTGTCAGGCCAGTGTCCACCAACTTACTATCTGGATACATGTACCCGAACCGCTATGCCACTGCAGCGGTGTTGTCAAGGCGGCCACTTCCCGATCATGCTGTTACTCTTTTCTCCCCGTTTCGCCGCTCGCCTGGCGCCCTTGCTGTTAGGGTTTGGTCTGCTGTTGCCTCACGCGCTGGCGGAAACGGCCGCAGAGAGCCGGGCGACGGCGGTCAGAGAGCTGGTGCTCGATATCCTGAGTTACACTCGCTGGCCCACCGAGCCTGCGGTGCTGCGCCTGTGTGTGGCGGCGCCGACGGAGTATGCCGGAGCCCTCTTTACCATCGATCGTCAGGCCAATGGCCGTGCCGTGCAGGTCAATCGCTACGACGCGAGTGATCCGGCCATCAGTGATAATTGCGATGTGCTCTATCTCGGCGTCGTCGACGAGCCGACCCGGATTGCGTTGTTTGCGCGCTTGCAGGGTCATTCAGTGCTCAGCATCAGCGAATACAACCACGACTGTTCCACCAGCTCGGTGTTCTGTCTGCAGACCGAGCCACAGAGTGTGCGAGTGCGGTTTAAAGTGAACCTCGATGCCCTGGCCCTGAGCGGCGTACGAGTACATCCCGCTGTGCTCAAGCTGGCCCGTGCCGACAAGGGGGTCCCATGAGGCGACAGGTCAGCGCGGATCCCCGTCTTCCGACCCTGCGTCAGAGCCTGGGGCGAACCCATCTGGTGGCCGCCATCACGGCCGTCAGCGTGGCGGGACTCTTTTTTACTCTGATTGCCTTGCTGGTAGTACGCTTCTACGCCGATCACAATCTGGAGCTGGTGGCCCGCGCAATCAGCTACAGCGCCGAGGCGGCGGTGGTGTTCCACGATGAAGAGGCAGCGAGCGAGGCGCTTGGCGGTATTGTCGCCCATGAGGAGGTGGCCGAAGCCAGTATCGTGCTGGCCAATGGTCAACAGCTCGCTAAATGGGTTCGTCCCGTCAGCAATCCGCTGGCCACAGTCGAAGATTATCTTGCCCGCCTGCTGTTACCGGGGCCGGTCACCTATCCCATGCTGCGGGGAGGTGATCAGATTGCCACCATAGAGCTGCGCGGTCATGGCGAGTATCTGTTGCTGTTCTTGCTCTCGGTGCTGCTGGTGATGGTGATTTGCCTGGTGTTGAGTGTGATGGGCGCCTTCTATGTCGCCGGGCGGATGCAGGTCGCGATCACCTCGCCACTGCGACAACTGGCACAGGTCGCCCACTCGGTGCGTCGACAACGCACTCTGGGGATGCGGGCGCCACCGGCCGATATCGTCGAGCTCAATGAACTGGGAGAGGATTTCAACGCCCTGCTGGATGAGCTGCAAGCCTGGCAGGCTCATCAGGCGCGGGAGAACGCCAGTCTGCTCCACCAGGCGACCCATGATGCGTTGACCGGGTTGCCCAACCGGGCGTTATTCGAAGCTCGCCTCGAGCATGCCATTGGCGAGGTAAGCGAGGGGGGGGCCCCGTTCGCCCTGCTTTATCTCGATTGCGATCGTTTCAAACAGATTAACGACACCCTGGGGCACAACGCCGGTGACGATGTGCTGGTGACCCTCTCCCGGCGGGTACAGCATCAGCTGCGCCCCGGAGATCTGGTCTGCCGGCTGGGGGGGGATGAGTTCGCCATACTGCTGACACCTGTGCATCTGGGGCAGGATGTGGAAGAGGTGATCGACCGCATTCAGCAGGCGATGAGTGATCCTGTGGTATTGCGGGATGGACAGCAACTGGTGGCAGGGATCAGCATCGGTTTTGCCATCCATCAACCCGGGACCCGCGCCAGCGAGCTGTGCGAGCTGGCAGACAAAGCCATGTATTTGGCAAAACGTACACGCCGTGAGGAGGTTGAGGCCGCCAAATCGGCGTGAGTCAAGGTGTAAAGGAGTCATAACAATGAAACTATCCCTCTCCATCAAGGCGGTCGTGCTGGGCCTGTTGTTCTCTCTGCTGGCGGGTTGTCAGAGCACCCCCAGGGGGTTGACCCCGGAACAGCTGGCAGTATTGAAGGAGCAAGGTTTCTATCTGACCGATGAGGGCTGGACACTGGATCTGGCCAACCGGGTGCTGTTTGCCAACAATGTGGGTGAACTCAATCCGCAGACCCGGCTGATAGTGGAAAAACTGGGCAAGGCCCTGCTTGGGGTCGGGCTCGACAAGGCGAGGGTGGATGGCCATACCGACAATACGGGCGAGAGCAGCTACAACCAGCAGCTCTCTCTGAAACGAGCCCAATCGGTGGCAGATGTGCTGATCTCGGTGGGGATGATGCCCGCCAATCTTGAGATCCGTGGCCGCGGTGAGACGGCCCCGGTTGCGGACAACAAGAGCGCAGCCGGACGAGCAGAAAACCGCCGGGTTGCCATTGTGATTGCCAACCAGTGATCTCTATCCGGCAGCATGCCGTGTGCATAACAAAAGAGCGCCCCGAGAGGCGCTCTTTTTGATCCGGCGACACTACTTCCCTGTGTCGACCTCGCTGTGCTTGCGCAAGCGGATGTTGATCATCTCCACCACCAGCGAGAAGGCCATGGCGAAGTAGATGTAGCCTTTCGGTATGTGCAGATCCATCCCCTCCGCCATCAGGGCAAACCCCACCAGGGTGAGGAAGGAGAGGGCCAGCATCTTGATGGTGGGGTGGTCATCGACGAAATCGCCAATAGACTTGGCGGCAAACATCATGATGAAGACGGCAATCATGATGGCCAGCACCATCACCGGCACGTGATCGGCCATGCCGACCGCGGTGATCACCGAGTCCAGGCTGAACACTATGTCCAGAATGGCGATCTGGATCAGGGTGCTGATAAAGCCCGAGGCCGCTTTGCTGACGCTCTCCGGCTCGGCGGCGCCTTCCAGAGTGGCGTGGATCTCGTGGGTACTCTTGCCGATAAGGAACAGACCACCCAGCAGCAGGATGAGATCGCGGCCCGAGATAGCCTCGTTCAGCACGGTGAAGAGCGGTTCGGTGAGACGCATCACCCAGGCGAGCGAGAGCAGCAACAGGATCCGGGTGCCCATGGCGAGCCCCAGACCCAGAATGCGCGCTTTTTGGCGCTGAGCCTCCGGCAGGCGACCTACCAGGATGGAGATAAAGATGATGTTGTCGATGCCCAGCACGATTTCGAGCAGGGTAAGGGTAGCGAGAGCGACCCAGGCGGAGGGATCAAGAACCCATTCCAGCATGATTGAACCTTGATTGAACATTGGTTGGAAAATTGAAGATGCGAATTCTAGCAGGGGTGCCACTGCTTGTCCCAGAGGGGCGAAAAGATAAAAATGGGGGCCATCGCAAGGGAGGCAGGCATGTTTCGATTAGGGTTCATGATTAATCCGGTCGCCGGGATTGGCGGCGCAGTGGGGCTCAAGGGGAGTGACGGCGTGGTGGATGAGGCGCTTGCTCGTGGTGCCGTGCCCAGAGCACAAGATCGAGCGCGGCAAGCCTTGTTGCCACTGTGCGAGCTGAGCATCCCGTTCGAACTGCTGACGGTGGCGGGAGAGATGGGGGAGGCGGTGGCCCGCGAGCTGGGGTTGCCCTGTCGGGTCATCTATCAACCGGTCGGGGAGAGCACCTCGGCCGATGATACCCGCCACGCCGCCGAGTTGATGCGCGAAGCCGGGGTCGATCTGCTGCTGTTTGCCGGTGGCGATGGCACGGCGCGGGATATCTGCGCCGCGGTGGGGGAGTCTTGCCATGTGCTCGGCATTCCGGCGGGGTGCAAGATCCACTCCGGCGTCTACGGGGTGACGCCCGCTGCCAGCGGGCGGGTGGTAGCGCGGATGATCGCAGGGGAACTGCTCAGCCTGATCGATGCCGAGGTGCGCGACATCGACGAGGAGGCGTTTCGCGTGGGCAAGGTGCGGGCCCGCCACTACGGCCAGCTGAAGGTGCCCGGCGATCTGCGTTACGTACAGGCGGTAAAACAGGGGGGCAAGGAGTCCGAAGAGCTGGTGTTGGCGGATCTCGCAGCCGGTGTGGTGGAGCAGATGGAGCCCGATACCCTCTATCTGATGGGCTCCGGCAGCACGGTGGCAGCCTGTATGGCTGAGCTCGGTCTGGAAAATACTTTGCTCGGTGTGGATCTGGTGGAAAATAGCCGACTTATCGGGCAGGATCTCAGCGCCGCCGAGATCCTGACCCGGATCCGCGGCCGTCGCTGCCGACTGATCATTACCCTGATAGGCGGACAGGGACATCTGTTCGGGCGCGGAAATCAGCAATTGAGTCCTGAGGTGATTCGGTGTGTCGGGCTGGACAATATCCAGGTGCTGGCAACCAAAGCCAAGCTTGCCGCCCTTGCGGGCAGGCCGCTGCTGGTGGACACCGATGATCCGCAATTAAACCGGGCGTTGCGTGGTTATCTGCGAATAACCACGGGATACAAGGATCAGGTCATCTACCCGGTGGCCAACCCGGAATAGGACGCCAAGGACGCTGCTGGCCTGGCGCCAGAGAGCCGCAATCAACCGGATTGCGGTTCCATACCCCCGAATTTTTTGCCGCAAATGAGGCTGCGTTACATGACGATTCACGATTTTGAGCACAAGTTGTTGGGACTGATCGACAGCATGGTTGCCACCGCGACCGACGATGAGCTGTTTGCGGGGGGTTACCTGCGAGGTCATATCTCATTGGCCGTTGCCCGGGCCGAGCTGGAAGGCAAGACCCTGGTGCGGGACGTCAAGAGCTATGTGCTGCGCAGCCTCAACGAGGCGATCTTGCAAGGTGAGCTATCTGAAGAGGATGAAAAACTGGTGCAGGCGATGTGGAGTCGTTTGCAACAAGATGCAGAAGCTTGATCGGATACACAATTCAAACTGAAGTTTGAGTTTATCCTTCCCCTGAAGTTAGTGAAAGGTTAATAATAAGTTTCGCCTTTTGTTTCAGGGATTAAACTATGGCCTCCTCCTCACGCATTGCCAATAAACTGCCGCTCGAGATGCTCTATCACTGGGAGCGGCAGTGTCCTGATCGAACCTACCTGCGTCAAACCATCAACCGCGAATATGTCGATTTCACCTGGGGTGAAGTGGCCGATGAAGCGCGGCGGATGGTGACGGCCTTGCGTCACCTCGGTCTGGTGGCCGGTGACAAGGTGGCGCTGCTCTCCAAGAACTGCGCCCAGTGGTTTATCGCCGATCTGGCGATGCAGATGGGGCAGTATGTGAGCGTGCCCATCTACCCGACTGCCAACGTCGATACCATCGAATATGTGCTGCGCCACAGCGAAGCCAAGGCGATCTTCGTCGGCAAGCTGGATGACTGGAAGAGTCAGGAGGCTGGCGTACCCGCCGATCTGCTGCGCATCGCCTTCCCCTATGACACCATGCCAGCCAGCCACCAGTGGGATGACCTGCTGGAGGCGCACGAGCCGATCCCTGACAGCCCGGTGCAGGCCCCTGACTCCCTGCTGAGTCTGGTCTACACCTCTGGCAGTACCGGCAAGCCGAAAGGGGCCATGCTGAGCGTCGAGCGCTACGCCTGGTCGTGCGAGAAGCTGGTGGAGACGGTGAGCCTGAGCCAGGCCGATCGGGGCTTCTCCTACCTGCCGCTGGCCCATATTACCGAGCGGGTCTACATCTATGGCGGCAGTCTCTATGGCGGCGCTACCATCGCGTTCCCCGAATCCCTCGACACCTTTATCGAAGATGTCAAACGCTGCCGTCCCACCGTCTTTATCTCGGTGCCGCGGCTGTGGGCCATGTTCCGCATCAAGATCCACGAGAAGCTGCCCCAGAACAAACTGGCGTTGCTGCTCAAGATCCCGCTTATCTCCGGCCTTATCAAACGCAAGCTGCAAAAGGGGTTGGGACTGGATCAGGCCCGGGTACTCGGCTGCGGCTCCGCGCCTGTCTCCCCTGCGCTGCTTGAGTGGTATCTGAGCATTGGCCTCAAGGTGACGGAAGCCTGGGGCATGACCGAGAACCACGCCTACTCCACCATCAACTACCCATTCCGCGCCGACAAGATCGGCACCGTCGGCAAGGCGGGGATCGGAGTGACCATCAAGATCTCTGACGAAGGGGAGATCCTCTGCCGCTGCGAAGGGATGATGCTGGGTTACTACAAGGACCCCGAACACAGCGCCGAGGCCATCGATGCCGAGGGGTGGCTCCACACCGGTGACATGGGCAAGCTGGACAAGGAGGGTTATCTCACCATCACCGGCCGGATGAAGGATGTGTTCAAGACCGCCAAGGGCAAGTATGTGGCGCCGGTGCCCATTGAGGGGCTGCTGGGTCAGGAGCCCATCATCGAACAGCTCTGTGTGATTGGGTACGGCATGCCCCAGCCCATTGCGCTGGTGCAACTGGCCGAGAGCGCCATGAAGGGCAATCGGGAGGAGGTCAACGCCAGACTGGAAGCGGCGCGGGTTCGGGTCAACGATCAGCTGGAATCTCATGCCAAAATTCGCGGCATTCTGGTAGTGAAGACACCCTGGAATATCGAGAACGGCGTGCTGACCCCCACCATGAAGATCAAGCGTCACCTGCTGGAGCAAAAGTACGCCCAGGTCGGGGATCGCTGGCCCTCATCCCAAGTGGTGGTGTGGGAGGAGTAAATCCCGTCTTTCCATAGCCTAACAAACAACAACGGCCCTTGATGGGCCGTTGTTGTTTGTTGGGCATCTCACTCGCCGCCATTTGGCGGGCAAGTGAGATGCGTGCTCCCGGTTAGATCTGTGCCAGCGCGGCGGCCAGATCGGCGATCAGATCATCGGCATCTTCCACCCCGATGCTGAAGCGGATGAGGTCGTCATTGACCCCGGCGGCGAGGCGGCTCGCCTCGTCCATGGCTGCGTGGGTGGTACTGGCCGGATGGCAAGCGAGACTCTCGAGATCCCCCAGACTCACCGCCTGCACGAATAGTTGCAGGTTATCGAGCAGGGTGGCGCAGCGTTCAAACCCGCCTTCAAGTTCAATACTCACCATGCCGCCAAAGCCGCTGGCGAAGGCGCCGAGGGCATCGTGGCCCGGATGGTTGGCAAGCCCCGGGTAGATCACCTTCTTCACCGCCGGATGGGCCGCCAGAAACTCGGCCACTTTCTGCGCATTGTGCAGGTGGGCATCCATCCGCAGCGGCAGGGTCTTGACCCCACGCTGCAGCAGGTAGGCCTCCTGCGGGCCGATGGGAGAGCCGATGTGCTTGAGGGCCACGGTGCGGATCGACTTCATCAGAGCGTGGGAGCCCGCCACCACCCCGGCGATGATGTCGCCGTGGCCGCCCAGATATTTGGTACCGCTGTGCATCACCACGTCGACCCCGAGCTCCAGTGGGCGCAGCAGGTAGGGGGTAAGGAAGGTGTTGTCACACACTGTGATAGCGCCCACCTTGCGGGCCGCGTCCACCACCAGTCGCGGATCCACCACCTTGAGGGTGGGGTTGGTCAGGGTTTCGAACAGTACCACCTTGGTGGCGGGGCGGATATTGGCCAGCAGATCCCGGTCGCTCTCGTAGGCGGTGACCTTGATGCCGGCGCGGCTGAAGGTCTGCTTGAGGAACGCATCGGTGCCGCCGTAGAGCGGGCCTATATAGGCCACCTCATCGCCGCTGTCGGCCAGGGCATACATGATGGCGCTCACCGCCGCCATGCCGCTCGCCACCACCAGTGCTTCATCGGCACCTTCAAGCGCCGCCAGCTTCTGCTCCAGCTCGGCGGTGGTGGGGTTGCCAAAGCGGCTGTAGATAAAGCCGGGGGCCTGACCTGCGAAACGATCCTTGCCCGCTTGAGCGTTGAAGTAGCTGAAGGTGCTGCTCTGGTAGAGCGGGGTGGTGAGGGCGCCGGTCTGGGGGTCGATCCGCTGGCCGCTGTGTACGCTCATGGTTTTGAATTTCATCGTGTTGCTCCGTGATGGCCAGGCTCTGGCCATGACTTGTTTTGTTGTTCGTTGCTTGTTGTTTTTGTCAGCGCGGGTATGTGCATGCGGCTTGTGGCTTATGCATATACCCGCCTGCGGATCTTTACGCTGCTTAGGCCGTTATCGCTTCGCTTTCAGTGCGCGGGAGGCGAGCGGGTTCCACCGGCCCATAGTGCCGCGCCGCCACATCCGGGTGGGAGCGCAGCCGCCCTTTCAGCACGTTCTCCCCCACCTGATAGAAGAGCGGGTTGGTCGGGTCACTCTCCGGCCCTTGCGCCTGCGCTGCCAGCTCTGGGGAGAGGCTGAGCAGGGGCACGGTGGCATCGAGCCGCGCCGCCATAAAGAAGGCGCAGGAGAGGCGCGAGACGCCGGGCGGCGGGCTTACCACCCGATGCAGGGTCGCCTTGAGATAGCCGTTGGAGGCCAGCTCCAGCAGCTCGCCGATATTGACCACCAGCGCTCCCGGCAGGGGGGGCGCGGAGATCCAGCCGTCGGCCGTCTCGACCTCAAGCCCCGAGTGATTGTCCTGCATCACCAGCGTCAGGTAGCCGGGATCCTTGTGGGCGCCGACCCCCTGACTGCTGCTGCCCGCCTCTTGCCCAGGGTAGTGAATCAGCTTCATGTGGTGGTAGGGGGCGCCGCGAATACTGTCGTCAAACACTTGGGCCGGTTGCTCCAGCACCTCGGCAAAAGCGGCCAGCAGGGTGAGGGTGATATCGCTCAGCCGATCTTGCCACGCCAGCAGATGGGCTTTCATCTCTGGCAGGGCGGTTGGCCACTGGTTGGGGCCGACCAGCCGCTGCCAGGGTTCACGGATCAGGGCCGCAGGCAGGGCTTGCGCCTCGTTCATGATATCGAACTGCTCACGCAGATCCGGCCGCTGGCGGGTCAGCTCGGCACCGACCCGGTTGTAGCCGCGAAAGTGGGGGCTGTTGACCATCTGCACCGCCAGCTTCTCCTGCTCCGGCAGGGCAAAGAAGCGCTCTGCCAGCGCCAGGGTTTCCCGCTGCTCGGCATCACTCAGGCCATGCCCTGTCAGATAGAAAAAGCCGACGTCGCGGGCGGCTGCGGCCAGCCTGGCCAACATAGGGCGACGCAGGTCGGGTGCCCCGTTGAGGGCAGCCAGATCGATGATCGGCAGTGGTGAATGTTCCATGTGCACCTCCTCACTCTTTCGTTATCTCTGGCGCCATCTCTTGCACTGCCTCCGCTGTTGGCAGACCTGATAAGCGGCAAACGGGATGGCGCGACAGTGTGGCGCCATCTGGGATAAAGGGGATGCTACTGTTCGGTGTTATAAGACGGAAACAACAAATTATTCTTAGTTATATACAAAATTCGAAATGGAATTCGGTGCCTGATGGGCTGAAGGTTTTTGCGCAGCCATTGCGGGGTAAAGGGGCAACGATGAGGGGGAGAGTGATAACCAGAGGCAAGCTACCAGTGGCAAAAATGACCAAAACAGAAGGGAGGCGGATGCCTCCCTTCTGGTTGAGCGGGTGTTCACCTGACCGAAAGCACAGGCGAGTGACCGCGCATTCTGGCCTTAACCGCCTGCTGGCTCTCAGTAACCCAGGGTAAAGCGCTGGCGCAGGTGAGTCGGTTTTTCCACCTCGTTCAGCACGCCGTCGGCCAGATCACCGGCGGTGATCCCGGCAGGCTGTTCGCCGCTAAAGAGCACCTGATCGCCACCAATCCGATAGCCGCCGCGCTTCTCGCCCGGTTCGAGGAACACCGGGGGAGAGACAAAGCGCCAGTCGAGAGCGGTTTCACGGCGCAGGGCGGTGAGACCGTCACGGGCCGCCAGTGCCCCCTGTTTCCACTCGGCCGGAAACTCCGGGGTATCCACCAGTTGCACGCCGGGGGCGACCTCCAGACTGCCGGCGCCACCTACTACCAGCAGCCAGCTGTTGGCCGCTTTGGCTGCTGCGACAATCGCGTTGGCGCCCTTGAGGTACTGGTCGTAGATATCCGGTGTGGTCCAGCCCGGGTTGTAGGCGCTGATCACCCGATCGTGCCCCTTGAGCACCTCGGCCAATGCCTGCGGGTTTTGGGCATCCACCGCCACGGCGGTGACCTGCGGATGGGCGGCCACCTTGCTGACATCGCGGACTATGGCGGTGACGTGATGGCCGCGGCTGATGGCCTCGTTCAGGATGGCTGAACCGACAAAACCGCTGGCACCGATCAGGGCAATCTTCATGGGGAACTCTCCTTCACTGTTGGAATGGGGCTATCCTACGCTGCCATTTATGATTTAATAATCACCTCAAAAATGCATTTACTTATAAGCTGGATTTAATAATGGAACAGCTCAGACGTTACGCCATCTTCGCCGCCGTGGTGGATGCGGGCAGCATGACAGGGGCGGCCAAATCCCTTGGCATGACCCCCTCTGCCGTCAGTCAGCATATCAGCCAGCTCGAAAGCCTGCTCGGGCTGCCCCTGCTCCATCGCTCCACCCGTCGCCTCAGTCTGACCGAGGCGGGAGAGGTGGTGTGGCAAGGGTGCCGGGCGTTGCAGCAGACCCTGAGCGAGACCGAGCTGCGCCTCTCGGAGGTGCGCGACGCCCTGCTCGGGGAAGTGCGGATCACCGCCCCGGTGGGGATGGCGGGCCAGCCGCTGGCTCTGGCCCTCTCGCCGCTGTTGCAGGCCCATCCCGGCCTCACCATCCAGATCATCGCCGACGACGAGAAGCGGGATCTGATTGCCGAGCGGATCGATGTGGCGCTGCGGGTCGGCACCTTGCCTGACTCGACCCTGGTGGCCCGCAAACTGGGGCAGACCCGGATGCTGCTCTGCGCCGCTCCCGCCTATCTGGCGCGCAAGGGGACGCCGCGCATGCCCGCCGATCTGGCCACCCACGACTGGCTCTGCGGCGACATGCTGGGCAACGGTTTGCTGCTGCAGGATGAAAAGGGGGGCGAACACAGGGTGAGGTTCAAGGCCAAGGTGCTCTGCAATAACGTGTTGCCCTTGCGCCAGTTTGCGCTGGCGGGGCAGGGGATCTCGCTGCAGCCGGAGGGAGAGATTGGCGAGGATCTGGCGCAGGGGCGTCTGCTCGAACTGTTGCCCGGTTTTCGGGTGGCGCCGATGGAGATCCACGCCATCACGCCGCAGCGGGAGATCCCGGAGAAGGTTCGGCGGGTGGTGGAGGCGCTACGCAGCTACTTCGCAGGCACTTCCTGACACATATCAATGCAGCTTGGCCTAGCTGTCAGTTGGGCTCTTGCCCGCCAATGGGCTGGCGGCGCCACAGATAGAGTCCGATTGCCAGCAGCAAGCCGCCCAGAAAGAGCCAGCGAGCGCTCCCCCAATGGCCGCTGTCCGTCATCAGGGCCGCCAGCAGCAAGGGCCCCAGCAGCTGACCGAGGTTGGCGAGCTGGACAAAAAAGCCCTGCACGATGGCCAGTTGCACCGGCCCCTGACTCACTCCCTGCGCAGACGAGAGGATCGCTGGCGGCGCCATGCCACCCGAAAGGGAGAGGACGAGGCACAATCCATAGGCCCACCACGGCGACAGGCCGGGCCAGAAGGCGAGCATGCCGCACAGCGCCATCAGACCCAGTGCCCAGCTGATGAGCCGGTCTCGCGCTACGCCCCGGCGCAGCAGCCATGCCCCCATCAGGTTGCCGGGAATATTGGCGACCACCGCCAGCGCCGAAAGCAGGGCGATCTGGCTTTGGCCAATCCCGGGGCTGCCTTGCAACATGGTTGGCAGCCAGACAAAGAGCGCCCAGAGCATCAGGCTGTAGAGCGTGAACGCCAACCCGCAGCGCCAGAGTGCCTTCTGCCGGAGCACCGTGAGCTGGCGCAGCGGGTGGCCCGAGTTGATCGAGTTTTGGGGTGCCCAGACCCGCAGTTTATCTGCTGAGCGACTGGCGAGCAGAAGCAGCAGGGCAGAGAGTTGCGGGATCATCAGGAGCAGCCAGGCCAGCCGCCAGCCACCTTGCGCCGTGAGCCAGGGGGTGAGCAGCATACCCGCCGCCGCCCCGAGAGGCAGGTTGACCGCCCACAGGCTCAAGGCCAGCCGTTTATCCTCCTCCCGGGTCACCGCCACGATAAAGGCGGGCATAGCCACCGAGACCAGCAAAAAGCCAATCCCCTCGACAATGCGCGACAGCAGCATCATGGCCAGCCCGGTGGCGGGCAGCGCCAACGCACCGCCTGTGACGATAACCAAAAGCCCGACAACCCCGGTTTGCCGCCCACTCCAGCGGGTCAGCAACAGGCCGAGAAAGAGACTGCAGAGGATCGCCAGCGTATTGAAAGCTGAGGCGAGATAGCTGGCTTCAACCAGTGTCAGCCCCAGCTCGTTGCGCAGTATGCCGAGTACGGCGGGCACTTTGCCAAGGCAGAGGGCGCCGCTGGCACCGGCAAAAATGGCGAGGAAGACCAGAGGCCAGCGCGTGCTTTGTGGCTGGTGGCCAGCGAGCGTGCTCATGGCCGATATTGGCCGTTGCGCAGCCACTCATCGTTGAGCTGACCAAATTCGCCGCGCTGATAGGCATGCAGCCGATCTGCAATGGCGTCGTGGCTGTTCATGACGACGGGGCCATGTTTGACCAGGGGTTCATTGAGCGCCTGGCCTGAGAGCAGCACGAAGTGGCAGCGCTCGGTGGCCTCCAGTTGCAGAGCCACCGCCTCGCCGCCATCGGCAGGCAGGCTGACACCCATCCCGTGACCTGCCGGGATGAAGTGCCGCTCTCCCTCCGCCTGCAGGGTCAGCGATCCGGTCAGGGGATAGATCATGGCATTCCAGCCTGCCGCCAGCAGATGGGTGAAGCGGTTGCCGGGCGCGCAATGGCCATCGAGCAGGGTAAAGGGTTGGGGCAGTTCTACCGAGTGTGGTGCCGTTATCCCGTTGCTGTGGCCTGCGACCAGCCGTACTCGCACCCCTTCGTCATGAAACTCGGGGATGGTGGCAGCGGCTGCGTGGATGGCAAAAGGCGACGCCATCTTCTGACGGGCAGGCAGGTTGACGAAGATTTGCAGGGCGTGGACATAGGGCGATGCCCCTTCCGGCTGCTCGGTATGCACGGCCCCGCGCCCGGCCGCCAGCCAGTGGAGCGCCCCCGGTTCGATGGGGCCCTGATTGCCGAGGGAGTCGTAGTTGACGTGGGGGCTCGTCGAATCCTCGAACAGATAGGTGACGGCAGAGATCCCGGCGTGGGGATGGGGCTCGAAGGTGGGGGCGGTCATCTGGAAGTGATCCGCCATCACCACGGGGTCTATCAGACCGTTGAAAAAGTGTTCGCCAAAATGGCTGGCTTCAAAGCCGCTGCCAATGCGCAGCGGTTGGCCCTTGACGGGGGCGGAGAGAGTCAGGCGTCTGGTCATCGATATAACCTCTTGAAGACATAAAGAAGCCTTCGGTCATCTGACCGAAGGCGGGCGAGTTACGACTTCTTGGCACCCTCTTGCATCTGCCACACCAGGGTGGCGAAAGGCATGTCGAGGGCGTTGTAGACATCGTGCGCCTTGGGGTCGACGTTGCTGCGTAGCATCTCGACCGCGGCAGAGGCGTAGTCGGTGACCGGGATACCGGCCCCCAGCAAGCGTTGCAGCCCAGTGGTGCGCTTGGCTTCGTTGAAGGTGCCGGAAGCATCGAGCACCACCCGGGCATCATAGCCGGCAGCCTTGGCAGAGAGGGCCGGGAAGCTGGCGCAGATCTCGAGGGATACCCCGGCGATGATCAGCTGTTTGCGGCCGGTCTTCTCAATGGCGGCGTGCACGGCGGGATCGTCCCAGGCGTTGATGACGGTGCGGTTGATCACCTTCACATCCGGCAGGGCACTGGTCAGTTCGGGCATGGTGGGGCCCCACATGCCATCGGGCATGGTCGCGGTCACGATCACCGGCACGCCGAGGGCGCGGGCGGCGTTGGCCAGCGCCACCACGTTGTGCTTGAGCTCGCCCACCGTGGTGTCGCGCACGCCGCTCAGCAAGCCGACCTGATGGTCGACCAGCAGCAGTACCGCATTGTCTCGGGAGAGCATCTCCAGATAGCGGTTGGGTGATACAGTCGGATGGCTGGCAGCCTCGGCAGCTATAGCCGGTGTCGCTGTGGTGGCCAGCGTGGCAGTCAGGGTCGCCAGACCGAGCAGGGTGGCAGAGCAGATTTGTCGCAGTTTCATGGTGAACTCCTTGTGATATCGGAACAGTCAAACGGCCCTTGCTGGTGCGGCGGATTGCCCGCGCAGCAACCGTCTGATGGGGACAGGGCCATTATGATGGCTGCAAAAATGGCGACAATCTGGTGAAATAGGTTCTTATCGTTCCATGAATGGAACGATGTAAATGCACCTCACCCTGACCAAGGCTGCCCGATGACACCACTGGAACTTGATTTGAATGATCTCTATCTCTTCACCCATGTGGTACAGCGACAGGGATTCACTGCCGCTGCGCGGGCGCTTGGCGTGCCCAAGTCGCGGATCTCGCGCCGGATCCGGCTGCTGGAGGAGCGGCTGGATACCCGTCTGCTGCAACGTACCTCACGCCAGCTCAGCCTGACCGATGCCGGTGAGGTGCTCTATCGCCACTGTCAGGCGATGCTGGCCGAGGCGCAGGCCGGAGAGGCGGCTGTGCGGCAACGGCAGCAGGAGCCGAGCGGTCTGGTGCGGATCAGCGTGCCCATTACCATTGCCGATGCGCTGCTTGCCCGCTTGCTGCCCGCTTTTATGGCGCAATACCCCAAGGTGAGGCTCGCCGTGCAAGCCAGCAACCGGCAGGTGGATCTGCTGGAGGAGGGGCTGGATGTGGTGATCCGCGGGGTGGCCTTCGAGCAGCCCCCCTCCAGCTTGGTGCAGGTGCCGCTCTGTACGGTGCAGTGGGGCGTGCTGGCGACCCCGGCGTGGCTCTCGCGCCACAATGCGCTGGCGCATCCACGGCAGCTGGAAGGAGAGGATGCCCTACTTTTCAGCTCGCTGGAGCGTCAGGCCGATCTGCTGCGGCTGCGGCACGACAGTGGGGAGAGTGAGGAGGTGGTGGTCAATGTGCTGCTGCGCAGCGACAATGTGCAAACCCTCAAACAGGCGGCGCTGGCGGGGCTCGGGATGGTGGGCTTGCCACTTTACGCCTGCGTGAGTGAGTTGGCGGATGGGCGGCTGCAACAACTGCTGCCCGAGTGGCGTCCCAAAGATGGCAAGCTGGTGATGCTCTATCCCGCGCGGCGCGGTCTGTCACCGGCGGTCAGGGCCCTCATCGACTTCATCAAGGTGCAGTTGCCTGCACTGCTGGCAGAGGTCGGTCAGCCACGCTGAGGAGAGCTATCCCTCCATCTTGCGGCGAATGCGCTCGAACAGGCTCTGCAGGCAGGCTTGATCCCGATCGGCGGCCCGCACCGCGCCGTACATATGGCGACGGATACCGCTGCCGAGGGGGCGGGCGCAGAGCATCCCCTGTCTGACAAACTCGTCGCTGGCCCAGCGTGGCAAGGCGGCGACGCCGAGGCCGGCGGCGGCCATCTGCAGCATCACCGAGGTGTTGTCCACCGGCTTGCAGCGGGCGGGCTCCACCCCGGCGGGTTGCAAAAAGCGGCTGAAGATATCCATGCGGCTGCGCTCCACCGGATAGACCAGCAGCACCTCCGGCCCCAGATCGCTCGGCTCGATGCGGCTCTGGTGGCAGAGGGGGTGATACGGCGCCATCACCAGAGTCAGATCGAAGGCAAACAGCGGCTCGAAGTGGAGATCGCCGCGGGCCTGCACATCGGAGGTGAGCAGCAGGTCGAGCTGGCCGCCGAGCAGGGCATTGATGGCATCAAAGCCCGGCACCGACTCCACCTCCAGATCCACCCCAGGCCACTGGCGGCGAAAATCTGGCAATAGCGGCAGTAGCCACTGGATGCAGCTGTGGCAATCGAGCGCCAGATGCAGCCTGCCCGCATCGCCGCTCTGCAAGGCCTGCAACTGCTTCTCGGTCTGGGCCAGGGCGGGCAGTACCTGACGGGCGAGGGCGAGCAGCTGGCTGCCTGCCGCGGTCAGCACCAGCGGGCGGCTTTTGCGCAGGTAAAGCTCCAGATTGAGGCGGGTCTCCAGCTCTTTGAGCTGGTGGGAGAGGGCGGACTGGGTGAGGTTGAGGGTCAGCGCCGCACCGGCCAGCGAGCCCTGCTCGGCCAGCGCGGTCAATGTTTTCAAGTGTTTGATCTCTATCCCTGCATTGCTTGGCACTGCCATAAGATGGCTCCTTGTGAGATTGCGTATGGCGCTGAGGTTGCGGCCGGCGGTTACCCTGCTGCGTTTCTTGACTCCGCCACCTTTTGCACCTGTAAAAATCGGCCTCTGTATCCTCGCGGTGAACCTGATTGGCGGTCAGTTGAGGATTATTTGAGAGCCACTTGAAGAGGATTCAATAGCCAGCGTCACCTTATCTTGTCATTTTGGATGTGTAAACATCTGGATGGCTAAACCATCCAGTTTCCATCAGATGAATGAGCATAAGGAAATGAACCTATGACACGAGCACACACCCTGGGCTTCCCCCGTATCGGCGCCAAGCGCGAGCTGAAATTTGCCCTCGAATCCTACTGGCGTGGCGAGACCACTCAGGCCGAACTCGTTGCCGTGGGCAAGACGCTGCGTGAACGCCACTGGCAGGCCCAGCACGGCGCCGGGGTCAATCTGCTGCCGGTGGGCGACTTTGCCTGGTATGATCAGGTGCTCGGCACCAGCCTGCTGGTGGATGCGGTGCCTGCCCGTCACCGTCATGGCGAGACCGATCTCGACACCCTGTTCCGGGTGGCCCGCGGTCGTGCGCCGACCGGCCCGGCGGCGGCTGCCGCCGAGATGACCAAATGGTTCAACACCAACTATCACTATCTGGTGCCTGAATTCAGCCGTGATCAGCGCTTCAAGCTGGGCTGGCGCCAGCTGTTTGACGAGGTCGAAGAGGCCAAGTCGCTGGGGCTGCCGGTCAAGGCGGTGCTGCTGGGGCCGGTCTCTTATCTGTGGCTCGGCAAGGAGAAAGAGAGCGGCTTCTCCCGCCTTGAACTGCTCGATCGCCTGCTCATCGTCTATCAGGAGATCCTGGCCAAGTTGGCCGCCCAGGGAGTGGAGTGGATACAGATCGATGAACCTGCGCTGACGCTGGACTTGCCGGACGAGTGGCGGCTGGCCTACCTCAACGCCTACGAGCGCTTGAGCGGCCCCTGCAAGCTGTTGCTCACCACCTATTTCGGCTCGGTGGCCCATCAGCGCGACATCATCACCAGCCTCAAGGTAGATGGCCTGCATCTGGATCTGGTGGCCGCCCCCGAGCAGCTGGAGACCCTGTTGCCGCATCTGCCCGCCCAGTGGGTCATCTCAGCCGGGGTGATCAACGGCCGCAACGTCTGGCGTGCCAATCTGGCCAAGCTGGCGCCGACTCTGAAGGCACTGAAAGCCAAACTCGGCGAGCGGCTCTGGGTGGCCTCATCCTGCTCATTGCTGCACAGCCCGGTGGATTTGACTCTGGAGCAGGAGCTGGATCCCCAGACCCGCAGCTGGTTCGCCTTCGCCTTGCAAAAATGTTTCGAGTTGGGACTGCTCAGAGAGTATCTGGATGGGGGCGAGCTCGACAAAATCACCGCCTACAGCCAGCCCATCGTGGATCGGGAGTCCGACAGCCGGGTGCACAAAAAAGCGGTGCAGTCACGGCTCGCCAGCCTCACCAACAGCGATTTTGATCGCCACAGCCCCTATCCGGTCAGGGCCGAGCTGCAGCGCTCGGATCTCAAGCTGCCGCTGCTGCCCACCACCACCATCGGCTCCTTCCCGCAGACCTCCCAGATCCGGGTGTTGCGGCAGGATTGGCGCTCCGGTCGCATCGATGACAGTGCCTACGAGGCTGGCATTAAGGCCGAGATCCGCGATGCCATCGCGCGTCAGGAGGCCATCGGGCTGGATGTGTTGGTACATGGTGAGGCTGAGCGCAACGACATGGTGGAGTATTTCGGTGAGCTGCTGGATGGCTTTGCCATCACCCGCTTCGGTTGGGTACAGAGCTATGGCTCCCGCTGCGTCAAGCCGCCGGTGATCACCCGCGATATTGACCGCCCGACTCCCATGACGCTCGAATGGACCCGATTTGCCCAGAGCCTGACCGACAAGCCGGTGAAGGGGATGCTGACTGGCCCTGTGACCATCCTCTGCTGGTCCTTCCCGCGGGAAGATGTGAGCCGCGAGCAGTCCGCCCTGCAAATCGGGCTGGCCATTCGCGACGAGGTGGCTGACTTGGAAGCCGTCGGCATCAAGATCATCCAGATCGACGAACCGGCGATCCGCGAAGGCTTGCCCCTGCGCAAGCAGGATCATCAGGCCTATCTCGACTGGGCGGTGCGCGCCTTCCGTCTGAGCGCAAGCCCGGTGGCGGACCGCACCCAGATCCACACCCACATGTGCTACAGCGACTTCAACCTCATCATCGAGGCGGTGGCGGCGCTGGATGCGGATGTGATCACCATCGAGACCAGCCGCAGCCAGATGCAGCTGCTCGAAGCGTTCGAACGCTTCAACTACCCCAACGAGATTGGCCCGGGCGTCTACGACATCCACTCGCCGAACGTGCCGAGCCAGAGCTGGATTGAGGGGTTGCTGCGCAAGGCGGCCAAGCAGATCCCGGCCGAGCGGCTCTGGGTCAACCCGGATTGCGGCCTCAAGACCCGGGGCTGGGAAGAGACTGAGGCCGCCCTCAAGGTGATGGTCGATGCCACCAGGGCGCTGCGGGCCGAGCTGGCGTAACCGGCTAGCCGTGACCGCCATCGGTAAGGTGGCGTGCTGACAAACGAACGAGAGAGGGGAAGCCATTGCTTCCTCTCTCTTTTTTCGTTGGCCACTTTTCCACTGGATCCTGAACCTTGCCGCAGCCCGCTTTGCACTAGGCTCAGAGTTGGCAGAAGTGGATGGAGTCGCGGCCATGAGAGTCAGTCTGGGGAGCGCAATCCTGTGGGGATTGCTGATGTGGCAGAGTGCATGGGCGGCACCAGCGGCCGAGTTGAAGATGGTCTACTTTGACGACTTTGCCCCATATTCGTGGCGTGACGAACAGGGCAGGATGCGCGGGCTGATGATAGACGTGATGGATCGGGTGGCAGCGCAGATGGGGCTGCGGGTGCGCCATGAAGGTTATCCGTGGCAACGGGCGCAAAAACTGGTGCGGATGGCGCAGGCCGATGGCTTTGTCACCATCGCCACCCGGGAGCGCCGCTCTTACACATTGGTGGTGGAGGAGCCCGTTACCACGACGGTTTTGACGGTATTTACCCGGCTTGGCCACCCCCGGATGAGCGATTTTCAGCGTGCCAGCCGCTTGAGCGACTTCAAATCACTTACCTTTCTCGACTATTTCGGTAACGGCTGGGGCAAGGAGAACCTGGCGGGCTTCACCGTTCATCACACCATCAATGTCGATAATGTTTTCAAAATGCTGGCGGCGGGTCGGGGGGACCTGATGGTGACCGACCCACTGGTGGCACGTTTCAAACTCAACCAGCTGGGATTGTCCGGGCAGGTGGTCGAGGTGCCGCTGCAGCTTGCCTCTACCCCGTTCAATCTCTGCATCGGCAAGCACTCCCGCTTCAATACCCGGATAACCGAGTTCAACCGTGCCCTGCAACAGCTGCGACAAAGCGGCGAGTTGGCGCGTATCGTCGAACGCTATCGTTGATGCGTTGCCGCCATCTGCGGTTTGCCAAGGGCGTGTCTATCTTGGCGTCATATCGGCGATGGTTGCCCAGAAGGCATCGATCAAGGGCCCCTTGCTGTGGGGCGGACGGATAAGGCCAATGGTCCAACAGGCTTCCCCGTCTCTCAAGGGGAGGGTGAGCACATCCGGGTGCTCTATGGTGGTGGAGGAGGGGACCAGGGTCCAGGCGATCTCGGCTGCCGCGGTGGCGACGCCAGCGGCAAAGTCGTTGACGTACTGGATATCGCGAAAACGCAGCCCGCTCTGGGCCAGATAGTTCATCAGGTGATCGTAAAACGACGGGGCCTTGTCCCGACGGAGGATCGCCAGCGGCTTGTCCACCAGATCCGCCAACTCCCTCACATCGCGGTAGCTGGCGGGTAGTACGGCGACAAAGTGGGCTTCGACCACCGGCAGGGCGTGCCACCCCTTGGGGGCGGGCAGGCGGCAAAAACCGAGATCCAGCTTGCCTTCACTGAGCGCCAGCAGCTGGTGGTGGGTGGAGAGATCGTTGAGCTCGATAGTCACTTGCGGCCGCTCGGCGCGAAAACGGGCAATGGCGGCGGGCACCAGGATTTTGGTGGCCACGCCAAAGCCGATGCGCAGGGTGCCGACATTGCCCGCCAGCACGTCGCGGGCGGTGCGCGAGAGCTGCTCGCTCTGGATGACCACAGCGCTGGCATCCTCATACAGTGCCCTGCCCAGTCCGGTGAGGCGAGTGGTACTGGCGTTGCGCTCAAACAGCTCGCCGCCCAGCTCCTCCTCCAGCCGCCTTATCTGTTTGCTCAGGGCCGACTGGGTAACGTGCTGGCGCACCGCCGCCTGGCCGAAGTGCAGCACCTCCCCCAGAGTGACGAAGGCTTTCAGATCCCGTAGCTCCATCAGGGCTCCTTTTATTCCTGTTGGGAATGTTGAGTGGTCATATTTGTCATTGGACGGAATTTTAGAAGTGATGGATGCTTATGCCAATTCATTTCGGGTACCCCGGCACGGGGCGCCGGGTTATCAGAGATGGCTGACACCATCAGCGCAGCAGGAGCAACACCAGATGCATCACCACAAGTTCAACGACTTCCCGAGCGATTTTCTGTGGGGCGCCGCCTCCGCCGCCTATCAGGTGGAGGGGGGCTGGAATGCCGATGGCAAGGGGCCCTCGGTGTGGGATCTTTTCACCAAGCTGCCGGGCAAGACCTTTGAGGGGAGCAACGGCGATGTGGCGGTGGATCACTACCACCGCATGGAAGAGGATGTGGCGCTGATGGCCGAGATGGGGCTCAAGGCCTACCGCTTCTCGGTGAGCTGGCCGCGCATCTACCCCACCGGTCGGGGGGAGGTGAACGAGGCGGGACTGGCCTTCTACGAGAAGCTGATCGATACCCTCTTGGCCCACCAGATCGAGCCGGTGCTGACCCTCTACCACTGGGATCTGCCGCAAGCGCTGCAGGATGAGTACGGCGGCTGGGAAGACCGACGCATTATCGAGGATTTCGAGCGCTACTGCGTGACCCTCTATCAGCGCTTTGCCGGCAAGGTGAAGTATTGGGTGTCCCTCAACGAGCAGAACTACAACCTGACCAATGCCTATCAGCTCGGCACCCATCCGCCCGCAGTGCAGGATCGCAAGCGCTTCTTTGCCGCCAACCATATCGCCTTTCTGGCCAATGCCCGGGTGATCAAGGCGTTTCGCCAGCATGTGCCGAATGGCTTGATTGGCCCGAGCTTTGCCTACTCCCCAGCCTATCCGGCGTCGTGCGATCCGAAAGATATGCTGGCCTACGAGAACGCCGAGGAGTTCAACAACCTCTGGTGGCTGGATGCCTATTGCTTTGGCCGCTATCCGCAGGCGGCGCTCGCTTACTTGCGAGAGAACGGCGAGGCGCCCGAGATCCTGCCGGGCGATATGGAGTTGCTGCGCGAGGGGACGCCCGACTACATCGGCGTCAACTACTACTACACCCTGACCTACACCGATAACCCCTTGGGCGGTCAGACCCTGCAGCGGATCAACACCACCGGCAAGAAGGGCACTACCCCGTCCAGCGGCATCCCGGGCCTCTACAAGACGGCGCCCAATCCGCACCTTGAGACCAGCAACTGGGATTGGGCCATCGACCCGACCGGGATGCGCATCGCCCTGCGTCGTCTCTCTTCCCGCTATGGTCTGCCGCTGATGATCACCGAGAACGGTCTTGGCGAGTTCGACAAGCTGGAGGCGGGCGACAAGGTGAACGATGAGTACCGCATCGATTACCTGCGCAGCCACGTCAAGGCGTGCCAGGAGGCGATGCAGGATGGCGTGGAATTGCTCGGCTACTGCGCCTGGTCGTTCACCGACATCCTGAGCTGGCTCAACGGCTACCAGAAGCGTTACGGCTTCGTCTATGTGGAGCGTGACGAGCAGGGGGGCTCCCTTCGCCGGATCAAGAAGGCGAGCTTCCACTGGTACAGCCAGTTGATTGCGAGCCAGGGCAAGCAGCTCTGACGGTTTATCGCGTCGCGTAACCAGGGGGCCCGGGCAATCCCCGGGCCCACGCTGTTTGTGGCGGGGGAGAGGGGGCAAGCCGGTTTCTCACCGTGCGACTCATCCTTGTTTACTGATTTTTGTCCTGCCAAAGCCGCCGACCCCTGCTATTATCTGCGGCCGAACATGAGCCAATAAAAATCAGGATATCGTGATGACTGACCACACTTTTATTCCCGGCAAGGACGCGGCGCTGGAAGACTCCATCGAACGCTTCCAGACCAAGCTGCAAGCTCTGGGCTTTGATATTGAAGAGGCCTCCTGGCTCAACCCCGTGCCGAACGTCTGGTCGGTGCACATCCGGGACAAGGAGTGCTCCCTCTGCTTTACCAACGGCAAGGGGGCCAGCAAGAAGGCGGCCCTCGCGTCTGCCCTTGGCGAATATTTCGAGCGTCTCTCCACCAACTACTTCTTCGCCGACTTCTATCTGGGCGAGCAGGTCGCCAACGGCGATTTCGTTCACTACCCGAACGAAAAGTGGTTCCCCATCGAGGGTGACCAGTTCCCGGCCGGTCTGCTCGACAGCTTCACCCGCAAGTTCTACAACCCGGACGGTGAAGTGACCGCCGACATGCTGGTGGATCTGCAGTCAAACAACGAAGAGCGCGGTATCGTCGCGCTGCCGTTCGAGCGTCAGTCCGATCACGAGACCGTCTACATCCCGATGAACATCATCGGCAACCTCTATGTCTCCAACGGCATGAGCGCTGGCAACACCAAGACCGAAGCGCGCACTCAAGCGCTCTCCGAGGTGTTCGAGCGCCACGTGAAGAACAAGATCATCGCCGAGGCCATCAGCTTGCCGCTGATCCCGGACGAGGTGATTGCCCGTTATCCGGGGATTGCCGCCTCCATCGCGGCGCTCGAAGCGGAAGGCTTCCCCATTTACAGCTTCGATGCTTCCCTCGGTGGCCGCTATCCGGTCATCTGTGTGGTGCTGCTCAACCCGAGCAACGGTACCTGCTTTGCCTCCTTCGGCGCCCACCCGCGCTTCGAAGTGGCCTTCGAGCGGACCGTCACCGAGCTGCTGCAGGGCCGCGGTCTCAAGGATCTCGACGTGTTCGTGCCGCCGTCATTCGACAACGAGCAGGTAGCGGATCACCACAACCTCGAGACCCACTTCATCGACTCCTCGGGCCTTATCAGCTGGGACCTGTTCAAGCAGGATGCGGACTTCGAGTTTGCTGACTGGGATTTTCGTGGCACCTCGCAGGAGGAGTTTGATCACCTGATCGGCATCTTCCATGAGCTGGAACAGCCGGTCTATATCGCCGACTACGAGCATCTGGGGGTCTACGCCTGCCGCATTCTGGTGCCGGGCATGTCCGACATCTATCCGGCCGAAGATCTGCTGCTGGCCAACAACAACATGGGCGCCAACCTGCGCGAAGTGATCCTGGCGCTGCCATCACTGGATTGGGATGCCGAGCAGTACATGGCGTTGTTTGATCAACTGGATGAAGAGGGGCACGACGAGCGCACCCGTGTACGCGAGCTGCTGGGCATCGCCGCTGCCAAGGGGACCGCGCTGCACACCCTGCGCGTTGGCGAGCTGAAAGCCATGCTGGCGCTGGCCGCCGGTGAGCTGGAGACCGCACTGGATCTCATCGACTGGACCATGGAGTTCAACCAGTCAGTGTTCACTGCCGAGCGTGCCAGCTACTACCGCGCCCTGCGTGCCTGCGTCGAGTTGTTCCTCGACGAGGAGCGGGATCCGGAGCAGTATCGCGCCGTCTTCACTCGCATGTATGGCGAAGAGACGCTGGCACAGGCATGGGCCAACGCCACTGGCGAAGCACGCTTCCACGGTCTGGAGGCGGCCGACCTGTCGCTCTCCCAGTTCCCGCTGCACCAGAAGCTGCTGGCGGCTTACGAGAAGCTGCAAAAGGCCAAGCGAGCCCATCACTGGGCGTGATCGTTGCTGTAAAGGAAGGGGCCGAGTGGCCCCTTCTGTTTATCGTGCGGCAAGGCACGGGATTGTTATTCAAAGATGAAATAAAAAACAAAAAATACCCCTAAGGGGATTGATTGCAGGGCAGGGGATGTGCTGTTGATCTGCAAAGATATCTTGCCAATGCCACATTTCCATGATTGGAAATAAATTCTTTAAAATCATTGCATTAAAAATGTGATATTTCTGTTTCAGCTGATACATGGTGTAAAGTGGCGTAGCCATCGCACTAAAATATTTGTAGTAAAATTACATTCGCACTCTGATAAACTTGATCAATGTCAATTTTGGCTATTAGGCCCTTTGTTATGATTTCAACAGGCAAAACATTCAGGTAGAAAATAATTGAAAGCTGAATCTCCATTCGATTGTCTCAAGCCCGAAGCCATCGCTGCACTGGCTGAAGACATCACCTATGCCAAGGCTACCAAGCCGGCATACAAGGTCATTCCACTGGCCATTACCGCAGGCGCTTTCATCGCCATCGCATTTATCTTCTACATCACAGTGACGACCGGAACCGGCTCCATGCCTTGGGGTATGGCCAAGTTGGTGGGCGGTCTCTGCTTCTCTCTCGGACTTATTCTCTGTGTGCTGCTCGGTGCCGAGCTGTTCACCTCCACCACCCTGACGCTGGTGGCCAAGGCTGCCAATCGCATCAGCTGGGCTCAGCTGCTCAAGAATTGGGGTCTGGTCTACTTCGGTAATCTGATTGGCGGTCTGCTGATGGTGGCGCTGATCATCGTTTCTGCCGAGTACACGGCAGCAGACGGTCAGTGGGGCCTTAACGCCCTCAAAGTGGCCCAACACAAAATTCACCACACCTTCTTCGAAGCGGTGGCGCTCGGTATCCTCTGTAACCTGATGGTATGTCTTGCTGCCTGGATGGCCTTTGGTGCCCGCAGCGCGACTGACAAGGTAGTGGTTATGCTGCTGCCGGTTGCCATGTTCGTTGCCTCAGGTTTCGAGCACAGCATCGCAAACATGTTTATGATTCCGGTTGGTATCGCTATCCACAGCGTGGCTAGTCCGGAATTTTGGCAGGCCATCGGCCAGGATCCGGCAACCTTTGCTGACCTGACCGTATCCAACTTCGTCCTACACAACCTCATCCCCGTGACCATCGGCAATATCATCGGTGGTGGCGTGATGGTTGGTCTGACTTACTGGTTTATCTTCCGTCGTCATCATTAAGGATGATTGCGGGATACTACATCAATACCGTGTGAGGTAATGAAAAATGGCAGAACTTAACGAACAGTTCCAAAAAGCATGGGAAGGCTTCGCGGCCGGTGAATGGCAGACCTCTGTCAACACCCGTGACTTCATCCAGAAGAACTACACCCCGTATGAAGGTGACGAGTCCTTCCTGGCTGGCGCGACCGAAGCGACCACCAAGCTGTGGGACAAGGTCATGGAAGGGATCAAAATCGAAAACCGCACTCATGCGCCGGTCGATTTTGATACTGACCTGCCCTCCACCATTACCGCACACGATGCCGGTTATATCGATCAGAGCCTGGAGCAGATCGTTGGTCTGCAGACTGACAAGCCGCTGAAGCGCGCCATCATCGCCAACGGCGGTATCAAGATGGTTAAAACTTCTTGCGAAGTGTACGGTCGTCAACTGGACCCGATGGTCGAGAAGATCTTCACCGAGTACCGCAAGACTCACAACCAGGGCGTGTTTGACGTTTACACCAAAGACATCCTGAACTGCCGTAAGTCTGGTGTTATCACCGGTCTGCCGGATGCCTACGGCCGTGGCCGTATCATCGGTGACTACCGTCGTGTTGCCCTGTACGGTGTTGACTTCCTGATGGCCGACAAACTGGCCCAGTTCAAGTCCCTGCAAGCTGACCTGGAAAACGGCGTCAACCTGGAAGCCACCATCCGTCTGCGCGAAGAGATCTCCGAACAGCACCGTGCCTTGGCACAGATGAAGGTGATGGCTGCCAAGTACGGTTGCGATATCTCCGTACCGGCCAAGAACGCTAAAGAAGCCGTACAGTGGACCTACTTCGCCTACCTGGCGGCAGTCAAGTCCCAGAACGGTGCAGCCATGTCCTTCGGTCGTACCTCCAGCTTCCTGGATATCTACATCGAGCGTGACCTGCAGAAAGGCCTGATCACCGAGCAAGAAGCCCAGGAGCTGATGGACCACATGGTCATGAAGCTGCGTATGGTTCGCTTCCTGCGTACTCCGGAATACGATTCACTGTTCTCCGGCGACCCGATGTGGGCGACCGAGACCCTGGCTGGTATGGGCGTTGATGGCCGTACTCTGGTCACCAAGAACAGCTTCCGTATGCTGAACACCCTGTACACCATGGGCCCGTCCCCTGAGCCGAACCTGACCATCCTGTGGTCCGAGAAGCTGCCGGTCGGTTTCAAGAAGTACTGTGCCAAGGTATCCATCGAGACCTCTTCCGTTCAGTACGAGAACGACGATCTGATGCGTCCGGATTTCAACAACGATGACTACGCCATCGCTTGCTGTGTATCCCCGATGATCGTTGGTAAGCAGATGCAGTTCTTCGGTGCTCGTGCCAACCTGGCCAAGACCATGCTGTATGCAATCAACGGTGGTATGGACGAGAAGCTCAAGATCCAGGTCGGTCCGAAAACCGAGATGGTCAAGTCCGAGTACCTCGACTACAACGACGTAATGGATCGTCTGGACCACTTCATGGATTGGCTGGCCAAGCAATACGTTGCTGCGCTGAACATCATCCACTACATGCACGACAAGTACAGCTACGAAGCCTCTCTGATGGCGCTGCACGACCGTGACGTATATCGCACCATGGCGTGTGGTATCGCTGGTCTGTCCGTAGCCGCTGACTCCCTGTCTGCCATCAAGTACGCCAAGGTCAAGCCGATTCGTGACGAAGATGGCGTTGCCATCGACTTCGAAATCGAAGGCGAATACCCGCAGTTCGGTAACAACGACGCTCGCGTCGATGATATCGCCTGTGACCTGGTTGAGCGCTTCATGAAGAAGATTCAGAAGCTGAACACCTACCGTGGTGCTGTTGCTACCCAGTCTGTTCTGACCATCACCTCCAACGTGGTATATGGCAAGAAGACCGGTAACACCCCGGATGGCCGTCGTGCTGGTGCTCCGTTCGGTCCGGGTGCAAACCCGATGCACGGTCGTGACCAGAAAGGTGCTGTTGCTTCCCTGACTTCCGTAGCCAAGCTGCCGTTCGCTTACGCTAAAGATGGTATCTCCTATACCTTCTCCATCGTTCCGAACGCACTGGGTAAAGATATGGAAGCCCAGAAAGCCAACCTGGCTGGCCTGATGGACGGTTACTTCCACCACGAATCCAACGTAGAGGGTGGTCAGCACCTGAACGTTAACGTGATGAACCGTGAAATGCTGCTGGACGCCATGGAAAACCCGGAGAAATATCCGCAGTTGACCATCCGCGTATCCGGTTATGCCGTTCGCTTCAACTCTTTGACCAAAGAGCAACAGCAAGACGTCATCACCCGTACCTTCACCGCTTCTCTGTAATCGAGACGTAGTGAGCAAAAACCGGCGCCAAGGCGCCGGTTTTTTTATGCGTGCGATTCAGGGGGAGTAATCATCCCCAGTGAATCGCCTCCAGTTCCATCGCAACCACAACAGTTGTTACTGGGTATTCGAAGAGGATTAAGGGGAGGGGCTCACCAGGATTGACCTAGGCCCCGTCTGTAATGCGATTATGCTTTATTCGCGCTCTAAGGGGATAGGCGGTTGCTTTGCCTGCCATTGCATCAGTGTTGCTATGGCTCGTGGAACAGCTGATCAGGTTTAAGGGGTGAACAGAGGCGCCATCGCGGGTATCAAGCAATACCCATAAGCCTGTGACTATGGAATCATTCTCTGCCTCTGCCTCTGCCTCTGCCTCTGCCTCTGCCTCTGCCTCTGCCTCTGCCTCTGCCTCTGCCTCTGCCTCTG
>NZ_JAAKTY010000010.1:0-154516 GCF_049174875.1 Aeromonas sp. 600948
TGGTGCGCCCGAGAGGATTCGAACCTCTGACCACCTGGTTCGTAGCCAGGTACTCTATCCAGCTGAGCTACGGGCGCAAATGGCGGAGAAGGGGGGATTCGAACCCCCGATGCGGGTATAAGCCGCATACTCCCTTAGCAGGGGAGCGCCTTCAGCCTCTCGGCCACCTCTCCGTTTGCGGGGCTGATAATACTTCACAGGGATTTTTAGTCAAACACTTTTTTGGAGAAAAAAGTGCGTTCGCTCAGCATTTGGTCAAAGCGTGGAATATTCAAACAATATCGGCACTTATCCCGCAGTTTCGCGCCCTGCAGGGCAATTTCAGGGGGCCGGAAAAACAAAAGGCGACACATGAGGTGTCGCCTTGTCACAGCCATGAAAGTGGCTTAGAAGCCCGGTTGGCCCGGAACTTTCTCGGCCTGGATGCGCTGGTAGATCTCTTCGCGGTGTACGGAGACCTCTTTCGGCGCGTTAACACCGATACGGACCTGGTTGCCTTTAACGCCCAGTACGGTGACAGTTACTTCATCACCAATCATCAGGGTTTCCCCAACACGACGAGTCAAAATAAGCATTCGCTTGCTCCTGTATCCTGTTTTGTTTTTATATCGATATGCGACATTATCTAACAAAGATACCGATATGGTAAATGGTTGAAACTAAATCAATCAGAGATTGTTAGCCCAAGGGCTGCTCTTGCGGTGCCTGATCCAACCCGAAAGCCGCGTGCAGGGCTCGCACCGCCAACTCCAGATACTTCTCGTCAATCACCACAGAGATTTTGATTTCAGAGGTCGAGATCAACTGCATGTTGATCCCCTCCTCGCCCAATACCTTGAACATGGTGCGCGCAACACCGGGATGGTTCCACATGCCGACACCGACAATGGAAACCTTGGCAATTTCGCCATTTCCCTGCACGCAGGAGGCGCCAAGTTCGGTGGCGGTCTCCTCCAGCAGTGCCCGGGCGCGGCGATAGTCGTCACGATTCACCGTGAAGGTGAAGTCGGCGGTGCCATCTCCCAGGGTGTTCTGCACAATCATGTCGACATCAATGTTGGCGTCGCTGATCGGATTCAGGATCTGCGCGGCAACGGTTGGTCTGTCCGGCACGCCCAGAATGGTCAGGCTGGCCTCGTTGCGGTTAAAAGCGATCCCGGATACCAGGGGAGCTTCCATCCTATCACCTCCATATGTGATTAAGGTTCCCTCTCCATCGATAAAGCTCGACAGCACCCGCAGCGGGACGCGGTACTTGCCCGCAAACTCCACCGAGCGGATCTGCAGCACCTTGGCGCCGAGACTGGCCATCTCCAGCATCTCCTCGAAGGTGATGGTATCGAGACGGCGCGCCTTGGGCTCGATGCGCGGATCCGTGGTATAGACCCCATCCACATCGGTAAAGATCTGGCACTCATCGGCCTTGATGGCCGCCGCCACGGCAACCGCCGTGGTATCCGAACCGCCGCGGCCTAGGGTCGTGATAGCGTTATGCTCGTCACGGCCCTGGAAACCGGCGATCACCACCACCTTGCCCGCAGCCAGTTCGGCATGAACCAGCTCGGTGTCGATGTGGGTGATGCGCGCCTTGCCATAGGCGGAATCGGTATGAATCCGCACCTGATCACCGGTCATCGAGACTGCCGGGCAACCGCGTTTGTTCAACGCGATGGCCAGCAGCGCTATGGTGACCTGCTCACCGGTGGAGACCAGCACATCCATCTCGCGCCGGTTGGCATCAGGATCCAGCTGCTGGGCCATGCCCAGCAACCGGTTGGTTTCGCCCGACATGGCGGAGACAACCACCACCACGTCGTGTCCCTGGGCGCGGGTCTGCTCGACCCGCTCAGCTACCGCCTCGATCCGCTCCAGTGTGCCGACCGAGGTGCCGCCGTACTTCTGTACATAGAGTGCCACAGATCACCTCGCCCGATTACAGGCGCTCTTCCAGCCAGGAGTGAACGGATTGCAGCGCTGCCGGCACCGCCTCAGGCTGGGTACCACCCGCCTGTGCCATGTCCGGACGGCCACCGCCCTTGCCACCCACCTGCTGGGCCACCAAATTGACCAGCTCACCGGCCTTGACCTTGCCGGTCAGGTCATTGGTGACACCCGCGATCAGATTGACCTTGCCGTCGGCACAGGTCGCCAGCAATACGACACCGGACTTCATCTGGTTCTTAAGCTCGTCCAGCATGCCGCGCAGAGATTTCGGATCGGCCCCTTCCAGCGCTGCAACCAGCACCTTCTGACCGTTGATCTCGATCACCTGACCCAGCAGGTCGTTACCGGCCTGAGCGGCCAGCTTGGCCTTGAGCTGCTCCAGCTCGCGCTCCATCATCTTGGCCTTGTCCAGCATCTGGCGAACCTTGTCGGCGATGCAGAACTGGTCGCCTTTCACCAGGGCAGCAGCCTCTTCGATCTGCTCGCCAACCTGGTGCATGAAGTCGATGGCCGCTTTGCCGGTCACCGCTTCGATACGGCGCACGCCAGCAGCAATACCGCTCTCGGCGATGATCTTGAAGAAGCCGATATCACCGGTACGCTTGGCGTGAGTACCGCCGCACAGCTCGGTGGAGTAGTCGCCCATGCGCACCACGCGCACGTCGTCTTCATATTTTTCACCAAACAGAGCCATGGCACCGGCGGACTTGGCCGCTTCCAGATCCATCAGCTGGGTGGTGATTTCGTGGTTGGCGCGGATCTGGTTGTTGACCAGCTCCTCGACCCGGCGAATGGTCGCCATGGTCAGCCCCTCGAAGTGGGAGAAGTCGAAACGCATGCGCTCGGCTCCAACCAGAGAACCTTTCTGGGTGACGTGCTCGCCCAGAGCCTGACGCAGAGCTGCGTGCAGCAGGTGAGTCACGGAGTGGTTCAGGGCGATGGCCTGACGACGGTCAGCGTCTACCACGGCCTCAACCTCGGCCCCTTTCTCCAGGGTGCCCAACTCCATATAACCCTTGTGGATGATCGCCTTGCCCGCTTTCAGGGTATCAGTCACGGCAAAGATGCCGTCGTCCACTTTCAGGGTACCGCTGTCGCCAATCTGGCCGCCGGACTCGGCGTAGAAAGGGGTCTCTTCCAGCACGATGACAGCTTCGTCACCGGCGATGAGACCGCTCACCTCTTCCACACCCTTGTAGATACCGACCACGCGGGTACGCTCGGTCAGGGTCTTGTAACCGGTGAAGGGGGTCTCGAAGTCGAGCTTGAGCATCTCGTTGTAGTTCACGCCGAAGCTGGAGGCTTCCTTGGCACGAGCACGCTGCTTCTCCATCTCGGCCTTGAAGCCCTCTTCGTCGATGCCGATCTCGCGCTCGCGCACCACGTCGGCAGTCAGGTCGGCCGGGAAGCCGTAAGTGTCGTAGAGCTTGAAGACCACTTCGCCCGGAATAACCTTGGCATCGCCCAGGTTGGCCAGAGCATCTTCCAGCAGCAGCAGACCGCGATCCAGCGTGCGGACGAACTGCTCCTCTTCGATGCGCAGCACTCGCTCGACCAGCGGCAGCTGGGCGATCAGCTCGGCAGCGACGTCTTTCATCTGCACCGCCAGCTCGGCAGCCAGTTTGTAGAAGAAGACATCGGTAGCGCCCAGCTTGCGACCGTGACGCACGGCGCGGCGGATGATGCGACGCAACACATAGCCACGACCTTCGTTGGACGGCATCACGCCATCTGCCACTAGGAAGGCGCAGGAGCGGATGTGGTCAGCGATGACGCGCAGGGACTGGTTGCTCAGATCGGTGGTGCCGACAATCTCGGCCGCTTTCTTGATCAGCGCCTGGAAGATGTCGATTTCATAGTTGGAGTGGACACCCTGCATGATGGCGGAGATACGCTCCAGACCCATGCCGGTATCCACGGACGGACGGGGCAGCGGCTCCATGGTGCCGTCAGCCTGACGGTTGAACTGCATGAACACCACGTTCCAGATCTCGATGAAACGGTCGCCATCCTCTTCCGGTGAGCCGGGACGGCCACCCCAGATGTGATCGCCGTGGTCGTAGAAGATCTCGGTGCAGGGACCGCACGGACCGGTATCGCCCATCGCCCAGAAGTTGTCGGAAGCGTACGGTGCCCCCTTGTTGTCACCGATGCGTACGATGCGATCGGCCGGCACACCGACCTCTTTTTCCCAGATGTCGAAAGCTTCATCGTCAGTCGCGTAGACGGTCACCAGCAGGCGCTCTTTCGGCAGCTGCAGCACCTCGGTCAGGAAACCCCATGCAAACTTGATGGCATCCTGTTTGAAGTAGTCGCCGAAGCTGAAGTTGCCCAGCATTTCGAAGAAGGTGTGGTGACGAGCGGTATAGCCGACGTTTTCCAGATCGTTGTGCTTACCACCGGCACGCACGCAACGCTGGGAAGTCGTCGCGCGATTGTAGGCACGCTTGTCTGCGCCAAGGAACACGTCCTTGAACTGGTTCATACCCGCGTTGGTAAACAACAGGGTCGGGTCGTTATGCGGTACCAGCGAGCTGGAGGAGACAACCTGGTGCCCCTGGGAACGGAAATACTCGAGAAACGCAGCGCGAATCTCTGACGTGGACATATACATGGAAAATCCTGCTTGATTCGAATACGGACTTTTAACCGCATTAATGTAAGTTTTCTGCGGGGTAAAGTAAAACGGACAGGGCCGCCACGGGCGAAAAAGCGCACATAAACGGGCCAGAAAAGAGCGCCACTGCTCACAGTGGCTTTTTTCACTGTCGAGAGGCAAAAAAGCAGCGCATAAAGAGAGATGAGATGAACAAAAGGCTGCTTTTTCGGGATTGTGCGCGCAAGCTACTGAGCCGGCAGGAAAAACATACAAAAAGGAGAGCTGAAACGACTGTTGCCACGCAGTGGCGTTACTCTTCCCGCTCCTGCAGGGCAGAGATAGCGTAATGTGCCTGATCCTGGGTAAAGCCGCGCCCCAGCAGATATTTGAGCCACTTCATTCGCAGCTTGAAATCGGCCAGATCGGCCACCCGGGCGCGCCGTTCGAGCAGGGCAAACGCCAGTTCGAACCAGTCCAGCTCCGGCTGATCGAATGCGGCATCAATCTGCATATCGTCGAGCCCCTTGCGGCGCAGATCGAAACGGATCTTGATGGGGCCATGGCCCTTGGCGGCACCGGCCCGTACAGCCATACCGCCGTAACGTTCGTCATTGACCCAGTTGTAACCGCGGCAGTAGTCGACCACCGCCTCGATCACCTCTTCATTGAAGCCCTGCTGGCGCAGCCGGTTGGCCAGCTCTGACTCGGCACTCTCGCGATGGGCCAGACTGCGCATGGCATAAGCACGGGCAGCGGCCAGCTGCTCGGCAAAGGTCGGTTCGGCAGGCTCGACCGGTTCGGTAACGGATTCATCAACCATCATAAATAACAAGGCCGGGTATCTACCCGGCCTTCCTTTGTTCCTTATTCGAACTCTTGTTCGCTTTCGGCATCGAACTCGTCTGCCTCAACCGGTGCAGCCTTGTCATCGACTGGCACGGCACCGGAGAGCAGCAGCTCGCGCAGACGAGCCTCCACTTCACCAGCCATCACCTTGTTCTCGGCGAACAGCTTCATCACGTTGGCCTTGCCCTGACCGATCTTCTCGCCGTTGTAGCTGTACCAGGCGCCGGCCTTGTCGATCAGCTTGTGCTTGACACCGAGATCCACCAGCTCGCCCTCTTTGGAGATACCGGCACCGTAGAAGATCTGGAATTCAGCCTGCTTGAAGGGCGGGGCCACCTTGTTCTTGACCACTTTGACGCGGGTCTCGTTACCGACCACTTCGTCGCCTTCCTTGATGGCGCCGATACGACGGATATCCAGACGCACGGAGGCGTAGAACTTGAGCGCGTTACCACCTGTGGTGGTCTCCGGGCTACCGAACATGACGCCGATCTTCATCCGGATCTGGTTAATGAAGATGCACAGGCAGTTGGCGTTCTTGATGTTGGCGGTCAGTTTGCGCAGCGCCTGGGACATCAGACGGGCCTGCAGACCAACGTGGGAGTCACCCATCTCCCCTTCGATTTCCGCTTTCGGGGTCAGGGCCGCCACGGAGTCGACGATGATAACGTCAACCGCATTGGAGCGAACCAGCATGTCGCAGATCTCCAGCGCCTGTTCACCGGTATCCGGCTGAGAGATGAGCAAGTCGTCGACGTTGACGCCCAGCTTGGCAGCATAGATAGGGTCGAGGGCGTGTTCCGCATCGACGAAGGCACAGGTTTTGCCCTTCTTCTGGGCTTCCGCGATCACCTGCAGGGTGAGTGTGGTTTTACCGGAAGATTCCGGGCCGTAGATTTCGACGATACGGCCACACGGCAGACCGCCAATGCCCAGCGCCACGTCCAGCGAGAGGGAACCGGTGGAGATGGCTTCGATATCCATGGTCTTGCTGTCGCCCAGACGCATGATGGAACCTTTGCCGAACTGCTTTTCAATCTGACCCAGCGCAGCCGCCAGTGCCTTCTGTTTGTTCTGATCCATGCCAATCTCCGCTGGAAATCGTGAGTAAGAAGTGAAGTTGGGCTAAGTATACTGTCTATTCATACAGTATCAAGCCCAATTTATCTGAGCAGGGCCAACAGACCCGACAAGGCCTGTCTCACCGCCTGCTGGCGCACCTGTCGGCGATCCCCGTCGAAGCGGGCGAGCAGGGAGTGGTGACGACCGTTGCGGTCGGCCCAGGCGAACCAGACGGTGCCGACCGGCTTGCCCTCGGTGGCGCCGCCGGGGCCGGCGATGCCGCTGATAGCAACGCTGATGGAGGCAGACGAGTGAGCCAGCGCGCCGCGGGCCATCTCCAGCACCACAGCCTCGCTCACTGCACCGTGCTGATCCAGGCTCTCGCTGCTCACCCCCAACATCTGCTGCTTGGCCTCGTTGGTGTAGGTGACAAAACCACGATCGAACCAGCCGGAGCTACCTGCGATGTCGGTAATAGCCGTAGCCACCCCGCCGCCGGTACAGGATTCGGCGGTCGCAGCCAGCCAGCCCCGCTGACCGAGGGCCCGTCCCAGCTCGATGGCAAGGTGCTCTATCTCTGCATCCAGTTTCATCACGACTCCTTCTGATCCGCTCAAGAGGCACATTATGCGATCCCGCTAGCGCCGCCCGCAACCACGGCAGACCGCCCTTGCCTGCCGCAATGTGAGGTGCCGCACCGGCGTCATGCCTTCAATAGCGCAGAGCAGCTGCGCCCGGAACACCCGCTCCCCCGCCGCGGCGCTTATGTGTAGAATGGCGTCATCAAGCTCAAGGCTCATCACCGCAGACACTGGCCCGCAGAGGCCCCTTCTGGAACAGAACATGACCGCACAACACCAAGCCAGCGGCGCCACAAGCTCCGCTCCCGGCGCCAATCTGAGCGCCCACACGCCCATGATGCAGCAGTACCTTGGCCTCAAGGCCGAGAACCCGGAGATCCTGCTGTTCTACCGGATGGGCGACTTCTACGAGCTGTTCTATGACGATGCCCGCAAGGCCTCCCAACTGCTCGATATCTCCCTGACCAAACGTGGCCAGTCGGCGGGCAGCCCCATCCCGATGGCGGGGGTGCCCTATCACGCCATCGAGGGTTATCTGGCCAAGCTGGTACAGCTCGGCGAGTCGGCCGCCATCTGCGAACAGGTGGGGGATCCCGCCACCAGCAAGGGGCCGGTGGAACGCAAGGTCATTCGCATCATCACCCCGGGTACCGTCTCCGACGAGGCGCTGCTCAGCGAGCGGCAGGACAACCTGATCGCCGCCGTCTATCACGATGGCCGCCGCTTCGGTTACGGCACCATGGACATCGGCTCCGGCCGCTTCTTCATCAACCAGTTCGAGAAGGAAGAGACCCTGCTGGCGGAGCTGCAGCGCACCAATCCGGCGGAGCTGCTCTACCCCGAATCCTTCGCCTTCCTGCACCACGTCGAGGGTCGCCGCGGTCTGCGCCGACGCCCGGAGTGGGAGTTCGAACTTGGCACCGCCCGCAAGCTGCTCTGCCAACAATTCGGTACCCAGGATCTGGTGGGCTTTGGCGTCGAACAGAGCGAGACCGCCCTGTGCGCTGCCGGTTGCCTGATGCAGTACGTCAAGGACACCCAGCGCACCGCCCTGCCCCACATTCGCAGCGTGCGCCTCGAGCAGCCGGATCACGCAGTCATCATGGATGCCGCCACCCGCCGCAATCTGGAGCTGACCCAGAATCTGGCTGGCGGTCACGACAACACCCTCTCCGCCGTGCTGGACTGCACCGCCACGCCGATGGGCAGCCGGCTGCTCAAGCGCTGGATCCACCAGCCGATCCGCGATCGGGTGATCCTGAAAGGTCGCCAGAGCACCATCAAGGAGCTGATCGAGCAGAACCTCTATGACGAGTTGGGCGGATTGCTGCGTCAGGTCGGCGATGTGGAGCGGGTGCTGGCGCGTCTGGCACTGCGCTCGGCCCGTCCGCGCGACCTCACCCGGCTGCGGCAGGCTTTTGCCCAGCTGCCCGAACTGCAGCGCCTGTTGGCCGAAAGCGAGCACGAAGCGGTGCAGCAGTTGCGCGAGCGGGCCAGCACCTTCCCCGAGCTGCTGGACCTGCTGGAGCGCGCCGTGATGGAGGTGCCGCCGGTGCTGATCCGCGATGGCGGCGTGATCCGTGAAGGGTTCAACGCCGAGCTGGACGAGCTGCGGGATCTGGCCAACGGCGCCACCGCCAGCCTCGCCCGCATCGAGGAGCGGGAGAAGCTGCTGACCGGCATCAACACCCTCAAGGTGGGTTACAACAAGGTGCACGGCTTCTATATCGAGGTAAGCCGCGCCAACAGCCATCTGGTGCCGGCCCACTACATCCGCCGCCAGACCCTCAAGAACAACGAACGCTACATCATCGACGAGCTGAAAAAATACGAGGATCGGGTGCTCACCGCTCAGGCGCAGGCGCTGGCGCTGGAGAAACGCCTCTACGAGGAGCTGCTCGATGCTCTGCTACCGCATCTGGGCGATCTGCAGGAGTCTGCTGCCGCGCTGGCGGAGCTGGACGTGCTGGCTAACCTGGCCGAGCGGGCCGAGACCCTCGACTACCGCTGCCCCACCCTCATCGACGAAGATCAGATCATCATTGAGGCGGGCCGCCATCCGGTGGTGGAGCAGGTGATGACGGACCCCTTTATCGCCAACCCCATCCGGCTGGAGCGGGAGCGGCGGATGCTGATCATCACCGGCCCCAACATGGGTGGTAAATCGACCTACATGCGCCAGACCGCGCTAATCGTGCTGCTGGCCCACATCGGCGCCTTCGTCCCGGCCGACAGCGCCCGCATCGGCCCCATCGACCGCATCTTCACCCGCATCGGAGCATCGGACGATCTCGCCTCCGGCCGATCCACCTTTATGGTGGAGATGACTGAGACCGCCAACATCCTCAACAACGCCACCGCCCGCAGTCTGGTGCTGATGGACGAAATTGGCCGCGGCACCAGCACCTACGACGGCCTCTCGCTGGCGTGGGCCTGCGCCGAGCAGCTGGCGAGCAAGATTGGCGCCTACACCCTGTTTGCCACCCACTACTTCGAGCTGACCCGCTTGCCGGAGCTGATGAGCGGGCTGGCCAACGTCCACCTCGATGCGGTGGAGCACGGCGACACCATCGCCTTTATGCACGCGGTGCAGGAAGGCGCGGCCAGCCGCTCCTACGGTCTGCAAGTGGCAGCGTTGGCCGGGGTGCCGAAATCGGTGATCCAGCAGGCCCGTCACAAACTGCATGAGCTGGAGAGCGCCACCCCGGTCGCCGCCGGTGAAAGCCGCCCGGCTCCGGTGACCCTCGCCCCGCAGCCTCATCCGGTGGTGGAAGAGCTGGAAGCGCTGCGCCCGGACGAGCTCACCCCGCGCCAGGCACTGGACCTGCTCTATCGCCTCAAGCAGATGCTGTGAACAACCGCTGCGGCTCAGGTATGAAACAACTGGCCTGACGCTGTCATCATCAACAAAAGAGCCGCCCATCGGGCGGCTCTTTGCATCGTCTTTTTATAGAACCGTCAATCTATACTGGGCGCTGCCGCGATATGGGTCGCCTCTGACTGGTGGTCACCCTCCTTGATCCAGGCATCCAGCAAGGTATAAGCCACAGCCAGCACCACGGGGCCGATAAACAGACCGATGATCCCCATCGCCAGCAGGCCGCCGATAACCCCCACCAGAATGAGAATGAGGGGCAGATTGGCACCGCGTTTGATCAGGAAGGGACGCAGGAAGTTGTCCATTGTGCCGGCGATCAGCGACCAGACCAGCAGGAAGGTGCCCCAGGTAGTATCACCGCTCCAGTAGAGATAACCGACACAGGAGATCAGCACCGGAAAGGGACCTATCTGGGCGACGATGAGCAGGAACATTACCACCACCAGAACCATGGTGTAGGGGATGCCAGCGATCCACAGCCCCACCCCGGCCACCGAGGATTGCACCAGCGCAGTAACCACCACCCCCATGGCCACGGCGCGGATCGCCTGGGAAGCCAGCACGGTCGCATTGTCACCGCGATCCCCGGCCAGCCGGTGGGCAAAGCGGCGAATGCCGGTCGCCACCACTTCACCGGAGTGATAGAGCAGACCACAGATACCGACCGTCAGCAGGAAGTGGACCAGCAGCATGCCCAGATTACCGGCCTGAGCAGCCAGCCAGCGCGCCGTCTGGCCGAAGTAGGGCGCCAGTTTGGCAAACAGCACCTGACCACCGCTCGCCAGAATTTGCTGCCAGAAGTCATAGAGCTTGCCGCCCACCAGCGGGATCTGCTGCAACCAGAGCAGCTCGGGCGGAGGCGACTGGCTGATATTGGTCCCCAGTTCGATCAGCATGGGGGCTTTCTCCGCCACATTGGCCAGTGTCATAAAGAGCGGAATGACAAACATCAGCAATAGCACCAGGCTCATAAAGAGAGCAGCCAGCGCACGCTTGCCCCACAGCAACCGCTGCACCATCAACATCAGTGGCCAGGTAGCGATGGTGATCATGGTGGCCCACACCAGTGCGGGCAGGAAGGGGCGCAGCACCATAAAGCAGGAGATGATCAGGAGGCTGAGAAACAGCACCCCCAAGGTTATCTTGGCCAAATCCACTTTTTTCATATTCATAGAGTTCCCCTTGCAGGGCGTCCGCCCCTGGGTCGTGAGTCTTGTTTCAAGAGAGAGAGTATCCACCAGAGGCCGACGCTCAACCAGAGCCCCAGCCCGAAAAAGAGCACAAACTGTCCGAGCAGTATGATCAACGAGCTACTGGTTAGCAGCGGCAACAGCCACAGGCCGGCACCGTTCAGCAAGCCGCCCGCCAGCACGACGCCCCCTGTAAGCAGCGGGGGATAACCAGCACGAACGAGGGCAGCCTTTCCCCCGAGCCAGAGGCCCAGCGCTACCAGCCCGATACCGGTCAGATGGGCCGATTGGGTCATTCCCCCGAGCGCCAGCGCCGCGGCAATCAGCAGCAACCAGCCTGCCCCACCCCCATCGGTACGCCAGCAGGGACAAGCAGCCAGCAGTATGGCACCCATCAGCAGCCCCGCCGCCACATCGGAGATAAAGTGCACCCCGAGCCAGACCCGCGCCAGACCTGTGGTCAGCGCCAGCAGCAAGGCCAGCGAATAGGCCAGCCCGCGCCGGGCAGGCCAGAGCCAGCCAAGCAGCGCCCCCCAGAACAGCAGGGCCGAGGCGGTATGGCCGCTTGGCATGCCAAAGCCCTGGGCACTGTGAGTCGCCAGTTCAGGTTGCAGATGGAAGGGGCGCGGCCAGCCGATCCCCTCCTTGCTCGCCTGCACCAGCAGCCCAAGCCAGAGCATGGCGAACAGCAGCTGACGCAGCCGCGGCCACCCCAGCAGCGGGAGCAGCAAAGGTATCAGGGCAAGCTGAAAGCCGCCTGAACCAAACAGATTGCTGACCGACAGCCACCAGACATCGGGCCCCAGCCACTGTTGCATGTGCAGCATCAGCGGGATCTCGGCCTGATGCAGCGCATTGCCCTGCATCACGAAATCGGCCTGCCAGCGCACCTCGCTCTCCGGCACCTGATCAAGCCTGGCTTGCAGCCAGTCGAGCTGATCCGGGAAGCGGCGCTGCTCGCGGGGGAGCTGGTCGATGGCGATCAGCCGGGCGTTAAGGATCTCGCCACCCAGATTGGAGGCCTTCAGGATGGAGACAAACGCGGCGCCTTGCTGCGCGACAATCGGTTCCAGAGTGCGACAAGCGAAGATAACCGCCCGCTGCCAGCGACCCAGCTCCTGCACAACCCCCCCCCGCAAGCCGGTCTCTTCATAGAGTTCGCGCAGCGCCGCCTGCTCGGGGCGCTCGTCGCCATCTATGTAACCGCCACTCAAGCTGTAGCGGGAGGAGATGCGATCCTGCACCAGCAGCAGTTGATCCTGATGGCGGATGGCGCAGGCCGCCGCCGAGGGAGCCGCCGGTTCGGCACTCAGGGCTGGCAGAGCGGCAAACAGCGCCAGCAACAGTAAAAAGAGGGTTCTCGACATCAATTTGCTTTCCCTATGCACAATGGCGACAAGCCTCCCAGAAATCAGATAGTTGGGCAACGGTAGCGGCCGGATTGCCGCCGTTCCAGCCGCGCTGGCGGTGCACGGAAGATTGCGATGAAGCAGGGCACTCCCTACTATTGGCGGCTATCTTCAATTTCATGCAGCAAACGCTGGAGCCCTCCATGAGACAGTTCGGCTTTTTCCTCGGCATCGCCATCGGTGTCATTTTGATCCTGTTCGGCAGCATCGTCATCTTCCAGGCGCTCCCTGCCGCACTGGATGTACTGGAGATGCCAAGCCGCATCCCGTTCGTGCGCGAGGTCTACACCTGGCTGATGACCAGCGCCAACGGCCTGACCGCCCAGCTGGAGCAGAACTTCCTGGAAGCGTTCCAGACCGTGCTCAAGCTGATCCTGCTCATCACCTTCATGTGGGTCTGCGTCAAGCTGGTCAACATGGGGGTGCTGATTATCCGCGCCGGGGTTGATCTCATCCGCACCGCCATCGCCCACAGCGAAGGCCCCCACGACCAGAAGAAGCCGGATCAGCACGATCACTTCTGACTCTGACATGGTCAACGGATGTGAACGCTGCCGCCCCCAACCGGGGCGGCAGCTTTATATGCGCGGTATGAAGGCCCTTCCCAGCCCCCATGGATACCCGATAAAGCAGCGGCTTTCCCTTGTGAATCAGCAAACTGCCCATATGTTGCATCACCTTGAAATGGTTTGCGCCCCGCGCGGCGGCGGCCCGGTTTCTATCCCGACCCCGTGCTCTGGTATAATCGACCACCTCTTTTCCCCGTTATGGAGCCTGTTCATGCCCAATCATGCAGAAAGTGCCCTCGAGGTTCGTCTCGACAAGTGGCTGTGGGCGGCCCGTTTCTACAAGACCCGCTCCATTGCGCGGGATCAGATAGACGGGGGCAAGGTGCACTACAATGGTCAGCGCAGCAAACCGGGCAAACAGGTGGAAGTGGGGGCATTGATCCGCTTCTGGCAGGGGCAGGACGAACGCGAAGTGCGGGTGCTGGCCTTGAGCGAGCAGCGCAAATCGGCCCCGCTGGCCCAGCAGCTCTATGAAGAGACCGCAGAGAGCCTGAAAAAACGGGCCGAGAACAGCGAGGCGCGCCGCTTCAACAGCCAGTTTGCCCCCAGCCCCGAGCGCCGCCCCGACAAGCAGGAGCGACGCCAGTTGCTCAAGGTCAAGCAGTACTGACCGACCCCGATTTGATACCGGGCTGGCATCAACCCCAGCCCGCCCGATTTACCTCACCGAAAAGCCAGGAATACATGATGAGCAACCAAGATCTGCTGTATCGCTATCTGTTTGAAGAGTACGAAGTGCGTGGCGAGCTGGTCCAGCTGGATCACACCTACCGCCACGTAGTGGAAGCCCAGAACTACCCGGTGCAGGTGCAAAAACTGCTGGGCGAGCTGCTGGTCGCCACCAGCCTGCTGACCGCCACCCTCAAGTTTGAAGGCTCCATCACAGTGCAGCTGCAGGGCGATGGCCCGGTGCGTCTGGCCGTGATCAACGGTGACAACAACCAGCAGCTGCGCGGCGTGGCCCGCTATGAAGGCGAGCTGCCGAGCGATGGCAAGCTGCAGAGCCTGATTGGCAACGGCCAGCTGATCATCACCATCACCCCGGAGCAGGGCGAGCGCTATCAGGGCATCATCGCGCTGGACGCCGACACCCTGGCAGGCTGCCTGGAGCACTACTTCGCCCGCTCCGAACAGCTGGCCACCAAGCTGTGGATCCGCACCGGCTACCACGAAGGTGCGCCGCGCGCTGCCGGCATCATGCTGCAGGAGCTGCCCGCCCAGAGCGAGGATCACAGCAACGATTTCGATCACCTGACCCAGCTCACCAGCACCATCAAGGATGAAGAGCTGTTCGGTCTGCAGGCAGAAGAGATCCTCTACCGTCTCTACCATCAGGACAAGGTGCGGGTGTTCGATCCGCAGGCGGTCGAGTTCCGCTGCACCTGCTCCCGCGAGCGCTGCGAAGGGGCCCTGCTGCAGATAGAAAAGGAAGAGGTGATGGATATGGTGCAGGAGCTCGGCAAGATCGACATGCACTGTGATTATTGCGGCGCCCAGTACCAATTTAATGGGATCGATGTCGAAACCCTGTTCAGCAGGGCTCCCGGCAATGATGCAAACAAGTTACACTAATTAAAGGCGGGCAAAACCCGCCTTTAACTTTAATAACAAAAAAACACCCTATTTTATAAAGTTTGATGGCGATCGCTAAACTCTACCACCTAAGTGATAGGATGAACGTCAGATAGAACCCTACAAACCTCTGAACCCAGGAGAATACAATGACAATCGTGGCAGAACCCACCCTGGCCCAACAATTAGGACTGGACCAGTACGGCATCAAAAACAGCCAGGAAATCGTTCGCAACCCCTCTTACGAGCAGCTTTTCGCGGAAGAGACTCGCCCTGACCTGGAAGGGTTCGAGCGCGGCGTCGTCACCGAACTGGGCGCCGTCAACGTCAACACCGGTATCTTCACCGGCCGCTCTCCGAAAGATAAATATATCGTCAAAGATGCCACTACCCAGGATACTGTGTGGTGGTCTGACCAGGGTAAAAACGATAACAAAGCGATTACCCCCGAAGTGTGGTCACATCTGAAAGGGCTGGTCACCAAACAGCTCTCCGGCAAGCGCCTGTTTGTGGTCGACGGCTTCTGCGGCGCCAACCCGGACACCCGTCTGGCCGTGCGCATCATCACCGAGGTGGCCTGGCAGGCACACTTCGTGAAAAACATGTTCATCCGCCCGAGTGATGAAGAGCTGAAAACCTTCAAGCCTGACTTCGTGGTGATGAACGGTGCCAAGTGCACCAACCCGAACTGGAAGGAGCAGGGTCTCAACTCCGAGAACTTTGTTGCCTTCAACATGACCGAGAAGATGCAGCTCATCGGTGGCACCTGGTACGGTGGCGAGATGAAGAAGGGCATGTTCTCCATGATGAACTACTTCCTGCCCCTGCGCGGCATTGCCTCCATGCACTGCTCCGCCAACGTGGGTCAGGACGGCGACGTTGCCATCTTCTTCGGCCTCTCCGGCACCGGCAAGACCACCCTCTCCACCGATCCCAAGCGTCAGCTGATCGGCGATGACGAGCACGGCTGGGATGACCACGGCGTGTTCAACTTCGAAGGGGGCTGCTACGCCAAGACCATCAAGCTCTCCGAAGAGGCCGAGCCGGACATCTACCACGCCATCCGTCGCGATGCGCTGCTGGAGAACGTGACCGTTGCTGCCGATGGCACCATCGACTTCGATGATGGCTCCAAGACCGAGAACACCCGCGTCTCCTACCCCATCTATCACATCGACAACATCGTCAAGCCGGTCTCCAAGGCAGGTCACGCCACCAAGGTGATCTTCCTGACTGCCGACGCCTTCGGCGTGCTGCCCCCGGTCTCCAAGCTGACCAAGGAGCAGACCAAGTACCACTTCCTCTCTGGCTTCACCGCCAAACTGGCCGGTACCGAGCGCGGCATCACAGAGCCGACTCCGACCTTCTCCTCCTGCTTCGGCGCAGCCTTCCTCTCCCTGCATCCGACCAAGTACGGTCAGGAGCTGGTAAAACGGATGGAAGCGGCAGGTGCAGAGGCCTATCTGGTCAACACCGGCTGGAACGGCACCGGCAAGCGCATCTCCATCAAGGATACCCGCGCCATCATCGATGCCATCCTGGATGGCTCCATCGAGAAGGCCGAGACCAAGGTGCTGCCGATCTTCAATCTGGAGATCCCGACCGCGCTGCACGATGTGAACCCGGCGATCCTCGACCCGCGCGACACTTACGCCGACAAGGCCGAGTGGGATACCAAGGCCGTCGATCTGGCAGGGCGCTTCATCAAGAACTTCGAGCGCTTCACCGATAACGATGAAGGCAAACGTCTGGTTGCGGCAGGCCCGCAGCTGTAACAGGCTCGCTTCGTATCAGTGACATCATGCCGGTCAGTCACGCTGACCGGCATTTTTGTTTTTGTGGAGCCCCGAACGCCGCCATCACCCTCGTTAAAGGGGCCAAAACCTTGCCTTTGCCCATTGCGACAGGTTAGATTCAGCCAAACTTTATACAATATACAATTTTGTAACGCCCAATCGTGACCCGACCATGACCCCACCCTACAAGACCCGAACCCAGATGGTGATGGAAAACCTCCGTGGCCGGATCCTCCGTGGGGAGTTCCCCGCTGGCGCCCCCTTGCGTCAGGATGCCATCGCCAAAGAGCTGGCCGTGAGCCGCATCCCGGTGCGCGAAGCCCTGATGCAGTTGGAAGCGCAGGGGCTGGTGAAGTTCGAAGCCCATCGCGGCGCCGTGGTCACCATGCTGGACGCCTCGGCCATTGAAGAGCTCTTTTATTTGCGAGCGCTGCTGGAAGCCGATACCCTGTTTCACGCCGTCGACAAGATGACGGAAGCCACCTTCGCGCAAGCGGAGGCGATCCTCGCCCAGTTTGATCACGCCCTGGAGTCAGGCACCCAGATCGAACATTGGGCCGAGTTGAACCACAGCTTTCACGCCACCCTCTATCAGGCAGCCGGTCGCCCCCAGGCACTTGAACTGATCGCCCAGATCAATCTGAGCTGTGACCGCTATGTCCGCTTCGAGCTGCTGTTTGCCAGCGATGGGGTGGACAAGGCGGAGCGTGAACACGCCCAATTGCTGGAACTGTGCCGCGCCCGGCGCAAGCACGAGGCGGTGGTGCTGCTCAGGCAGCATATCGAAGCAGCAGGTCAGTCGATCAAGCGGATCCTGGCCAGCGGCCATAAAAACTGAACACTCATATAGCAACCATCTGGCACTAACGACATGAATAATTTCGAGATAATTGAAACCCGCGTCGCCCAAGTCAGGGCCGAGCTGGCCATGCAGGAGTTGGACGCATTTATCGTCCCCCACGATGATGAGCACCTCGGCGAGTACATCCCCGCCTATGCCGAGCGGCTTGACTGGATCACCGGTTTCAACGGCTCTGCAGGGGTCGCCATCATCATGGCCCAGCGGGCAGCCCTCTTTGTCGATGGTCGCTATACGGTGCAGGCGCGGATGCAAACTCCCGCCGAACTGTTCGAATTCCTCCACCTCATTGAAAATCCTCATGTGCAGTGGCTGGCCGAACAGCTGCCGTCAGGCTCCCGGGTCGGCTTCGATGCCCGCCTGCACAGCCTGACCTGGTACAAGAATGCCAAGGCCGTGCTGGCCGATCGCGGTATCGAGCTGATCCGCGTCGAGCAGAACCCCATCGACCTGAACTGGAGCGATCGCCCGGAGCCGACCAAGAGCCCGGTCATCCTCTACAGCGAGGAGCTGGCGGGCCAGTCCAGCCAGTCCAAACGTGAACAGCTGGCGGCCGACCTGCGCAAGCGCGGGCTGGATGCGGTGCTGCTGACCCAGGCCGAGCCCATCAACTGGCTGCTCAACCTGCGCGGCCGCGATATCGACCGGCTGCCGGTGGTGCTGGGCTTTGCCGTGCTCTACGCCAACACCAGCATGGATTTCTTCGTCGATACCGACAAAATTGACTGCTTCGCCTTCACCCAACACGTGGGGCAGGATGTCTCCGTCTACCCCATCGACAAGCTGGGTGACGTACTGCAACGCATCGGTGAAGACCAGCAGAAGGTGCTGGCCGATCCGGACAGCGCCAACGCCTGGACCCAGCTCGTCATGGAAGAGGCGGGCGCCATTCTGGTGGCAGGGCAAGACCCGACCATGCTGCCGAAAGCGTGCAAGAACGAGATCGAGCTGACCGGTATGCGTGCCGCTCACCTGCGTGATGGCGTGGCCATGACCCGCTTCCTCGCCTGGCTGGATCGGCTGGTCGCCTCCGGCGAGTTCGAGGGTGTGGATGAAGGCACCCTGGCCGATCAGGTGGAAGCGTTCCGCCGCGAGCAGGAACACTACGTCGAGCCGAGCTTCGACACCATCTCGGCACTCGGCCCCAACGCCGCCATGTGCCACTACCGCCATACCAATGGCACCCCGCGCCCCTTCGGCCAGGACAGCCTCTATCTGCTGGACTCCGGCGCCCAGTATCTGGATGGCACCACCGACATCACCCGCACCATCAAGGTGGGTGAGGTGACCGATGAGCAGAAGGCGATGTTTACCCGGGTGCTGCAGGGACATATTGCGCTGGATCAGGCCCGCTTCCCGCGCGGCACCGCCGGTATCCAGCTCGACGTGCTGGCCCGCATGCCGCTGTGGCAAGCCGGTTACAACTACGACCACGGCACCGGCCACGGCGTCGGCCACTTCCTGAGCGTCCACGAAGGGCCCCAGCGCATCGCCCCGAAAGGGAGCATGGTCGCCCTGCAGCCGGGCATGGTGCTCTCCAACGAGCCGGGCTACTACCGCGAAGATGGCTTCGGCATCCGCTGTGAAAACCTGGTGGTGGTGACCGAGCTGGAGCAGATCGGCGAGCTGCCGATGTTGGGCTTCGAGCGCCTGACCTATGTTCCGTTCGATACCCGCCTGATCGATCGCAGCCTGCTGAGCCCGGCCGAGTTCCGCTGGATCAATGAATACCACGCCGAAGTGTTCCGCCGTCTGAGCCCGCTGCTCGAAGGCGATGATCTCGCTTGGCTGGAGCAGGCAACCAGCCTCATCTGATGACACAGGGCCTGCGGGCCCTGTTTTTTATCCCCCATTTGACCTGTATCAACACTCCAAGCGAGCAGGTCAGGAGAATGGCGGCCATGAAAAGTTATCATGCCAGCCCAGCCCGGGGCCCACACGCCGCAGCCAGCAAAAAGGCGAGTGACCACCCCAGACTCATGCGCGAGCAGCAGACGGTCAGCGCCATGATCCTCCTCTACTGCCAGCACCATCATCAGGATCCCCATTGCCGCCACTGTCGCCAGTTGCGGGATTTCGCCCATCAGCGCCTGCGTCGCTGCCGTTATGGCCACGGCCACAAACCCACCTGCGCCAACTGCAATATCCACTGCTACGCCCCGGCGATGCGCAAACAGATCCAGCAGGTGATGAAGTGGAGCGGCCCGCGCATGTTGCTGCGCCACCCCTGGCTCACCCTTCGCCACCTGCTCGACGGCTTTCGCAAGGCTCCCAAACTGCCCCACAGCAGACCGCTGCCGCCATAACCGCCAATCCCTTGCATCCGGCAAGGGATGACCACTACCCTATGACTCCTTTTCTGCCGTTGGCCCCAAGGTCAGCGGCGTTGCCGATCCGTTTGCTGCCGATGGAGTCCTGATGCACCACAACCCGCCCCTGCTACGCACCGCCACCCACAATGACATGCACGCCATCTGGCAGATCGATGCCAAAGTCTTTGGTGAAGATGTCTATCCCGCCTTCTTCTTCCGTCAGGCGATGGATTTGTGGCCCGAGTTGTTGCTGGTGGCCGAATACGAGGGGCAACTGGTGGGTTATGTGCTGGGTGGCTTTGGTCAGGAGCGGTCGCAAGGCTGGGTGCTCTCGCTGGCGGTGCTGCCCGAGGCGCGCGGTTTCGGCCTCGCGGAGCGGATGATGCGCCAGATGGAGGCCAACCAGCAGGCGCTGCAGATCAGCGAACTGCGGCTCACGGTCGATCCGGCCAATCCGGCCCAGCGCCTCTACTACCGTCTTGGCTATCAACTGGTTGAAGAGGTCGCCGACTACTTCGGCCCCGGCGAGGATCGGCTTGTGCTGGTTAAAACCCTCTCCGGTACAGCTGCGATTCAAGGATAAAACCGGTTACAGAACGCATAATTGGTTACATTTTGCCGATTTCATGTCCCGCTTGCTTGGAGTAAAGTTCAATTCATCAAACTGATTGTTTGAATTCTATTCAGCCTTGGAGGCCCATCATGTTGAAACGTATGACCCTTATTGCCCTGCTGGCCGCCACTACCGTCACCGGTTGCGCCAACAGCGATGTCTACTCTGGCGATGTCTACACCAAAGACCGTGCCAAACAGGTACAAACCGTCAGCTATGGCACCATCATCTCCACCCGCCCGGTGAAGATCCAGGCTGATGAAAACTCCCTGCTCGGCACTATTGGCGGCGCCGTGGTCGGCGGCCTGCTAGGCAGCACCATAGGCGGCGGCACCGGCCGTGATATCGCCACAGCAGGTGGTGCCATTGCCGGCGCGGCAGCCGGCAAGGCCGCTGGCGACAAACTCAACCAGGTCGACGGGGTCGAGCTGGAGATCAAGAAAGAGAACGGCGAAGCCATCGTGGTGGTGCAGAAAGCCAGCCCCACCTTCGTGCCGGGCGCGCGGGTACGCATGACCCAGGGCAATGGCAGCATCAACGTGGCCGTCGTGAATTAAGCGTGTGAACCAAGGTTTCGCCACCCTCGAGCCATAAAAAAACCGCCGATTCCGGCGGTTTTTTGTTGTCTGACGTTCTGGATTACATGCTGTAAGCCTTCTCGCCGTGGGAGGTGACATCCAGCCCTTCCCGCTCGGCATCGCCATTGACCCTCAGCCCGATCAGCATGTCGACCGCCTTGAAGGCAATCGCCGCCACGGCACCGGACCAGAGCAGGGTGACACCGACCCCGATAGCCTGGATCTTCACCTGAGTCAGGATGGAGTAGCCCTCGGCAACCTGATTGGTGACATAGTCCCACACCCCGGTGCCGCCCAGATCCGGGCTGGCAAAGACGCCGGTCAGCAGGGCGCCGAGAATGCCGCACACCCCGTGCAGACCGAAGACATCCAGGCTGTCATCGGCCCCCAGCAGACGCTTAAGACCGTGGACGCCCCACAGACCGGCCACACCACTGACAAGACCCATCACCAGCGCGCCACCGACACCGACAAACCCGGCCGCCGGGGTGATCATCACCAGACCGGACACCGCTCCGGACGCCGCACCCAGCAGGGAGGGACGCCCCTTCATCACCCACTCGGCCAGCGTCCATGACAGAGCTGCCGCAGCCGGCGCCACCCAGGTGTTGATAAAGGCGAGCGCAGCCACCCCGTTGGCTTCCAGCGCGGAGCCCGCGTTGAAACCGAACCAGCCGAACCAGAGCAGGGAGGCACCGATCATGGTCATGGTCAGGCTGTGCGGGGTCATGGGATCACGACCGTAGCCCAGACGCTTGCCCACCAGATAGGCTCCCACCAGACCCGCCACAGCGGCGTTGATGTGCACCACGGTGCCGCCAGCAAAGTCCAGCGCACCATGCTGGAACAGATACCCGGCAGTTGCGGTCGCGGTTGCTGCGGCTTCGGCGCTGGTATAGGCATCCGGACCCGCCCAATACCACACCATATGAGCCAGCGGGATATAGGCGAAGGTGAACCAGATCACCGAGAAGAGCAGCACGGCGGCAAACTTGATGCGCTCGGCAAACGCCCCCACGATAAGGCCGCAGGTGATGGCGGCAAAGGCCCCCTGGAACACCACATAGATCAGCTCGCTGATCCCGACACCCTTGCTGAAGGTGGCGGCGATGGAGTCAGGGGTTACCCCCTTGAGCAGCACCTTGCTGAAGGAGCCATAGAAATTGCCCCCCTCGGTAAAGGCCAGCGAATAACCGTAGATCACCCAGAGCACGCAGATGAGGCAGAACAGGGTAAAGACCTGCATCAGCACGCTCAGCATGTTTTTGGCCCGTACCAGACCACCGTAGAAGAGGGCCAGACCGGGGATCGACATCAGGATCACCAGCGCCGCCGAGAGCAGCATCCAGGTGTTGTCACCCTTGTTGATTGTCATGGCGGCAACCGGAGCCACCGCCGCCTGTACCTGAGCGACCTCTTCGGCCCAACTTGGGGTAACCAGCAAGGCAGGCAACATCGTCAGACCCGCCATCATCCATTTTTTGACCATAGAGCACTCTCCTTCCCTGTCGTACCGGTACAAGACCGGCTCCGTTTCCCTGATTGAATCTGTGGCGAACCGCAAGGTGTTGCTGCAACCCGCCAGAATCACACCCGCGCCCGGCACGGGGATGCCTCTTGCCACTTCCTCATCACTGCGTCTGCCGCCGATGAGCGCAAGAGACCGTCTGACATGTAAAAAGCATAAAGTGGGCCATAATTTTAAATCCTTAAAAATCATTAAATTAACTATCTCAGCCATCGCTAACGCACCAAAATGGCGCACGCTCTGCGCTAACCGGTACTGAACCGCCCTGTCACAGGGCAGGGCATGGCCGGCGCACCACAAATGCGCAAATCCTGAACCAGCCCACAAGCTGAAGCCCTCGATATCGCGCGCTGCGGGCCAACTCGTTTACACTGGCAGACCAGCCGTTTCTGTTATCCGACTACGGCATACCATTACGCAGTGCCTTGTTTGCAACGTGATGGCGGGCACAATCCGAGGAACACCATGCAGTTTGATCGTCTCGATATCAGCCTCTCCCACTACCATCAGCTCGATCGGGAGCATCGTTCCCACATCTTGTTGCTGGGGGGATTGATGCTGGCCATCATGACCCTTCATCTGTTGCTGCTGCCCCACTTCCCCTACGAGCGCTTTTACGCCGTCAGCTTTGGCTTCGAGGTGATCAACTGGCTCACCATGCTGTTCCTGTTCTGGGTGGTGCAGTGCGCCCACCTGCCCACCCACACCTACCGCATGCTCTCCTGCGGTCTGATGCTGTGGATCATGGGGGCCACCGCCGACATCATGGATGAGCTGGTGGCGCAGCCGCTCTGGCTCGCCATCTATGCCGAGGATCTGCTGCGCTCCAGCGGCATCCTGCTCAGCAGCATCGGCATCCTGAGCACCATGCACCACCTCTTTCATATCAATACCCGGCTCAGAGAGCAGGCGCTGTTTGACGATCTGACCAAGCTGCCAAACCGGCGCTACTTTCATCAGCAGCTGTTTCTGGAGCAAGGGGTTTGCCATGCCCTCATCCTGCTGGACCTGGATCACTTCAAGCGGATCAATGACAACTACGGCCACGATATCGGGGATCGGGTGCTGCAGCAGTTTGGCGAGCTGTTGCAACAGCACTGCCCACCGGGTGCGCTGGCGGCCCGTGTCGGTGGTGAAGAGTTTGCCCTGCTGCTGCCCGTCGCTCACGAAGCCGATTTGCAGCAACTGACCAACACCCTGCTCACTGCGACCCGCACCATAGCCCCCGACCCGACCCATACCATGACGGTCAGTCTGGGGATGGGGATCCGCGAGCCCGGGGAGCCGGCCGTCTCGCTGTTCAAACGGGTGGATCAGGCGCTTTATGGCGCCAAGGAGGCGGGTAGAAACTGCGCGGTATGGGCGACGCCGACTAATAAAGAGGCGTGAAGAGCTGCCGGTTGATTGCCGGTCACTGCGGAACATTGCTGCTGAAACAGGGGCCCAGGGGCCCCTGTTTTATGGGGGGAAATCCCCCCGCCTAAAAGCGGAAGGTAAGACCGAGATTGGCCTGCCACTGGGTCACCAGCTCCCCGCGTACCTTGAACACGCACTGCTCCGGGTTGCAGAGAAACTGGTTGTTGTCGTTAACCAGCGAGCCATAACCGCGCACCTCGGCCCGCAGCGCCAGATGCTCGGCGAGGCGCGGTTGCACCCCGAGCGCCAGCGACATGGAAGGGGTCACCTCGCTGTCGTAAGCGGCAAAGCGGGTCACCCCGATCCCGGCGCCGATATAGGGCGCCATCAGGTTGTCAGAGAGGGTCAGAGCACCGGCAAAGTGCAGGATGTCCACCGTCAGGCGATCCGGCTGGTCGGGAGAGAGGGTGGTGGACTGATGGCTGTAGAGCAGCTCGATCATGCCCGGATCATCCACCTCCTTGCTGATAAAGAGACCCCAACTGCCAGAGCCCTGCCCCTGTAGTGAATCGAGCGAGGCCGAGCGCGAGACCGGCTGCACCACCTCGTCACTCTTCTCGAAGTCGATGGCTGAGCTGTAGCCGAAAAACGGCGTCACCTGCCAACCGGATGTGGTTGCTGCCTCACTACTCCAGACCTGCCCGAGTGGCAGCAACAGCCCCATCATCACTATCCCGGCTCTCTTCATCATCATCCCCTGCTCCCTGTGTGATTGTGCAGAAAGCATACCAGAGGCGTCCTAGGCCCATCCTAAACGGCGGCTGTACCGGATCACTTTCATGGGGGGGATCACACTCATCGATGGCGCGGCAAAGCAGTACCATTGTGGCCTTGCCGTACTCCCCGCCACCATTCATCGACGGTTAACCTCTGCCACGTATGCTGGCGCCAAAGCGGGTCATAGGGACCAGTCATCACCACTCAGAAGGACATCAGGGAATGGTTGCCGCGCAACTTCACGACCCCCAAACCACCCTCGCGGATACCCTGCGGGCCACCGCGCACGCCATCGACGAAAGCCACATCAGCCTGCGCCAGATGCTGGAGCTGGTGGGCGAACAGGGCATGCTGCTGTTTTGCGTGCTGCTCACCGTCCCCTTTCTGTTGCCGGTCTCCATCCCCGGGGTCAGCACCCCGTTTGGCCTGCTGATCCTTTTTATCGGTATAGGCATCACCCTCAACCGGGTGCCCTGGCTACCCGCCATCCTGATGGAGCGCCGCTTCGCCGCCGACCAGCTCAAGCCGACCCTGCACAAGGGGGCAGATCTGCTGGCCCGTGTCGATCGCGTTATCCGCCCGCGTCTGCTGGTGCTGACCGGCAGCAGCACGGTCAACCGCTGCAACGGTCTGCTGATCATGCTGGCCGCCCTGCTGCTGATGCTACCCCTGGGCGCCATCCCCTTCACCAACGCCATGCCTGCCTGGGCCATCCTGCTGCTGGCCACCGGCATGTTGCAGCGGGACGGTCTGTTCGTTGCCAGCGGCTATCTGCTGGTAAGCGCAACCCTGGTCTGGTTCAGCGTGCTGGCCCTCGGCTTGCTGATGGCGGGCCAGAGCGCCACCGGCCTGCTCGGCTAACCCCGATGCACAGAAAAAGGGCGACCAGATGGTCGCCCTTTTGGATTTGTGCGGGATACTGCCCGGTCAAAGCAGATCGTAGATAAGGGCCGAGATGGCAAGCAGCCCCATCACCAACACAAAAAGGGTACTCGGCCCGCGATAACGCTTGAGTGCGGGCAAGCGATAGATGGAGCAGGCTGGCAGCAGAAACAGGATCACCGCGATCAGCGGGCCACTGACGCGCTCGATGATGTCGAGCACATTGGGGTTCAGATAGGTGATGAGGGCGGTCACCATAAACAGGATCACCGACGACACCCGGGCGATGGTCGACTCCTTGAGGGAGAGCCCCAGCCCCTGACAGGCACCGCTCACCATGCTCACAGTCCCCTCGCTAACCCCCATGGAGGTGCCGAGGAAGGATTTGGACATTGCCAGAATGGCGATAAGCGGCCCTACATAGGCGATCAGCGGATTGGAAAACTTGTTCGCCAGCGCCGACAGCACCGAGATATTGTCGGTGCGGGCCAGCGCCATCTCGGCCTGACTCAGGCTCATCACGCAGCTCACCACGAAGAAGAGCACGCTGCCGCAAATCAACATGCTGCTGTACTTGATGATCCGCTTGGCACGCAGGTCGGCACTCTCCTGACAGCGCTTTTTCTGCGCCGCACTGAAGGAGGAGATAATGGGCGCATGGCTGAAAGAGAACACCATCACCGGCACGATCAGCCAGAGGGATTTCCAGAACGCCGGGTCACGCCACTCCACTGCCTGACTCTCTGTGAAATAGGAGAGGCTCCACTGGGGCAGCAGATAGATGGAGAGGCCAATCAGAAAGGCGACCATCGGCAGAGCCAGCACGCTGATGGCCGACACCACGATCTGTTTGCCGGCCAGCAGGATCAGATGCAGACCCAGCATCACCCCCAGCACCAGCAAGCCGCGGGGAAGCGCGGCATCCCCCAGCTGATGTACCACGAAGCTCTGGATCGCATTGGTGATGGAGATGCTGTAAACCAGAATGATGGGGTAGAAGGCCATCAGATAGACCAGCATCAGCAGCTTGCCCGCCCTGGCACCGAAGTGCTCCTCCACCACATGGGTGATATCCCCCTCCTTATGGGAACTGGAGAGCACAAAGCGGCTCAATGCCCGGTGGGAATAATAAGAAAGCGGAAAAGCCAGCAATAATATAAACAGCAAAATAACCGGGGAATTACTGCCGACAGTAATAGGGAGAAATAACGTACCGGCACCAACAGCAGTGGCATATAAGCCCATGGTCCATACCGAATCGCTTTTCTCCCATTTCAATTTTGAAACAGGGTGACTCTTTTCAGTAATAGAAACACTCATTGCAATATATACCTTATTAGTCTGTCATCATTATTTTTATTGGCCCGAATAACAGGCTGGCGATATGTCATGGCAGATCGCCCTGTTCGTGAAAGAACAACGCCGCCAGTAGCCAACAGGGCCACCGGAGGGAAACGGAGCTGCCACGCTACCATCGTTGAAATCGCCAACCTGGTCAAGGTTAATAATTCATGACCGTTTGAATCGGATTGTTTCAAAAGACAATGAAATGTGTCACATTCGTCATCCAGAACCAGATCCAAACCCTTTTGATAACATACCGATAAAACCTCATCCTGTTGCCCAACAACACAAATAAGACCAGCGATCAGGCCGATAATATTAACACCTTAAGCTGTAGAATATCAGTGAAATAATACGGCCAACTTTTCTACTAATTGACAGTGATGTCAGCCAATTTATTTATGGCAAAAGGAAAGGTGATGTCTGCCAATAACAGGACCAATCAGCTCAGCGTGCCGGGCAGTGTGCCACCCGGTTGCGCCCTGCCCGCTTGGCCTGATAGAGCCACTCGTCGGCCCGGGCCAGCGCCTGATTGATCTCCTCCTCCGGCTGCACCAGGGTTGTGCCCAGACTGACCGTGATGGCGACCGGATCGGCAGGCAATGCTTCGACAGCGGCACGGATCTGCTCCGCCATCTGCAGCAAACCGGCCTCATCGATCCGTGGCAACAGGATAAGAAACTCCTCGCCGCCGCTGCGCACAAAGAGATCGTCCGCCCGCAACAGGGCATCGATGCAGCCACTGAATCGCTGCAAGGCCCGATCTCCCTGCTGATGGCCGTAGTGATCGTTGATCTGCTTGAAGTGATCGATGTCGAGCATGATAAGGCCACAGGGCGCCTCCCCTGTCCGCAGCGGCTGGCAGTGCTCGAAGAAGAAGCGGCGGTTGTAGAGACCGGTCAGCTGATCGGTCTCGCTCTGGCGCTGCAGTCGCTGCTGCAACTCGTACTGGCGGGTAATATTGCGAGTCACCCAGGCCACCGCCCGCTTGCCGTCATAGAGGGAGGGCAGCGGGGCAATCTTGCCCTCGAAGCGTTGTACCCCCTGCGGCCCGACGGCGGCATTGATCCCCCCCACCTCGGCTGCTGATAGCTCATACTCCACCACCCGCACCTGACCGCTCGCCAGTGACTCGGCAACCTGTGCCTTGACCCACATGGCCATCTCGGGTGGCAGCACATCGGCCAGTTGCTTGCCCGCCAGCGGATTGCCATCGTGATAGGATTGCTGCTCCATGCCGCCGATATATTCCACGTAATAACCATCTTCACTGAGGATGAAGATGGGATCTGGCAGTTGGGCCATCACTTCATAAAGCTGGGTTACCGAAAGCGCCACGGAGACTCCTGTACGTTAGGGTCAAACAGGGGGGAGATATTCTGCCTTAAAAGGACTCACTCGCCCTCATCGGCAACGGAGAAAAATCTGCCGTCATAGCCAACAATCCTTTACATCTAGCAGCATGCAGACGTCTCGGCCAGCAAGGATTGCCTGCGCCCACCGCCGCTCTGACTTGCGACCGTTCGCAGTGGCGGATGGCCCCTCCCTCGCTCAATGATATCTCATTGTTTCAACTCACAAGTTCATTTACGCTGGCCGTCACGAGTCCAGTTTTCACCTCATCAGCCATCAGGAACGCCAGCCCCCCGCAACCGCAGGGGCTGTACCACGGAAAAGGAATCGCCAGATGAAAAACGCCATCGTTACCGCCCGCTTCGACGCTATCAGCACCGAAGGGGAACAGCTCACCCTCAAGATCGCCATCAAGGCCCCCGAGCCGGATCCCAAGTCCGCCAGCGGTGACTGGCGCTGCAAGGTGAAGCTGGCGGGGCTGAGCGACAAGACCTTCATCTATGGCATCGACAGCCTGCAGGCCCTGAGCCTCGCCATCAAGTTTGTCGAAACCGAGCTGCGCGCCTTCTCCGATGCGGGCTGGCAATTCTATCTGCCCGGCTGCCCCGATCACCCCATCGACATGAGCGCCTGCTACTTCCCGGCGCTCTAGCCCGGCCAACCCTAGGAGCCCGGATGCACGGACCCGACCCCGCCAATCCCCACCCCATGAATGGCTTCCCCCAGGTGTGTTTTATCAAGAACACCATCAAGGGGCCCAATATCGAGGTGGGTGACTACACCTATTACGACGACCCGGAGGATTCGGCGGGCTTCGAGCGCAACGTCCTCTACCACTTCCCCTTCGTCGGCGACAAGCTCATCATCGGCAAGTTCTGCGCCATCGCCCGCGGGGTGAAGTTCATCATGAACGGCGCCAACCACCAGACCTCCGGCTTCTCCACCTACCCCTTCTTTATCTTCGGCAACGGCTGGGAGCATGCCGCACCCGCCCCGGGCAGCCTCCCCTACAAGGGGGATACCGTGATCGGCAACGATGTCTGGATTGGCTATGACGCCCTGATCATGCCAGGGGTAAAGGTCGGCAACGGCGCCATTATCGCCGCCCGATCCGTGGTCACCGGTGACGTGCCCGCCTACGCCGTGGTCGGCGGCAATCCCGCCAAGGTGATCCGCTACCGCTTCGACGACGACACCATCGCCCGTCTCAACGGCATCACCTGGTGGGACTGGCCGGTGGAGCAGATCAGCCGCAACCTGGCGCTCATCAGCGGCGGCGAGATAGCCGCGCTGGAAGCGGCAATCCGCTAGAGACAAGCCCCATCAGGCATAGGGCCAGAAATGAGAAGAGGGTTGAGCGCACAGGCACTCAACCCTCTTTTTGATTGGTCGCAGACCGCTCAGTGGCTGGCGGAGCGACTACCGCTCCAGATCAGCTCGCCGCTGCGCAGCTCCATCAGGGTCATCGACAACCGATAACGGCTCCCCTGTGCCACCAGATCCCCGTAGAGCATGTAGCCGGCGCCGGTCTGGCGGCCAAGCCGCACCAGGGAGGCCGGGTTCATCCTGCCCTGCTGATACTCAAGCTGGCCGGTGATGGCCGCCACCTGCCCTTGGTCGACAAAGTGAAAACCGCTCTTGCTCTGGATGCGCTTGCTCATGGCCGCCGCCATGGCGCGGGTGTCCACCGGCTCGCCGGTGCCGTTCTGGGGCGGGGTGAGCAGCAGCACCGGCTGACCGGTTTGCGCCAGCTCCCGCACCTCGGGGGCCTGCACAAAGAGATCGGCCATGGCCTGCGCCAGTCCGGTCGGCGCCACCGGCTTGGGCTGAACGTCCCCGCTATCCGGTTTGGTCACCGGCTTGTCCGGCTGGCTCACTGGCTGATCGGGTTCACTGACAGGAGCCTGAGTACCACCGTAGGGATTGACCGCACAACCGCCCAGCAGCAGGGCCCCCACCATCAACAAGGAACGCAGCTTCATCTTTTCTCTCCGCCAGAAATCCGTAAACGGGCATCAACACATGCCCGCATGGCGGAGCCCCTGCCCCGCATCCTCCTTATGCTAGGGACAAACCCCGACAGGGTCGATACGCCCACCACCACAGGGCGACAGAGACTGGCGAACCTGGGCCCACAAAAAGCTGGCACGGCTCCACCCGATTCCGTTAGGGTAGTGTCGGTAAAACATCAACAGTAACGCAGCGGTAAGCCCGGCACACAACACGTCGCAACCCGACAGAGATCATCACACTCAAGCAGGAAGCACTATGCAACTAACCCCACCCCAACCGCCTCAGGACGATGAGATCGAAGCGCTGCGCATTGGCCTCTCGGGCTTCAACAAGGATCACGCCGGCACCCATCTGCGCGAGCGGATCGCCAGCTTTATCAAGGATAAAGAGGGCAAGGTACACGGCGGCATCATCGCCGACATCAAGTGGGGCTGGCTGCACGTCGACTGGCTCTGGATCGACGAAAGCATCCGCCGCGATGGCTGGGGCGGCCGCCTGCTCGGCGCCATGGAGCAGTACGCCCAAAGCAAGGGCATCAGCAACTACCATCTGGAAACCACCAGTTTTCAGGCTCTCCCCTTCTATCAGAAGCAGGGTTACGAAGTCTTTGGCCAGCTGCCCGATATGCCGCCGGGGCATATCAGTTACTTTCTGAAAAAGCAGTCATAAGCCGATGAGCAGCCGCAACAGCCCTGCAATAGACAAGCCGCCGGGTAGCTGGAGTCTCTCCTTCTATAGACGCCTTGCCTTGCTCTTTGCGCTGCTTGCAACCAGTTCCAGCACCCTTGCCCTGTCACTACACGATCTGGATCCGGCATTTGAGCGATGTGAAGCGATCAAGTCACAACACAGCGCCACACTGCCCGCAAAAAGCGACCCCTTCTGGTCACTGGAGAGGGAACAACAGACGACAGTGCTGATCTATCTGCATGAGAAAAGCATGGAGCGCTGCACCGCAGCAGAAGTGGATGCGCTGGCGATCAAGGCGTTCCATCAGGCGGTAGCGGGAGACCGCAGTTTTCTCGACACCTTGATCAAGGCGAGAGCCACCACCCTGACGCCATCCCAGCAAACCCAGTTGCAGCAAGTCGGCCAAGCAGAGCTGGAGAGGTTGGCTGGTATGAAGGAATTTGCTCTGCCCTTCTCGCTAACCGAATACCTCAAGCAGCTTTGAGTAAAGTGATAAACGCCAAGCCCCACATTCTGGCCTAACCAAAAACCATGGGGTTGGCTCTGGCGAAACAGCTTTATACATATCGTCACACTAAAGAAACAATCTTGCTCATCATATAAACGGAAGTTCTGGGCAATATCTGCTATTCATCACATCTATCCCTTCAATACGCCTGCCAAACCGTTAGAACTACTGAATCCGCTTAGATGCACACTCGTCACATTTCATAACATTTAAGCTTCATATAAAGCCCACTCAACTGTAAACTGATAAATATATTTATATGATCGATTCTCTTAACATTACTTGGATATAAAAATGATAAAAGAAATCACACTTCAAAATATTACATCGTATCACCCTACAATCCCCACTAGAATTAATTTTAGCAAACCGAGAACAATCTTATTTGGGCAAAATGGTAGTGGGAAAAGCACCATAGGTCGCCTAATCAGCGCCCATGCAAAAGGAGAGCAGCTTAGCCAACAATCCAATGTCCAAAGCGACGAAAAAACAAGATATTATGTCTATAACAGCGACTTCATAAGAGAGTCTTTTTATGAACCATCTTCACAACCCGGTGTATTTACTGTTGGTAAGGATGACTCTAACATTCAATTAGAAATAGACCAACTAGAGAAGCACAGAGAATTAAAGGCATCTCAAATAAGTAAACTTGAAATTGATATAGATGAATACGAAAAGCATAAAGAAAATATATTAAAAAGACATCAGGACTCTATATTTCAACACAAAAAGCATTACCAAAAAGATGCCCTTTCTTACTGTCTAAAAGGAAAATCTCTAAAGGCATCATTTTTTGATTCTGCAATGTCCGGGAAAAAAATTAGTGATGCCACGCTTGATGACTTAGTAAGAGAGAAAGAGAAGCTTGACGCATTCTCAGTCGAAGTACCAATGAAGCCAGAGCTCATCAACACTCATACACCAGAAAGTGATATTACTAAACTACTTGAATCTCCCCTTGTAAGTACATCAACTTCCTATTTTTCATCACTCATAGAAAAACTTCATAATCAACATTGGGTCAGAGATGGTCGCGAATATTTAAAACATTCTGATGTTTGTCCATTTTGTCAAAAAACCCCAACAAATGAATTTCAAGAGCAACTTGATCAAGTATTCAATAGCCACTATGACGACGCAATCTCCAAATTGAACACATACAAAGAGAAATATGAAAATTATGTGCAGTCAGTCAAAGAACAATTAAATAGTGACAAACTAGCTTACATTGAAAACAATGCTGAATTTCAAAAAATAAAAAACAAATTTATTGATTATATAGAAACAAACGAAAAGCTAATCGTAGAAAAAATAAAGCATCCAGAAAAAATTATAAATCTCATTGAGCAAGCCTCACTTTCCACAAAGATCAATACATTAATTGAAGCGGCAAGATTAGATATTGATGGATACAGCACACAATTAGCACAGAAAAAAACCATTGAAACCAATATAGAAAAACAGTTTTGGGGATTAATAAATGAAGATTTGAGCAAGGTTTTTTCTGATTACAAAGAAGAAATTAGATTGGCTGACATTGAAATAGAAAAAAAATAACAGTGTGCATCTTAAAGCAAAAACCGAATTAACTTCAATAGATTTAAAGATTAAAGATTAAAGATTAAAGATTAAAGATTAAAGATTAAAGATTAAAGATTAAAGATTAAAGATTAAAGAGCTTGCCAGCAACATTGTTGGAATTGACTCATCTTTAGATGCTATCAACAACCGATTGAAATCCCTGGGTTTAGATAGCTTTGAACTCATCAAGCATGGTGATGGGTCATATCGAATACACCGAGGTGGTGCAACAGGAGAAATATATCACACCCTTAGCGAGGGCGAGAAAACATTAATTTCACTTGTTTATTTCATTGAGATGATAAAAGGTGACACAGAGAAAGACAACTGTTCCACTCCTAAATCTGAGAAAGTTATTGTTATTGACGACCCCATATCCAGCCTATCCTCTAATTATGTATATGATGTAGCAACCATGATTCACAACGAAATATTTGAGGAAAAATATGGTCAATCAATAGTTCTAACTCACAATTTGTTTTTCTATCATGAACTGCTTAAACAAACTGAATCAAAGAATATTGAAAAACTATACAGCCTTTATCGAGTTAAAAAAGACATATATAGTGAAATTGTCATATTGGGTCGAGATGAAATAAAGAACGACTATGAGTTATACTGGACTGCCATTAAGGCTTTCAATGAAAGTAATATTTGGTCACCTCTGATCCCCAATGCGATGAGAAATATCCTAGAGCATTATTTTTCATTTGTTCATAAGAATGACAAGTTACATAGAGTTATATCTGAGCTAGAAAAAACAGACCATAAATTTAAAGTTTTATATAGATATTTGAATCGGTCCTCTCATTCTGATGCAATCAATATATCTGATATCAGCGTTGGTGATTATCAACGGTTTATGGATATTTTTAAGAAGATATTTGAAGAAACTGGAGATGCAGAACACTACCGGAAAATGATCAGTGCATAGGGGTTTCAAGAAGAAGCAATGAAGATATTGCCGCCTTGGTTTACCTCAATTACCGATTTGGCAGGGAGCGATAGTGTTGACACACATCCTCCCAGCGACCAAAACGGAAACGTTGGTAGCGCCGTACAGGAACACATTTGTGTTTCATGGCTGCCTCCTCGTCCGAAAACGACAGTGTTGGACACTGACATCCCTCACAGGGCCTCTGCGAGCATGCATGCGGCTACGCAAGGGAAGTGGAAGGCGGCAACATTCACAGAAGACTACACGACAGAAATTTTGTCAATAAATACATAAAGATGCATTTCAATTCCAATCTTTCTCCCGCATGTTTAACTTCGATGTTCTTAGCACTAACCAAGCGTAAATGGGCCATTGCTAATGGTCGCAATGGCCCATTCAATAAGCTGACCAGCAGCCACGATTTTTGCACTGGCGAAACGATATCAAGAAGCATCGTCGCACCAACGAAACAATCCTATTTGAGCAAACAAAGCAAAGCGGCAAGCAGTGGCGGGGATCTGCCCCTCCGATCTGCTTGCCGCAGTCTGTTATCGCAGCTGTAAACGTCGTTAACGACCCAAAAACGGCTCCCAATCTTTGAACACCGGCTGCAACCCGGCCTGCCGCACGGCGGCGGCCACTTCACCCACCGGGCGGTCGTCGTGGATGGCGAACTGCTCCAGCTCCTCCGCATCCCCTTCGGCATAGCCCCCCGGCTGGGTGCGCGACTCGGCCGACATCTGGGTGATGCCAAGGCGCACCGCACCGTTGCGAAAGGTGGCCGACTCGCGGGTGGAGAGCGACAAGTCCAGCGTGGGCGAGAAGAGGCGCCAGGCGCAGATAAGCTGGGCCAATTGTCGATCCGACATGACCACGGCAGGCTCCAGCCCACCGGTGCAGGGGCGCAGGCGCGGGAAGGAGAGCGAGTAGCGGCTCTGCCAGTGGTGGCGCTCAAGCCAGCTCAGATGCTCGGCGACAAAGTAGCTGTCGGTGCGCCAGTCCGAGGAGAGACCGATCAGCGCCCCCAACCCGATTTTGTCGATACCGGCGCGGCCCAGCCGATCCGGCGTGGCGAGGCGCCATGCGATGTCCCGCTTGTTGCCACGCAGATGGTGGCGGGCATAGGTGGGGGCGTGGTAGGTCTCCTGATAGACCATGACGGCGTCGAGACCGAGGCTTTTCAGCTCGGCATAGTCGGCCTGCGAGAGGGGCTGCACCTCCATCCCCACCGTGCTGAAGTGGCGGCGGATGATGGGCATCACCTCGCGAAAATAGGCGAGCCCCACCTTGTGCTCGTGCTCGCCGGTCACCAGCAGCACGCTGTCAAAACCGCGCGCCTTGATGGCCAGACACTCGCGCTCTATCTCCTCTGTATTCAAGGTCTTGCGCTTGAGGCGGTTGCTCATGGAGAAACCGCAGTAGGTGCAGTCGTTGGCACAGAGGTTCGACAGATAGAGGGGCACATAGAAGCCGATGGTGTTGCCAAAACGCTGGCGAGTCAGCCGCTCGGCCTCGGCTGCCATCTGCGGCAGATAGGCTTCGGCGGCAGGGGAGATCAGCGCCATAAAATCGGCCAGGGTGCGGCGGGGTGCGCTCAGGGCGCGGGCCACATCGGCGGCAGTTTTGGCGCGGATCTGCATGCCGATATCGTCCCACTCCAGCTCCTGCCATCGGTCGAGAAAAGAAGGCTCCTTAGCCCTTACACCCAGTGCCCTCACCCCCAGCCCCTCTCCCAGAGGGAGAGGGGGGCTAAACACATCGGCCTCGTGAGAAACCGAGAAAGAGGGCGTGGCGATTGGCTCTTGCCCCGAGCCAGCATCATGACTCATAACGCCCCCAGAAAATCGGTGAGCGGGCTGGAGGCTTGAGCCTGCAGGGCGCGCGCGCCAAGGCCTGCCTCATAGGCGCTGCGCCCGGCGGTGCAGGCCAGCGCAAAGGCGCGGCCCATGGCGACCGGGTCGCCGCTCACCGCGATGGCGGTGTTGACCAGCACGGCATCGGCACCCAGTTCAAAGGCGGCGGCGGCGTGGCTCGGCGCACCTATGCCCGCATCCACCACCACGGGCACATTGGCCTGCTCGGCGATGATGGAGAGAAACTCCCGGGTCACCAGCCCTTGGTTCGAGCCGATGGGCGCGCCGAGCGGCATCACGGCGGCGCAGCCCACCTCTTCCAGCCGTTTGCACAACACAGGGTCGGCGCCACAGTAGGGCAGCACCACAAAGCCCTCCTTCACCAGCTGCTCGGCGGCTTTCAGTGTCTCGATGGGATCGGGCAGCAGATAGCGCGGGTCGGGGTGGATCTCCAGCTTCAACCAGTTCGTCCCCAGCGCCTCGCGGGCGAGGTGGGCAGCAAATACCGCCTCGGCGGCGGTCTTGGCGCCTGAGGTGTTGGGCAGCAGCTTGACCCCGAGTTGCAGCAAGGGGCTCAGGATATCGTCGTGGGCCTTGCCCGGTTCCAGCCGCTTGATAGCCATGGTGACCAGTTGGGAGCCGCTCGCCTCGATGGCGGCGGCCATCAGGTCAGGGCGGGCAAACTTGCCGGTGCCGGTAAAGAGGCGCGATGAGAAGGTGTGATCGGCAATCTTGAGCATGTCAGCCTCCCGCAATGGCGGTAAAGAGGTGAAGTTCATCCCCGTCATTGAGACGGGTCTCGGCCCAGCGGCCACGGGGCAGCACGGCGCCGTTAAAGGCCACCGCCACCCCTTGGGGGTTGACCCCTTGTGCCGCCAGCAGGTCGGCCACGCTCTGCCCTGCCGCCAGCGGCTGGGCTTTATCGTTGAGTCGAATGGTGAGGGTCATGGGGTGATCTCCTTATCGTGTGTCGGGCATCGGCGCTGTCCGCAAACCGGGCAATCGGGGTCGGGAGCCAGAGTGAGGGTCTGCCACTGATGGGTCAAAGCATCGAAGCGGCGCAATGTGCCAGCGACCGGGCTCGGTATCCCGAGCAGCAGTTTCAATGCCTCCAGCGCCTGCAAAGAGCCCATCACCCCCACCAGCGGGCCGGTGACGCCGCTGGTCTCGCAGCTCTGGCTCACCTTGGTATCCAGCGGATAGAGGCAGGCGTAGCAGGCGTGATCGCTGCTGGTGCGCGCCATCAGCTGCCCCTGCCAACCCACTGCGGCGGCGGAGATCCAGGGCTTGCCCTGCGCCACGCAGGCGGCGTTGATGGCCTGGCGGGTGGCGAGGTTGTCGCAGCAGTCGATCACCAGATCTACCTCGGCCACAAACTCCGGCAGACTGGCGGCATCGAGTCGCTGGTTGATGGCAATCAGCTCCACCAGCGGGTTGTGGGCCGCCAAGCGCTCGCGGGCCAGCTCCGCCTTGGAGTGGTTGACCGCATCAACATCGAACAGGATCTGGCGCGGCAAGTTGCTGGAATCGACGGTATCCCCATCAGCCAGCCACAAGGTGCCGACCCCGGCCCCGGCCAGATAGAGGGCCAGCGGCGAGCCGAGCCCGCCAAGGCCGACTATCAGCACGGACTTATCTTTCAGCCGTGCCTGCCCTTCTTCACCCACTTCCGCCAGCATCAGCTGGCGGCCGTATCGCAAATACTCTTTGTCACTAAGAGAAGCGGCATCAGAGCGCATGTTCTGCCTCCCGTATAACGGTGGCCGAGCGCGGCTCATCCCCCGCCCCCACGACGGCAAGCAGCCGTTCGGTCGCCCCCTGCCAGTCGTCGCTGCCCGTGATGGCCGAGACCAGCGCGATACTGCCGACCCCGCTTGCCTTGACCGCCGCCACCCGCTCCTCGCTGATGCCGCCGATGGCCACCGTCGGCCACTCCGCCATCAGGGCGCGGTAGCGGTGCAGCCGCACCAGCCCCTGCGGGCGCGAAGGCATCGCCTTGGTGTTGGTCGGGAAAATATGGCCCAGCGCCATATAGGAGGGGGCCAGCTCGCGGGCCCGCATCAGCTCGAAGTAGCCGTGGGTGGAGATGCCAAGGCGCAGCCCGGCGGCCTGAATGGCGGCGAGATCGGCCGTCTCCATATCCTCCTGCCCCAGATGCACGCCCCAGGCGCCCGCCTCGATGGCCTGCTGCCAGTAGTCGTTGATAAAGAGCCGCGCCCCATGGCGGCGACCAAGCTCAACCGCATCGCGAATGGCCGGTGCTACCTGAGCGGCGGGCAGATTCTTGATCCGCAGCTGGATGGTCTTGACCCCAGCCCCCAGCAGGCGGCGCAGCCACTTGACCGAATCCACCACCGGATAGAGGCCGAGGTTGTGTTCGGTGGCGGCAAAAGGGTCATCCGGCAGGCGGGCGCTGCTTGTCTCATAAAGTCCGAAGCGGCGATCGAGGGTTGAACCCGCCAATACGGCGCGGGGGAAGTGGGCCAGATCGGCGGGCCAGCCGAGATGGGCGATGGGCCCCGGGCCTGCGCCCACCCCCTGCGCCGCCGCCAGCCCCTGTTGCAGGTAGGCCCGAGCGAGGGTGATGGCGTCCTCCAGCGGATAATCCTGCGCCACCACGGCGGCGATGGCGCTGGCGTAGCAGCAGCCGGTGCCATGGCCGTGGCGGGTATCGAGGCGCGGCGCCGCCAGCCAGAATTCGCGGGTCTCGTCCTGGTAGTAGTCCAGACACAGCTCCCCGCTCCACTCCAGATGGCCACCCTTGACCAGCACGGCGCGGGCGCCGAGTTCACGCAGACGGCGGGCGGCGAGGCGCACCAGCTCGGGGCTGCTGACCGGCAAGCCGGTCAGGGCTTCCAGCTCGGGGCCGTTGGGGGTGATGAGCGACAGACGTGGCAGCAGCTGTTCGCGCACCGCCTCCAGCATATTGGGCTCCGCCATCGGGGTGCCGGTGCTGGCGATGGCCACCGGGTCGTAGACCACGAAGGGAGCCTCGATGGCAGCCAGTCGGCGGGCCAGCACCTCAACGTGAAGCCGGGTCGGCAGCAGGCCGATCTTGATGGCGGCAGGCGGCAGATCGACGCCAAGGGCGTCGATCTGGGCGGTGAAGGTCTGCATCAGCACAGGGTCGACCATCTTCACCGCCACCGAGTTCTGGGCGGTAATGGCGGAGATGACCGAGCAGCCGTGCACGCCGAGGTCGTGCAATGTGTGCAAGTCGGCCTGAATGCCGGCGCCGCCGCCGGAGTCTGAACCGGCGATGGTCCAGACCACAGGTAGCGAGTCCGTCACAGGCAGCAGATCGGCGGGGCTGACAGCCCCGCTTGCACTGCTCACGCCTCCTCCCCTGCAGCCTGTTTCAGCGCCGCCGCCTGATGGTAGATCTCGCCGCCGGTCTCCTTGAAGGTTTCGGCCATGCGGGCCATGCCGCTCTCCACCTGAGCCACCACCTGCTCCTGCTGGCCATCCATACCGACCAGCTTGATCTCAACGGCCTCCAGCTTTGCTGCGTAGTCACGCACGTCCTGAGTGATCTTCATGGAGCAGAACTTGGGCCCGCACATGGAGCAGAAGTGAGCCACCTTGCCGGACTCCTGCGGCAGGGTCTCGTCGTGGTAGGCGCGAGCGGTGTCGGGGTCGAGGGCCAGATTGAACTGATCCTCCCAGCGAAACTCGAAGCGCGCCTTGGACATGGCGTTGTCGCGGATCTGGGCCCCCGGATGACCCTTGGCCAGATCGGCGGCGTGGGCGGCAATCTTGTAGGTGATCAGCCCCTGCTTCACATCCTCCTTGTTGGGCAGCCCCAGATGCTCCTTGGGGGTTACGTAGCAGAGCATGGCGCAGCCGTACCAGCCGATAAGCGCGGCGCCGATGCCGGAGGTGAAGTGATCGTAACCCGGCGCGATATCGGTAGTGAGCGGGCCCAGGGTGTAGAAAGGCGCCTCGTGGCAGTGCTCCAGCTGCTCGGTCATGTTGCGCTCGATCATGTGCATCGGCACATGACCCGGCCCCTCGATCATCACCTGTACGTCGTACTCCCACGCAATTTTGGTCAGCTCGCCCAGGGTGCGCAGCTCGGCGAACTGGGCCTCGTCGTTGGCGTCATAGACTGAGCCCGGACGCAGACCGTCGCCCAGCGACAGGGCCACGTCATAAGCGGCGCAGATCTCGCAAATTTCTCGGAAGTGCTGGTAGAGGAAGTTCTCCTTGTGGTGGGAGAGGCACCACTTGGCCATGATGCTGCCGCCGCGCGACACGATGCCGGTGAGGCGTTTGGCGGTCATCGGCACAAAGCGCAGCAGGACGCCGGCATGGATGGTGAAATAGTCCACCCCCTGCTCGGCCTGCTCCAGCAGGGTGTCGCGGAACAGCTCCCAGGTGAGGTCTTCGGCGATGCCGTTGGTCTTCTCCAGCGCCTGATAGATGGGCACGGTACCGATGGGCACCGGGCTGTTGCGCAGGATCCACTCGCGGGTCTCGTGGATATAGCGGCCGGTGGAGAGATCCATGACGGTGTCGGCGCCCCAGCGGGTCGACCACACCAGCTTCTCCACCTCCTCTTCGATGCTGGAGGTGACCGCCGAGTTACCGATATTGGCGTTGATCTTCACCAGAAAATTGCGGCCGATGATCATCGGCTCCGCTTCCGGGTGGTTGATGTTGCTGGGGATGATGGCGCGGCCGGCCGCCACCTCATCGCGCACAAATTCGGGGGTGATGTTCTGGGGCAAACGGGCACCGAAATCGCGGCCCGGATGTTGGGTGCGCAGGAGCTCGGAGCGCACCCGCTCGCGCCCCATGTTCTCGCGAATGGCGATGAATTCCATCTCGGGAGTGACGATACCGGCGCGGGCGTAGTGGAGCTGGGTGACCCGGCGACCCGGCTTGGCTCGGCGCGGCTTTGGCAAGTGCTCGAAGCGCAGATGATCCAGCCCCTCGTCGGCCAGACGCTCCTGAGTGAAGGTGGAACTGAGCCCCGGCAGTTCGTCGGTATCATCCCGCTCCAGCACCCAGTTCTCCCGCAGGCGCGGCAGACCGCGGCGCACATCGATGGCGACCCCCTCCTCCCCGTAACGGCCCGAGGTGTCATAGACCGGCACCGGTTCGTTGGGCTCGAACCGGGGGTCTTCTTTGGTGCCGCCGACGAAGGTGTCGGCCAGCTGGATCTCCCGCAGCGGGACACGGATATCGGCGCGGGAGCCTTCGATAAAGATGCGGCGGGAGTTGGGGTGAGCCATCCCCTTGAGGCTGTCGATAAAGGCCTGAGCGCTGGAGCGCTGCTCGCGGCGGCTGGATTTGGTGGTATCAGATACAGAAGTAGACATAGCAAAACTCACATTAACTGGTTGAAGTTATGGGTGTTTGCTTGTCTGGAGTTCGAGGAGAAGATGAACTTGCGGCGGGGTGTTTATCTCGGGAGGGAGTCCGTGCGGAATAGATCTCCGCGCTGCTGTTCTGCCACTTCCCGCTCTCTGCACGCTGTGGGCAAGGCGCCCCACGTGCTGGACAACCGGACGGGACAGACTCCCTCCTGTGCGCCCTGACCCATCAAGGGTGAGCCCTTTGATGAGCGGAAGAGGCTTGTTCCTCCTCCGGCGCGGTAACCCGCAAGTTACCCTTGTTCCCTTCGCAGGTTTTAACCTGATCAGGTTCCACGGATCCCGAATTAACGGTCTCAGCTTCGCGTCGTTCGACGGTCAGCACTCCGACAAGATGGCGCCAGTATAAGGGGGAAAATCTAAAGCACAAGCCGTTAACAATCTGGCCAACACGCCTCTTGCAACAAATGAGTGAACGATGCCTCGCTCACGGGGCCACCCCAAGTACAGGTCAAACCTGCGTTGGCATCACCTTGGTAAGCCACAAGTTCCCGTTGTGATCATTCAGGGACAAGAGGACAAAAAGAGGGAAAGTCGAGGGACACGGAGCAAGTGCATCGTCTTGCGCGGAACAGAAACAGGCCCCTATGAAAGGGGCCTGCGAGTGAGGTTATTGAACCGGCACTATGGTCAGGGATACGTTGCCAAACCCTTCGTTGGCAAGGGCCTCCTGATCCAGATCCACACCAGTCAGAGCCACACCTTCAGCAGAGGCGTTACGCAACTGAGCAGAGGCCGCGGAACGGGTCTGGGGCTGACCGATTTCGATATCGCCGGCAAACTGGCTCTCGGCATAGAAGTCACCGGTCACCGCCGAACGGATCGGGCGCAGCACACGACCCAGGTTATTCTGCATGGTCGACAAACCATATTCGCTGATGGTCCAGTTCCAGTCCCACCACTTCACTTCACCCGGGATATAACGCTTGTCCCACTGGTAGCGGATGCTGCTCGCCTTGTCGCGGAACGGGCCGACGGCAAAGGTGTGCTCCCAGGTGGGGCGATTCTCAGGATGGGTATACCAGGCATTGCCGCCCCAACGCAGGAAGCCCTTCATGGTCAGGTCATAATTGACCTCGGCCTTGAACTCGTAGGGGTAGGAGATGTTGGACTTGTAGAGAGCAACCCGCACCGGCAGGCTGGAGTGAGGCGGTACCGTGGGGCGCGCTTCAACCGAGACAGTCTCGGTGGTCGAGCCCCCGTGTTGGGAAGCCCAGCTCTGGCTCGCTGCGATCTCGATGGCCAGTTCGGTTTCACCCACCAGCGGCCACTGAAACTTGTTCTTGGTGGTCACCTTCTCGCTCAGGCTGTAGGTGTCGGTCTTCGACCAGTTGGTGGCCTTGTCGTACTTCAGGGTCACCACCACCTGCTGGGGCAGGTCGGTGTAGTTGGTCGCATTGGCCGTGATGGTCTTGACCAGCTGCTTGCCGCTCTCGGTGACCTGACCATGGCTGAAGGAGTCGGGTTCCAGAGTATATGAGAAGTTGCTTACCTTGATGGAGCTCTTCTCCCCGCAACGATATCCGGAGCAGCCGCCATCATTATTTCCCTTTATCAGCCAGCCATCGCCAACCCGGGTAACATCCATATCTTCCCCGACATAAGGGCTATGATTTCCACCTACCCAAGCGTATCCCAAATAATGGGCGAGATAACTGACTGGCTTGATAAAATAATCATTGTCGTGGACAAGATGCCATTGAACATCGACCTCATCACCCGCCGGAATATTCCAGTCAGAGAGTGTTGGTATTTCTCCGGAAACCGGTGAGTTGGGATAACACCAGGTTTCTCCGGCAGTGCCCTGTTTGATTTCGCCATTATATCCCGGCCCCATAATCACCCAGCGATCAGCCAGCCCGGTGATCTGCCACTGCCCCATGCGGCTGACCAGATTACTCTTGATACTCATGGCTTCATCACGGGTCAGAGGACGGTAACCACTGGCACAGACGCCCGTGCCAAGACCCGCCCACTTGACCTGATCAGGGTAGACAGGTTCAGCCGCCTGCACCTGAGCGAGCATCAATGAAGACGCCAAAAACGCCAGATTGGCGGTAATTATTCTATTCATCATTTATCCCTCTTTCAGACATACGATAATTGTTATTGTGTAGAAATATCCTTTTTCATTTGACAGGTATGGACTCCGACAAAACCTGACACAAATAAAATAAACCACCAAAAAATATCCATGACAAACAAAATAATGGTGATACAGGAAAATAATTAGAGCGATGACTTTATTGAGGAATAAATCATAAATATTGTGACAGTCATTATTTAATGGCTGCCACAATATGGTGAAACCATATTAAATAAGAAGATACTGAATTACTCTTCCGGATTGATCACTTCAATTCCCTGCAATATTCCATCCGCCGAACGGATCAATACCAGCTCGCTCCCGGCGTGCAGATCGGCGACCGAGCCGTTGACCCAGCGCACCTGCGGATTGAGTGGCACTGTGCCCAGGGTGGCCAGCGTGAGCTGCCGATCATCGAAGGATTGCAGGCGATCTTGCGCCCGCTGCCAGGGCTGATTGGCCCGCGGGGCTCTGGCGCCCAGCAGCTCAATCCGGGTGGCAACGCCATCGGCCACCAGCAGGGCGAGCTGGTCGCCGGGTTTGAGTGGCTGCGGCCAAATCTCCCCCTGCCGCCAGATGGCGGCACTGCCCTGCTCCACCTCGGCCCCCTGAAATTGCAGCCGAATGCCATCGTTGTGTTCCAGCTCCACCAGCCACAACTCGTCGGCTCCTGCCTGCGCCGCCCAGAGCGGCATTCCCAGCATCCATGCACACCACTTTCTCGATTGTTCCATCTTCGTTCGTCCCTGAACAAAAAGCCCATGCTGGACAAGCATGGGCTTCATTCGGGAGCATTTCTAATCGGAACGCAGAGATCGGATCAGTCATCCTCGCGGCAACGGCTCAGGCGCATGCCGTCAAACTTGCACTCCAGCTCGAGCCAGCGCCCTTCGAACGGCGCCAGACTGTTATCCGAGGTGGTGTAGCCCCAGATCCGCCCCCCTTCCACCGGCCCCTCCAGATCCATCTCGTCCTTGTCATCTTCGTCGAGGGCTTCAACCTTGCGCACATAGCGCACGCCGTTCTCCACCACCCCTTTCATCTCGACCCAGGTGCCGCCGAGATCATCCTCGTTGAGCCAATCCTTGAAGCGGGTCTGGTCGTCGATCACGAACGGCATGCCGTTGACCATCAACTGGCCAAGCTGCCAGGTGGTGCGGCCGGTCAGTTTGAATTCGGTCGCCTGTGCGGTGCCAAGTGGCAACAAGATCAGCAACAGAAGGGCGCAGAGAGACTTCTTCATCAGGGATCCTCGGGGTTACACTGGCAAACAGGATGCCGAATCCGGTGTGAAAAGAGCGTGAAACGCTCGCCAACCAGGAGAGCAAAGCATGAAGATTTTGGTAGTGGAAGACAATCCTCAGGTGGCGGAAACCATCATGGATTATCTGGAGCTGGCCGGTCACCGCCTCGATTGTGCCTATCACGGTCAGGCGGCGCTGCAACTGCTGGAGGATCAGCGTTTCGACGTCATCATCATGGATGTGATGATGCCGCGCCTCGATGGCCTCAGCACGGTAGCGCGCCTGCGCGAGCAGGGGATTGCCACTCCCGTGCTGTTTCTCACCGCCCGCGACAGCCTGGAAGACAAGCTGGCAGGCTTCAAGGCGGGAGGGGATGACTATCTGGTCAAACCGTTCGCCATGGAGGAGCTGGAGGTGCGACTGCAAGCCCTCAGCCTGCGTGGCCCGCGCGGCGATGTGGGGGCCATCAGCTTTGGCGATCTGACGGTCGATGTCGCCAGCGGCCGCGCCACCCGCGCCGGTGAGCCCCTCAAGCTCGGCAAGATCCCGTTCCAAATCCTCGCCCTGCTGGCCCGCCGCGCCCCCGCCATCGTCAGCCGTCAGGAGGTGCTCGACACCGTCTGGGGGGATGAGGAGCCCGACTCCGATGCCCTGCGCAGCCATATCTACGCCCTGCGCAACGCGCTCGACAAGCCCTTCCCCACTCCCATGCTGGAGACCCTGCACGGTCAGGGCTATCGACTGGTGAGCGCATGAGCCTGCCGAGCCTGCGTCGCCGCCTGATCATGGCGCTCGGCGGCGCCGGGGTGGTGCTGCTGATCCTGCTCTCCGGCTTGATGCTGGTGGCCGAAGACAAGATGGAGGAGCTGAGCCTGCGCCACTGGCTGGAAGCCGAAGTGACCCGCTACAGCGATGACTGGCTGCGACTCGGCCCGGCCGCCGCAGCCCCGAGCCCCAGACAGTTCTCCAGCTACTGGACCGAGGCAGGCCGCCTGCCGAAATGGCTGAAGCCCTACCAGACCCCCGGCTTTTTCGAGCATCAGCTGGGCAAGGAGGACAAACACTTTCTGGTGGCCCGTCACCCCTCCGGCGAGGGACTGCTCTATCTGGTGTTCAATGACGACGCCGACGACTACCTCGACCCCTACGAAGACAAGCTGCATCTGGCGACCCGGCTGATCGGGGTGACCCTGCTGCTGGGCTGCCTCGGCTTCGGCATCTGGCTGGTACGCCATATCACAGGGCCGTTGCAACGGCTGCAACAGAGGGTCGCCCACCTCACCCCGGATCAGGCGGATTTCGAGCCCGACGCCCCCTGGCAGGAGCTGCGGGATATCGAGCTGGCGCTGCTGGCCGGCAAGCAGGAGGTGAGCGCAGTGTTCGCTCGCGAGCAGGAGTTCAGCCGCTTCGCCAGCCACGAGCTGCGCACCCCCAACATGGTGATCCAGGGCTCGGCGGCCCTGCTCGGCAAGGTGACGGATCTGCCCGCACCGGCCGCCCGCGCCACCACCCGCATCCGCGCCGCCGCCGACGAGATGGCACTGCTCACCGAGACCTTCCTGCTGCTGGGCCGCAAGGAGGCAGTGGAGCGACCGCTGCAGCAGGTGACCCCGCTGATCCGTCAGGAGCTGGCCCGCCTCGCTCCGCTGTTGCAGCGGGAGGCCCTCGATATCCGGCTTAACCTGGACGAGAGCAGCGAAGTAAACGCCCCCCTCTCCCTGCTCGCCATTGCCCTCGGCAACCTGCTGAAAAATGCCCTGAGCTATGCCGAGGGACATATCGACATCGAGCTGTGTGGCCCGGTGCTCACCATCAGCAACCCGACGGCGGCGGCGCCGGATCAGATCCTCGGCTACGGCTGCGGCCTCACCATCATCCAGCGCATCTGCGAGAAGCTGGGCTGGCAGATCGACACCCGGCTGGAGAATGGCGTATTCAGCGCCCAATTAGAGATGAGGTCCAATTCACATGAGTGAAAAAGAAATCTTTATCCGGCAAATACGTCATCGTTCCAATGAACATATAAGGGCAATGGAGGTTCTTAGTACTGCGAATATCCCAAGCCAAATGATTGCTGTACTTCGGCAAGAATTAGACTCAATGGTGCGAGTCATTTACTTACTAAGCCAAGAGCCATCCAGACAAACTCAACTGATAGAGGATTCAGTAAATGGCCGAAAATGGCAGCAATCTAATCGTAGAGGCAACGTAACAGACCGAGAAATGGTTGAGCTAGCTCAGCAGCTCCAAGGCTGGACTCAATCAGTTTATAAATTTGGGTGCGCATTCATTCACTTATCCAACTTACATGATTACAACAACCGTGACCCATTGAAGCTGCTTACAACAGAAGAGCAAGACGCCATCCTTGAGCACTGTAGACACTATCATGGCGGCCCAGAACAGTCTGAATTCACAGCTCTAATTCCATATCTACCAAGGGTTCTGCAGAAAGTCACAAGTAATCTTGAGTGCTATCTTGCGCAATTGGGGGAAAGCAGCCCACATAAACCTGACCAGATATAAAAGGATTCATACCAATAAAACAAGGCGCCCGAGGGCACCCTGTTTCTATCTGACGGATGCAAGCCTGAGGCTCACTCCGCCGGTTTGTTCTTGCGGCTCGCCTTGAGTTCGAGGAACTCGATGATCTTGCCAGCCACATCCTTGCCGGAGGCGGCTTCCACCCCTTGCAATCCGGGGGAGGAGTTGACCTCCAGCACCAGCGGGCCACGGGCGCTGCGCAGGATATCTACCCCCGCCACATCCAGCCCCATGATCTTGGCGGCCTGCACCGCGGTGGCGCGCTCTTCCGGGGTGATCTTGATCGCTTCGGCAGTACCGCCACGGTGCAGGTTGGAGCGAAACTCACCCGGCTGTGCCTGGCGGCGCATGGCGGCAACCACCTTGCCGTTGACCACCAGACAGCGGATATCGGCGCCATTGGCCTCGCGGATATACTCCTGCACCAGAATGTTGTTGTTGGTCTGGATAAAGGCCTCGATCACGCTCTCGGCGGCTTTCTGGGTCTCGCAGAGCACCACGCCAATCCCCTGGGTTCCCTCCAGCAGTTTCACCACCAGCGGCGCCCCGCCCACCATGGTGATGAGGTCGGGCACGTCGTGGGTGCTGTGGGCATAGCCGGTGATGGGCAGGCCGATGCCGTGGCGGGAGAGCAGTTGCATCGCCCGCAGCTTGTCGCGGGAACGGCTGATGGCCACCGAGCTGTTGAGGGCCATGGTGTTCATCATCTCGAACTGGCGCAGCACGGCGGTGCCGTAGGCGGTAATGCTGGCCCCGATCCGCGGGATCACAGCGTCATAACTTCCCAGCTCCCCACCCTCGTAGTGAATGGAGGGGTTGTGGGAAGCGATATTCATATAGCAGCGCAGGGTGTCGAGCACCTCTACCTGATGACCGCGCGCCTGTGCCACCTCGACCAGACGGCGGGTGGAGTAGTTTTTCGGCTCACGGGATAAAATGGCGATCTTCATGACAATTCCGCTAGAAGGCTGTGCCTGGGCAGGATGGGGCGGGAGAGTATAAGGTGCCACAGCGCCAAGACAACGCCAATTGTTTATCCTGACAACAAGACAAACCACACCAAACCGCACGCTACCACATCACTGTGACCAACAGGTTAAACGGCGGCTCTGCGCAGGTTGTTCAACCCGTGCAAGGATGCCGCCGTTTCTCGTTAAAGATCAACCGGTGTCACGCGGGAGTCAGCTCAGGTTTGGCCCCAGCCAGCGCTCGGCCTCTGCCAGCATCATCCCCTTGCGAACGGCGTAATCTTCCACCTGATCTTGCTGGATCTGCGCCACCGCGAAGTATTTGCTCTCGGGGTGGGAGAAGTACCAGCCCGACACCGCAGCCCCCGGCCACATGGCGTAGGATTCGGTCAGCTGCATGCCGATAGCCTGCTCGACATCCAGCAACTCCCACAGGGTGCCCTTCTCGGTGTGCTCCGGGCAGGCCGGATAACCCGGCGCCGGACGGATGCCCCGATAGTTCTCGCGAATAAGCTCCTCGTTGCTGAGCGCTTCCTCAGGGGCATAGCCCCAGTGCACTTTCCGCACCTGCTCGTGCAGGTACTCGGCAAACGCCTCGGCCAAACGGTCGCACACCGCCTGAATGAGGATGGCGTTGTAGTCGTCGTGATCCGCCTTGTAGGCCCTGGCGATAGCCTCCTCACCGATGCCGCCGGTCACCGCGAAGGCGCCGATCCAGTCGGCTTTGCCGCTCTCTTTCGGCGCCACATAGTCCGCCAGACAGTAGTTGGGGAAGCCCTGCTTCTCGCTCTGCTGGCGCAGGTGGTGCAGCACTTTTTTCACTTCGCTGCGCGATTCGTCGCTGTAGACCTCGATGCTGTCCCCCACCGCATTGGCCGGGAACAGGCCTATGATGCCGGCGCAGCGCACGCTCTGATCCTGTTCCAGCTGATCCAGCATGGCGTTGGCATCGGCAAACAGCCTGGTCGCCTCCTCACCGATAATCTCGTCTTCGAGGATGCGCGGGAATTTGCCCGCCAGCTCCCAGCTGAGGAAGAACGGCGTCCAGTCGATGTAGGGGCGCAGCACCGAGATGGGCACGTTCTCAAACTTCTGCACACCAAGCTCGCGGGGCTTCGGCGGCTCATAGCCAGCCCAGTCCAGCTGATGGCGGTTGGCACGCGCCTCCGCCAGCGTGATGGGGCGCGAGCGCGGCTGCTTGCGGGCGTGCTGCTCGCGGGCGATCTCGTACTCCTTGTCGATGCGGGCGACGAAGTCGGGTTTGAGATCCGGGCTGAGCAGGCTCTGGGCTACCCCCACCGCGCGAGACGCGTTGGAGACATAGACCACCGGCTCCGAGTAGTTCTGCTCGATCTTCACTGCGGTGTGCGCCTTGGAGGTGGTGGCACCGCCGATCAAGAGCGGCAGCTTGAAGCCCTGGCGCTCCATCTCCTTGGCCACGTGCACCATCTCGTCCAGCGACGGGGTGATGAGACCGGAGAGACCGATCATGTCGGCCCCCACTTCCCGCGCCGTCTTGAGAATCGTCTCGCAGGGGACCATGACCCCGAGATCGATGATCTCGAAGTTGTTGCACTGCAGCACCACCCCGACGATGTTTTTGCCGATGTCGTGCACATCCCCTTTCACGGTCGCCAGCACGATTTTGCCGTTGCTGGAGCCACCCGATTTTTCCGCCTCGATATAGGGTTGCAGATAGGCGACCGCCCGCTTCATCACCCGGGCCGATTTCACCACCTGCGGCAGGAACATCTTGCCGGCGCCGAACAGATCGCCGACCACGTTCATACCATCCATCAGCGGCCCTTCGATGACGTGCAGCGGCTTCTCGGCACCAGCGCGTGCCTCTTCGGTATCCTCTTCGATAAAGTCGGTGATCCCCTTGACCAGTGCGTGCTCCAGCCGCTTGCCCACCGGCCAGCTGCGCCACTCCTGATCCCGCGGATCCTCAGCCTGGGCACCGGCACCGCGATACTTCTCGGCGATGGCCAGCAGCTCTTCGGTGGCATTGTCATTGAGGTTGAGCACCACCGCCTCGACCTTCTCTTTCAGCTCCGCCGGAATGTCTTCATAGATGGCGAGCTGACCGGCGTTGACGATCCCCATGTCCATGCCGTTCTTGATGGCGTGGTAGAGGAAGACGGCGTGAATGGCTTCGCGCACCGGCTCGTTGCCGCGAAACGAAAACGAGACATTGGAGACGCCGCCGGAGATCATGGCGTGAGGCAGGTGCGTCTTGATGTCCTTCACCGCCTCGATGAAGTCCACCGCGTAGTTGTTGTGCTCGTCGATGCCGGTCGCTACCGCGAAGATATTGGGGTCGAAGATGATGTCTTCCGGCGGGAAACCGACCTGATCCACCAGGATCCGGTAGGCACGCTGGCAGATCTCGAACTTGCGGGCGCGGGTATCGGCCTGCCCCGCTTCATCGAACGCCATCACGATGACGGCGGCGCCGTAGCGGCGCAGCAGTTTCGCCTGCTGAATGAACTTCTCCTCCCCCTCTTTCATGGAGATGGAGTTGACCACCGGCTTGCCCTGCACGCACTTGAGGCCCGCTTCCAGCACCTCCCACTTGGAGGAGTCGATCATCACAGGCACCCTGGCGATGTCCGGCTCACCGGCGATGAGGTTGAGGAAGCGCACCATGGCCGCTTCGGCGTCCAGCATCCCCTCGTCCATGTTGATGTCGATGATCTGGGCGCCGTTATCCACCTGCTGCTTGGCGACGTCGAGCGCCTCGTCGTAGAGCCCCTCCTTGATCAGCCGCTTGAACTTGGCCGAACCGGTGACGTTGGTGCGCTCCCCCACGTTCACGAACATGGATTCGGGGGTGATGATCAGCGGCTCCAAACCCGACAGGCGGCAGGCCACCGGCAACTCGGGCAAAGCGCGCGGCTTGATGCCCGCCACGGCGTCCGCCATGGCGCGAATATGGGCCGGGGTGGTACCGCAGCAGCCGCCAACCATATTGAGAAAACCGCTTTGGGCCCACTCGCGGATATGCTCCGCCATCTCGGCGGCATCGAGATCGTACTCGCCAAAGGCGTTGGGCAGACCGGCGTTGGGGTGAGCACTGACATGGGTCTCGCTGATGCGCGACAGCTCCTCCACATACTGCCGCAGCTCGTCCGGCCCGAGCGCACAGTTGAGCCCGAACGAGATAGGTTTGACGTGGCGCAGCGAGTGGTAGAAGGCTTCGGTCGTCTGGCCGGAGAGGGTACGGCCGGAGGCGTCGGTGATGGTGCCGGAGATCATCACCGGCAGGCTGTAGCCCAGCTCCTCGAATACCAGATCCACCGCGAAGGCGGCCGCCTTGGCGTTGAGGGTATCGAAGATGGTCTCGATCAGAATGATGTCGGCGCCACCCTCGATCAGGGCATGAGTCGATTCGGTATAGGCGGCCACCAGCTGGTCGTAAGTGACGTTGCGCTTGCCGGGATCGTTCACATCCGGCGAGATGGAGGCGGTGCGGTTGGTCGGCCCCAAAACCCCTGCCACGAAGCGAGGCTTGTAGGGCTCTTTCGTCGTCCACTCGTCCGCTACCGCGCGGGCCAGGCGGGCCGCCTCACGGTTGATCTCGGCCGAGAGATCTTCCATCTCGTAATCGGCCATGGCGATGCGGGTGGCGTTGAAGGTGTTGGTTTCGAGGATGTCGGCGCCGGCGGCGCAATACTGCTCGTGGATCTCGCGAATGACGGCGGGGCGGGTCAGCACCAGCAGATCGTTGTTGCCCTTGATGTCGGTATGCCAGTCAGCAAACCGCTCACCACGATAATCCGCCTCCCCCAGCTTGTAGCCCTGGATCATGGTGCCCATGGCCCCGTCGATGATCAGGATCCGCTCCTTGAGACAGGCTTCCAGCTTGTTTGTCACATCCGACTTTCTGTTCGACTTTTCATTCGCCACCGCGTGTTCCTCTTACATCCATGCAACTGCGTAAACAGCATCCTAACAGCAAACAAATAAAATGGAAATCTAGCCGTCTATCAGTCCAAATGCGCCACCATATACTCATTTATGGGTAATGAGTAACATAGGGCCCGAGAGTAACCTATGCCCGTCCTGCATAGGGATACGTGCTTGCTGTCTACCAACGAGAAAAAAATAACTATGAGCGTCTACTACACACTCTGTTTTCTGGCAGCGTTGGCGATTTTTATCGCCTTTGCCAACCAGTATGTTGTGAAGATCCAGACCACCATCGCCATTACTGCGGGCTCCATGCTGATCTCCGCACTGCTGGTGCTGTTTGGCAAACTGGGTTGGTTCAATCTGGAACCTCTTGCCGTCAAGACCATGGAGAGCATCGACTTCCAGAACTTCCTGCTGAAGGGGATTCTGGGCTTCCTGCTGTTCGCCGGCGGCCTTGGCATCAACCTCAAGGCACTGCGTAGCCAGAAGTGGGAGATCACCATTCTGGCCATCATTGCCACCCTGCTCTCCACCTTCCTCATCGGATACGGCTTCTGGTTTATCGCCAAGCTGCTGGGCTGGGAGTTGCCGCTGGTCTACTGCATGCTGTTCGGCGCGCTGATCTCCCCCACTGACCCGATTGCCGTACTGGCCATCGTCAAGAAGATGAAAGCGCCACCCCAGATCGCCATCCAGATCGAAGGGGAATCCCTGTTCAACGACGGTGTTGGCCTCGTCATCTTCGCTACCGTGTTTGCCGTCGCCTTTGGCGGTGTCGAGCCCACCTTCGGTAGCGTGGCCGGTCTGTTCCTGCACGAAGCCCTCGGCGGCATCCTGTTCGGTGCCGTGCTGGGCCTCATCGCCCACGTGATGATCAGCGCCACCGACGACGGTTCATTGGAGCTGCTGCTGACCCTCTGCATCCCGACCGCCGGTTTTGCCTTTGCCAACATGATCGGCGTCTCCGGCGCACTGGCCATGGTGGTCACCGGCATCATGATCGGCAACTGGACCCGTCACTCCGGCTTCTCCGAGCAGAGCAGCCATCACCTGGATCACTTCTGGGAGTTGATGGACCAGTTCCTCAACGCCCTGCTGTTCCTGCTGATCGGTCTGGCGCTGGTACTGCTGGATCTCGCCTGGCGTGACTGGATCCTGCTGGTCATTGCGGTGCCGCTCTGCCTGGGCGCCCGCTTTATCAGCGTGTCGCTGCCCTATGTGGCTTTCCGCCGATTCCGCAATTACAACACCTTCTCGGTGCGGATCCTCACCTGGGGTGGCCTGCGCGGTGGTCTGGCGATGGCGATGGCACTGGCACTCCCCTCCGGCGTCATGATGATCCCGGAACACGGCGTCGACCTGCGGGAGGTCATCCTGGTGATGACCTACTCGGTGGTGATGTTCTCCATCGTGGTGCAAGGCATGACCATCACCCCGATGATCACGGCTGCCAAGAAGGCCTGTGGCGACTACTGAGTCGGCCCACTGTGCTGATTGCAGAATGAGAGAGGGCTCCCGTCGGGAGCCCTCTTTTTATGACTGATAGCTGTGGATATTTGCTGCTGATAGCACCTTGATTACACAGAGGAAAAGCGTACTGACTTCAACATAGGCAAATTATTGTTTGCTTTTTATTCATTTCGAGGAGAGAATGCGCGTCGGCTAGTTAATCAGCCTGTTTATGTTTGCCCTGCAATGCTTCACCTCACGATGAATCCTGCCAGTACCCGCATAACCTTCTTCTGATTTACTCGCCTTGAGAACCGTCAGGCTGTCTGCCTGCGTTGCCCGGCTCTCACGGTGCAGACCCGATCTGCCCACCCAATTTGATTTATGCATCAGCATATTCCTTGAAAGTGCAGACGCCCCTTAACCGGGCTGGGTATTCCTGCGCGCTTGTCGTTCACCCAATCGACCGCGCCCATTGACCTGACATTTGCCAATACAAGGAGCAAACACTTAATTTATATAGAGAAATACCATGATGAAAGCAGTACAAACACACAAGCCCCTGCGTCGCAGCAAACCCATCAACCTGCCTGTGCAAGAGCACGACAATGATGCGTTTCTGATCCAGTTCAGCACCCGCTTCAGCGGCGGTTTCGCCATCTCCTGTGATGGTATCGCTGGCGAGTTCTCCATCGAAGAACTCAACTGACGTTTCGTTACGTCCAATTAAAACCCACCTTGCCTACAAAAGCCCCATGATATATAAGGCCCACTGAGAATTCATGTCCCATCAGGTGATGGGAGGTGATACCAGTTAGGGATACATATGTGGGGTTTTTTATGGGGTTTTGTGGGGGTATAAAATGGCATTAGTGGTCACTGCACTCAGGAAAATGCTTGGCACCCCCCACGGCGGCAAGAAGCCCATCCGTAAAGTGGATCGCGGCGATGGACTGAATGCCTTCTGGCATCCAAGCGGGTCAGTCAGCTTTGTTTTCCGCTATCGCTTTAATGGGAAAAATCTGGAAGTGACCTTGGGGAAGTTCACCAACAACAGCGCAGGGATCGATATTGAAGAAGCCCGCAGGAAAACCGAGCAATGTAAAGGATGGCTAGCGGCCGGACACAATCCAGCGTTGATGCTCAAACTGGCCAAAGAAGAACGACTGAAACCAGTCACGGTAGAAGATGCGATTTGTTATTGGCTGGATAACTACGCAGCTAAAAACAGAAAGAATGCCCCAAAGATCCGGCAACAATTCCAAAAATGGATCTTTCCCAAGATAGGCTATCTCCCACTCATCGATTGTGAGACCAGACACTGGCTGGTGGCTTTTGATGAATGCAACAAGCAGGTACCTGTTACCGCTGGCATGCTCTTCCAGATCTCCAAACAGGCGCTGAAGTATTGCCGTGTTCGATGCTATGCCGTCTCGAATGTACTCAATGACCTGACTATTGCAGATGTAGGTAAACGGGGTGGAAAAAGGGATCGCGTTCTGAGTCTTGCAGAAATCCACGCTCTGATGGAATGGATCCAAAGCCCCTCCTCCAACACCTACTATCGTGCACTATCTCTCTTGCTACTATCTTTCGGAGCAAGAACACGTGAAGTGCGGGAATCCCATATAACAGAGTGGGATCTAGCCGCAGGGATATGGACCGTTCCTATCGAACATTCAAAAACGGACCACAAAATTGTCCGCGCCATACCTGAGCGACTCAAACCGATGCTCGCCGAACTTATCGCAACCGCAAAAAAGAACAAAACGCCCTATCTTCTCGGCCAGCTCAAGAAAGTGAGCACGGTGGCGACCTACGGCCACAAGTTGTCAGTAAGACTTGGACATAGCCCTTTCTGGACCTTCCACGATTTACGACGCTCTCTTGCAACCCATCTCACAACTGCTGGGATCGCCCCACATGTGATCGAAATCATTGCCGGCCATAGTCTAAAGGGAGTCATGAGTCATTATATTCACGACCACCGGCTATCAGAACAAAAAGCCACCCTCGAGTTATGGCAGTCAATAATCTGGAACTCTACCGCCAGCAGCAATATCATCCACTTAAATAAGGCTGCATGGCGACATCAATAACTATGAAGAGATGCAATTTACCGGACACCGACTACCTCAAGATTACCAAGGCAGCCAGCGAACTGGGTTGCAAGGTAGAAGACATAATCCATTGGGCAGCCAATCAGAAGACCACGCTCTATTTGATGCTAGAAGAGTCAGAATGTGCCGTCATCGTACGCAACCTGGACCCAGCACAGCCAAATGATGCCTTCGACAAGCAGATGGGAGCTCAGGACCGGTTGGTCAATGCGACGCTGAAGATCACTCAGGGTGAATTTGGGCTGGCACGACTCCACTTTAATGATGTGCGTCCAAGCAAACTGTTTGGTGGCGTCCCCATGTTCTACCGCTTCAGTTACGGCGGGGTTACCTATCCATTAACCTTGATGGCCAAGGCTTCCGGACTCTGGACTGTGGGCCACAGCTTTGCCAAGCAGTTGGAAACTCACGGGATGGTGGAGTTCCGCTCCTTCTTTGTGACACACGGTTATCTGCTCACCCTCAACAATCCCATTGATGGCTTTCAGGTCTCCATTGTGCCAGTTACCTCTGCCAAAAACCCCGAGGTGCCAGATTGCCGTGTATTTCCCGAGCACTTGTGGTTGACTCATGAGAGCGTGAAGCAACTATTCAGCAACACGGCCCGGCATTCATCTCGTTCGGGGATTACAGCCCTCAACAAACACCCCAGATATTCCCCCAAAAAACATGCAATGCTCATCTTTCTGACGGAATTGCTGGTGGAGCATGATGACGTGCTGGCAACCATCGCCGTTGATCGGGATACCTTCACATCCTCTCACTATCACCAACTGGTCATCGAGCTGCGTCACGCTCTACAGTGTCCTGATAAGGAGTTGGTCAAGCAGCTTATCAAACGGTGTGCGCACACCTCGGCAGGCTTTCTCTTTCTGGCTAACAGGCCGTTTGAAGAGTGGTCGAATACCGCGATTGCAGAAGCGATTCAAACGCTGATGTGCTCAAGGCCACGAGATCAAATACAGAGCCAGTTGGCCAATGTCGACAAAAACACCATCCGAGATTGGTTAAATTAACGACCATCACGGTGAGTTAACCTAACTCACCGTGATTTAGCCTTTACTCACCTCACATCTCAAAATAATTCCGAGAAGATGCACTCATCAAATCCAATGAGACGAGGTGAACCATGAATTCTCAAAAAATACTTTCCATTACAACAGTTTGTGACCTTGTCGGACGCAATCGCCGCACTCTGTGGGCATGGGTTCGTGACGGGGTTTTTCCCGAACCCATCAAGATCCATGGCAAAACAGTCGGCTGGCCAGAGTCGGTATACCAACAATGGCTCGCAGAATTGATGGAGAGCAAGTGATGGCCAAATCACCCTTCAGCTATCGTTCGTTGGCGGCGGCAGACAGCGGAACGCTGCAACCCATTCTCAAACACAAAGACCTGCAGCGAGTGCTGGGGTGCTCCAGAACGACGATCTACCGGTGGCTCGCTTTGGCCAAGCTCCCGGCACCGCTCAAACATAGCAACGGACGGATCATGGGGTGGACAAGGCAGCAAATTGAAGCGCTGTTAACAGTGGATTGAAGAATAAATGGGGGCAGCAGCCTCCTTTATTTGGCACCGAATGTAACAAACTGGCACATCATCCCCGATTTTCTCCAAGGCCTAGTCTCTGCTTGCAAAGCACCCCGTCCACGATCGGCGGGGGGTTAACTGCACCCAGCCGCCATCACTGCTTCAGGATATTGATAATATATGCCCGGTATTCATCACGATTCTTCTTTGACTCTTCCCCTGAACTATGAGTATCAAGGCCATGCTTGGGCGGTCATGAACAACATACGTATCAGGCGGGACATCATGGATGGCATCTTCCGATTACTGGAAAGATTCTTTAGCAAGACCAGCAAGTTACTTGCCATCCGCCTGGAGCTTAAAATGCAACAGGGCACAGACAACAATCAACCCATCAGTCGTTTCTGCAGACAGTTCAAATCAACACTGATCCAGCACTACGGCCCCTGTTATCACGGTTACATCTGGGTCAGAGAGAAAGCCAAATCCGCAGCCCAACACTACCACTTGGCCCTGTTTTTGGACGGACAAAAGGTCAAGCACTCTGACAATGTCTACCGGTTAGCCAAAGCAGAATGGACATATGGCTACCTAGCCCTACCGATGAATCCCTTTTACTTCGTCCACCGTGATCGCCTGGATGAACATAGATTGCTTGTCTACCGCTTAAGCTATTTGGCCAAAACCAAAGACAAGGGAAAGCGGCCACCAGCGGTCAAGGACTACCAAATCAGTCGCAGTATCAGGAAGCAATGAACGATGAAAAGCCGAATTTATGCTCCGAGAATCCCAACCCGCATTAGGAAACCGAGCGAAATGGGGTTCTATGAACGCAAGGTGTTCTGGCGTCATCATCAGGAGAACTTTGCCAATCTGGTGCTGCTTCAAGGTATCAGCATCAAGTTCTACGCAGAGCTATACAAACTTGATTTGAGACTCGTCTATGTAAAGTTTCGGGATCTGGGCAGTGCGGAGCTAAGGCGACGCTTCTGGGAACGTCATCGTCAACAATACCAATCTGAGCAGGCTGAAAACGGCCTGTCGGTAGAGGCCTATATACAAACGCATAAGCTGCATCATAAGACAGCAAGACTGGAACTGAAGCGACGGTCCATGAGTGAAAAGTGGGAGACCCACTGTAGACGCTACGCTCTGCAGTCGAAACATCGAGATATCACCATTGCCCAGTATGCGAGGGAAAACAATCTGAATCCCTCGACAGCACGGCGTTACATACGAAAAGCCATCACATCTAATAGATAAAAAGCACCATAGGTATTTGGTCCCCCCCCCCCTAGGATGCCCATCAATGGCAGGGATCGGTTACCATAAACGCAAAGTCTAAAAACACATGTAAATAATTACCAAAAACAATAAACTTAAATAAAATCAGTAACATATTAATATTGAAAGTGATCATCGCAACTTACTGAACATGCAGACCAGAGGTAAAGTGATCCTCCGTCATCAGTGCGTAAACCTTAGACTTGCTGGTGGCTGGGTACTGACAGGGCTCGCTTGGCGTTTACAATCATCGCTGCAGCCATTGCAGGCAGCAACACAGACATCAGGTACACGGAGGCCTGTGCGTTGTGCGCTGGTGACTGAGTCGATATATTTGGGAGAGTCAAGAGAGGCGCTTGACCTTTCTGTTGCTTGGCATGGTGGATCGAGCTGCACTAGTTTGTGAGCATGAGTCCTGCAATCCCTCTTAATTCCACGAACTATCAGACCTTATCCCTTCAACGGCCTAAATCCTGGGCATGGTGGCAAGACGCGACCTGGACCGAATGTGTGCTTCGACGGCCTATGCTGGCACCACCTCGGAGGTCTCACCCCAACTGATGGGCCACCAACACGATTCAGAGGTTCAACATGACATTTCAACCCTCAGAACTGAATAAAAAACGCTCCCGCCGCTTGCGCAAAAAACTGCATCTCGATGAATTTCAGGAGTTGGGTTTACACCTGACCTTTACCATAGATCGAGCGCAAGTCGACTTCGAAGAGGCACTGGATCGATGGCTGGACTATATCGAACTACAAGGTTGGAGCTTTGGCGGGGGTGGAGCCGACGCTGAGCTCAGCGGTTACCTGTGCCAAGCAGCTAACGACTCATTGACCTCTCAAGATCGGGAAGCAATTGCCAACTGGTTGACCGTACAGCCATGGGTGACTGGCCATCGGCTAGCACCACTGAGCGATGCCTGGTATGGCCCCTGAGCGGGCTGCCCAATTGGGCAGCCCGCTCAGGATCATGACTTACTGATAGCTCATGACAAAGTCTGCCGCGGCATCGAACTCACCCGGCACGGGTGGGTTGCTACCATCTGCAGCCACCGTGCTCACGACCTTGGCGCCAAATTTGAGGTGGTTATCACCATTGACCAGACTGGACACCTTGGTTGGCGTACCCAACACAATCTCTTCCCCTGACTGCTTGTTGACCAGAGCAATCGCACCACCAGACCCCCCACCGTTCAATGCCAGCGCATGCTTGGTATCGTCGGATGGAATCCCGGAGAAGGTCACTGTCGCACTGGCTGCGGTGGCAAAATCACAGGCTTCCAGGTGGATTTCGAACGGCCGCAGCGGAGTTGAACCCTGCTTTTTCAGCAGCGAGTTGGCGATCTCCCCCATCTGTACTGTCTGATCCACACTCTCGGGCGCAATGGAGCAGGGGGCATCGATAATGGCACCCACAAACTTGATGGTGCCATGACCCTGATCCTGAGGAGAAGACGCAGCTGGACTGGATGGACCCAAATCACTCCAACCGCCATCATCGTCTGCACAGGCAAGTGCAGCATACCCTCCAGATACCATTGCCACAGTCAAGGCAGTGACCAAACGCAAGCCTGATATTTTTTTCATACAATCAACCTCTATTTGTCCAATGATCGAGCGTTGATCATATAAAGAATGAAAGACACTCTCCAATTATGAAAAATTACCTTTAAACTCAGCCATTAACCATGATTTATCGAACCGGAACGGCCATCACCCTGTCGTTATTTAGAAATAACAAATATTAATTTTAAATAATTTGACTCCTCCACCTCACAGGCTACTGTTTCACCCCGCGATTATCAAATCTGCACCGTTCTGATTCAATGTGAATTATGAGCGATGCGTTGATCGTCGGCATTTGCTTGCAACAAAGCAATAAAACGAGAAATTAAAATATGAGGATGTCATCTATGTTATTTGGACAAAAGAAGCTTGCCCTTGTCGTGAGCTGTCTGATGCTGGGTCTTGGTACCGGTTCTGCCAACGCCACCGAAAACGGTGACTCGGCTGATCTCTATTTTGGTGCCGGTGCCGGCTTCACCCACTTTCAGGGTCTGAACAAGATTGGCGGTGTCGAAAACGGCACCGAAGATGCCGCCGCTACCAACGCCTTTGCGGGTTACAACCTTAACGACTATCTGGGGGCCGAACTGGGCTACATCTACGCCGGGCGTGGCAACACCGATGGCAACCGCTTTGAAAATCAGGGGGGAACCCTCTCCCTGATCGGCCGTGTTCCCCTGGCTGGCGACCTTAGTCTGTTCGGTGAGGCAGGTGGTTACTGGGCCCACACCGACGGACTGGGCACCAAGGATACCAAGGTCTCCTCCCTGTTTGGCGCCGGCCTGACCTATCAACTGACCGATGCGCTGGATCTGCAGGCCCGCTGGCGTTACATCGCTGATGTGGCAGACCTGCACAGCAGTGACTACCACACCAGCACCAAACCCAACCAGAACATGACCACGCTGGAGCTGGTCTACCACCCCTTCCGCTCCAGCTATGTCGAGCCGGTCGCGGTAGAGCGCCCCATTCCGGCGCCGGAACCCGTCATGGTCGACAAGACCTTCGAACTGAGCTCTGACGTGCTGTTTGCCTTTGGCAAGGCAGACCTGAAGGAAGAGGGCTTGCAGACCCTGGACAAGCTATACCAGGACCTGGCCAACGCCCGCCCCAAAGAAGGTGAAGCCATCGTGATCGGCTATACCGACCGCATCGGCTCGGCCAAGGTGAACCAGCGCCTCTCCGAGGCCCGCGCCCGGGCAGTGGCTGATTTCCTGGTCTCCCAGGGGCTGCCGGCCAGCAAAATCCGGGTTGAGGGACGTGGTGCAGATGACTCGCTCACCGGCACTCAGTGCGATGGCATCAAATCCAAAGCAAAACGCATTCAATGCCTGGCACCGGACCGTCGGGTAGAAGTACGACTGACCGGGATCAAGTCAGTACAAGCGTGATGATATCAAGGAAGCTATATCGGGCAGGGATGCCCACCTATTTCCAATATCAGCCCTGCTATATCTCCCCATGATATTTCAGTGTCGCTTATCGTTAATCACTCATGGTCTATCAGCGCGATCTGCTCACTCCCAATAATCCCTCCGCCCTTTTTCCGGCGATATCAACCCGGGCTCCCCACCCATTATCTGCGTCACGCTTTGCCTGACTGTTCTAAAAACCACCAGCAATGGCCTGCCAGACCCGATTTCAGGCGACCCAAGACCTGATGAAAGTAAAGCTCAACACATTGATTATTAACGGATAAAACCGGAATTATCTGTAACTGGTCAAAGAGGGTTCCAGCTCGATACCATGTGCTGGCCAATCGGGGGAATCATTGTGCCGGGCGATATTTGCGGCCAGGAAACCAGGTGGTGCCAGTTTCTCATTTCATCCCTCTGAATATAAAAAATCTCGCCTGACCCGGCGTCAGCGCAGTTTTTTTTAGACAGGTTGTCGATCATCACAACCATGTGGCAGGCAGTTCAGCCCAGGCCCCTTACAGACAGTGACGATATTGATATGAAACAACGCATTGCAATATTGATAATCAACTTGCTTGGTGCCTTTGCCATTCAGGCCGCCCCTGCCGGCGGCATCGATTTCAATACCGATTTGCTGGATGTAGCCGATCGCGAAAATATCGACTTCGAACAATTCACTCACGTCGGCTATATCGTTCCCGGCAAATATAGCATGCAGGTAAATATCAACGATCGTTCACTGGGCGAGCGCGAAATCACGGTGAAAAGTGATGCGGATGGCGCGTCCATAAGTTGTATTCCGAAAACACTGCTGGAAGAGTTCGGCCTCAAGGAGAGCGCCCTGCAAAAAGTATTGCAGGCAAATACCGACATGCAGTGCATCAATCTCGATGTGCTGGAAGGGAGCACGCTGCGTCCGGATATCAGCAGTTACACCCTCACCATCTCAATTCCGCAAACCAACCTGGAATATATCGACGACAACTGGGAACCCATCAGCCGCTGGGATAACGGCATCAACGGTTTTATGCTCGATTACGGCATCAACCTGCAACATGCGACCAGCTCCGAGCAGTGGGAGAATAATACCAACGCCAGTGCCTACGGCGTGCTGGGGGCCAACTATGGTGCCTGGCGCGTGCGGGCCGACTGGCAGGCGCAATATCAGAGCAATCGTGGCTGGCATACCCAGAAACCGCCTCAGGATGAGGACCAGCAGGATCAGGATGAACCTCAGGATCCCACCCATCCGAAACAGGTGAAAGAGACCCACCAGCAACACTCTGCCGACGTGACCCGGGTCTACGCCTATCGCCCGCTCCCGTCCCGCGAGGAGAAGCTGATGGTAGGGGAGCTGGATCTTGGCAACTCCATCTTCGACTCGTTCCGCTTCACCGGGCTCACGCTAGCCTCGGATGACAACATGCTCCCCCCCAACCTGCGTGGCTATGCCCCCGAAGTGGTCGGTATCGCCAAAACCAACGCCAAAGTGGTCATCAGCCAGGGGGGACGCGTTCTCTACGAGACCCAGGTCGCGGCCGGCCCCTTCCGAATCCAGGATCTCAACTCGGCCACCAGCGGCGAGCTGGACGTGCGGGTAGAGGAACAGGATGGCTCCTTGCAAACCTTCAAGGTCAATACCGCCGCTATCCCCTATCTGTCGCGCCCGGGCTCGGTACGCTACAAGTTTGCCAGCGGCAAGCCCTCCAACCTCGACCACAGCCTGGAAGGGCCGCTGTTTGTCAGCGGCGAAGCCTCCTGGGGGGTCAACAATGGCTGGTCCCTCTTCGGCGGCGCCCTGGTGAGCGACGGCTATGCCGCGCTAACTGTGGGTACGGGCCGGGACCTGCTGCAATTTGGTGCCATCTCGTTCGACATGACAGAGTCGCGGGCCGAATTGCCCGAGAAGGGCATCAAGCACGGCGGCTCCTATCGGGTCAACTACTCCAAGAGCTTCGACAAATACGACAGCCAGGTGGCGTTTGCCGGTTACCGCTTCTCGGAGCGCGACTTCATGACCATGAGCGACTACCTGAGCGCCAAAGACGAGAGCCAGGCCTACTACCAGGGGGGCTCGAAAGAGATGTACTCGGTCATTCTGAGCAAGCAGTTTCGCAACCAGAATATCGGCGCCTACTTCGACTACACCCACCAGTCCTACTGGCTGAAGCCGGACAGTGAACGCATCAGCCTGGCCCTCTCCCACCAGTTCGATGTGAAGGATTGGCGCGGCCTGGGGCTGACGGTGAACGCCTACCGCCAAACCCAGTGGGAGAACGCCGATACCGGTATGTACCTCTCCCTCTCGGTGCCGCTCGGCGGGGGCAGTCACCTCGGTTACAGCCTCTCGTCGCAAAACGACACCCTGACCCACAGCGCCAACTACTACAACACCCTGGACGAGCGCAACAACTACTCCCTCTCGGCCAGCACCTCGCCCCGTGGGGAGAGCCTGAGCGGCTTCTACTCCCATACCGCCGACAAGGCGCAGCTGTCGGTCAATGCCAGCGAACAGAACGGCGGCAAAAACCTGAGTGCTGGCCTCTCCGTGCAGGGGGGCATCACCGCCACCGCGCAGGGCACCGCCCTGCACCGGGTCGGCATGATGGGGGGCAGTCGCCTGCTGGTGGATGCCGATGGCGCCGAAGGGGTGCCGATCCATGCCGGCGGCCCCGTCACCACCACGGATCGCCACGGCAAGGCGGTGGTGGCCGACCTCACCAGCTACTACCGGCAGCGCACCAGCATAGATGTGGATCGGCTCGGCGACGAGGTCGAACCCATCGGCTCCCCCGTGGCCAGCCGCACCCTCACCGAAGGGGCCATCGGCTACCAGCACTTCGATGTGCTGGCGGGGGGCAAGCGGCTGCTCGCCTTCCGGCTCCAGAGCGGCAAGACGCCCCCCTTCGCCGCGGTGGTGGAGAACCGACAGCAGTTGCGACTGGGGATGCTGAGCGACGACGGCATGGCCTATCTGGCGGGGCTGCACGCCGGCGAGCCGATCTTCATCCGCTGGGGCGATCATGCCCACTGCCAGGCAGTGCTGCCAAACCCGCTGCCGGCGGAGGACGAGCTGCCCACCCTGAGCTGTCACTAAGACCCGTTTTACTGACCAACACGAGATCCGACGATGAAACTGATGCAACACGCCCTGCTGGCCTTAGCCCTGGTGGCCGCCCTGCCCACTCAGGCCGCCGTGGCCCTGGATCGCACCCGGGTGATCTACACCGGCGATAGCAAGTCCCAGAGCCTCAACATCCGCAACCACAACAAGGAGCTGCCCTATCTGGCCCAGGCCTGGATGGAAGATGCCATGGGCCGCAAGATTTCAAGCCCCTTCGTGGTGCTGCCCCCGGTGCAGCGGCTGGAACCGGGCGCCGACAGCATGCTGAAGGTGCAGGCCACCCAGGCGAGCCACCTGCTGCCCCAGGATCGGGAGAGCCTGTTCTACTTCAACCTGCGGGAGATCCCGCCGCGCAGCGACAAACCAAACTCCCTGCAGCTGGCGCTGCAGACCCGCATCAAGTTCTTCTACCGGCCGCAGTCGCTGGTGGTAGAGCCGGAGGCCCATGTCGCCCCCTGGCAGCAGCAGCTCAAGCTGATCCCGACCCAGGGGCACTACCGGGTAGAGAACCCCACCCCCTACTTCATCACCCTGGTCGATGCCGCCAGCAAGGCCGATGACGAAGGGCAGGCCGACTTCACCCCCCTGATGCTGGCCCCGTTCGGCCAGGGTGAGCTCAATCTCGGGGTCGCCCGGCTCGGCAACACGCCGACCCTCACCTATGTCGATGACTTCGGCGGGCGCCGCCCGCTCCACTTTCGCTGCACCGATCAGCACTGCAGCCTGACCAGCGCCGACAAAGCGGCCTGAAGGAGGTAACGATGAACCCCATGATCCACAAGGCCCGCGGCCTGCCGGCCCTGCTCTGCCTCGCTTGGCTGGGGCTGCTGCCGGCCCGCGCCTGGGCTGACGGCTACGACTCGGTGCAGCTGACCATCACCGGCACCCTAGTCTCGGTGCCCTGCACCATCCCCCCGGCGGATGCGAACATCAGCCTGGATCTGGGTACCGTGGTCAACAAGGATCTGCTGCGGGACAAACGCTCCAAACCCAAGGGGTTTGTGCTGCACCTGGAAGAGTGCGATCCCTCGGTGGCCAAGGGGGTCAAGGTCACCTTCAGCGGCACCGCCTCCAGCGAGGACAAGAACCTGCTGAGCCTGGCCAAGGGCAGCGCCGCCGCCGGCATCGCCCTCGGCATAGTCCAGGGCAAGGATAGCCCCAAGGATCTGCCGCTGGGTCAGGCCAGCAGCAAGCAGACCCTGCAAACCGGCAAGAACCAGCTCGATTTCGGGGTCTACGTCGCGCTGCTGAAATCGGGGGAGAAAAAGCTCACCCCCGGCACCTTCAGCGCCCAGTCGACCCTCAAGCTGACCTATGAATAGCCGCTATCCCGAACTCGCACCGGCGCAGGCCTGGCAACTGGCCTATCAGTGGCTCTGCCAGCGGCGGCGCCACTACCCGGCCAACGCCGATATCTGGCACCTGCGCTTTCACTGGCCAGCGCGCTCGGCCACCCTGTTTGCCCGGGTGATGGCGGGGCACTATCGGCTCAGCCCCATGCAACTGCTGGGGGGCCACGCCATCTGGTCGGCAGAAGATGCGCTGGTGCTGAAATGGGTGGCGCTGCGGGTCGCCCCGCTGCTCCCCTGGCACCCGGCCTGCGAACATGGTCGCGGCATGGGGGTCGTGGCCTCCCGCCGCCGGCTGCACGACTTTTTGCAAGGGGCCGGGGGCAGCCCCCCCTATGTGCTGCGCACCGATATTCGCGGCTACTACCAGCATATCGACCGGGCACGGGTGCTCAGCCGGCTGGTGGCGCCGCTGCCCTGCCCCGTCTGCCGCGAGCTGATCCGCCAATACCTCTATTACAGCGTCGAGTGCGGCGGCGAGTTTCATACCCCCAGCGGGGGGATCAGCCGCGGCTGTGCACTGAGCCCGCTGATCGGCGCCAGCCTGCTGTGGCACATCGATGCGGACTTTGCCGCCAGGGGGGAGCTCTATTACGCCCGCTATATGGACGACTTTATCGTGCTGGCCCGCACCCGCTGGCGCCTGCGCGATGCCGTGCGCCGTCTCAATGGCTATCTGGCCGCCGACGGCTTTAGCCAGCACCCCGCCAAGACCTGGATTGGCCGCCTGGATCGCGGCATCGACTGGCTGGGGGGCTGGTATACCACGCTGGGCAGGGTCGGTATCGCCCCCAACGCCCTGCAACGCTATCGAACCAAATCCCTGCGGCTTTATGAGCAGACCCTGCGTGCCGGCAATCCGGAAACCGAGTGCCAACGCAGGGTGCGGGGGTATTTCACCCGTTGGAGGATACACACCGATGAACACAACTAGCCACCCCGCCCTTGACAGTTACGGCGCGGGGGAGGGAGTACCCGGACTACCCGGTGCTAGCCCTACCGCCGTGGACAGACCGAGGAACACCCCACAGAGAACGACACACCGCTGGCAAAGAACAAGCGACCCGGCGTCTATCGTGACCCTAGTAACCTCCGCTGCCCTGCGAGTAGTGACTGCCATTCTCTGTTTTACCCTCGCCTGGCCGGCCGATGCGAAGCACGTTGGCCCGAAACTCATCGCCGTCAACGTGAACCAAGGTCAAGGCTACTGGCTCGGAACCGCGACCTACAAAATGGTTGAGTACCCAGATCAGTGGTTGGAGAAATTGAAGGGGGCCCGCGGTTGGTACTACTCAACGCACATATGCAACGCTGAGCGGAATGGGACTTGGACCTTCACGTCCTCCTACTCGCCTGTTACTTTTCCGGTCTCCGACGATCCGGCGACCAAATTGATGAAAATGAATAGCGCCATAACGAGGAGATGGGGGGAAGAACCCGAGGAAGGGGCCGTTTACACAGTCGGCATAGGGGATAACACCACTGATAACAACGGCGGGGCGATTCGGAGCCAAGAAGCACTGTGTCCGGGCCTTGTGGGTGCACCCACGTTCGGCGATTGGTCGGACCTGAAACACACTCCAACTATTGAAACGTATCCCCCCGGGCAGGCGTGCTTATCGATACCGTCCACACCAGGGGATGATTGCTTTTTCGACACGCCAAACGCGGCGATCGACTTAGGAGCAGTTCAAGCCGGAGGGAGCAAAACCGGCAAAGCGAGCCTGTCGTACGTGTGTAGTGCGGGGGGGACCTTCAGGATCGGTGTGTTGGGGCCGGATAAAGGCAAGATTTCGGGGGAGGCCGGGGTAGCCTACCTGCGCACGAGCAGCGGCCCCCTTCCCGCCAAGATCGAGGGTGGCGCGGGGGTGAAACACACCGTAGACCTCTACGCCGATTTTGTGGGAACGGCGGGCTGGACTGGTGCCCTGTTAATGAGTGGCGTCCTAACAGTAGAAATGGAATAAACCAGCGGGGTGGCCCTGGACCGAGCCAAGCGCGAGGGCCGCGTGTCAAAGACGCAGCCAAGGCGGCCTTCCCGGTCTGATGGAGCGGTACCGACGTGATGCTGGGGGCAGTCGGTGGGTCCAGCAGATCTGAGAGATTGTCCGTATTCCCGACAGACATCGGGGATCGTGAGTGCGCCCTGAGACCCGTTCGGCTAACCACGGTGCCAGCCGTTCAGGTGAAATCGCCGGTCGGCAAGCAATGCGGTCCCGGCCGACCTACGGCTGTCGGAACAACTGAGGAGGAAGGGCCGGGGACAGGCGTCGCCTTGGCCGGACAGGCACGCTCGAAAAAAAACCAACCGAGCTTGCCCAGAATGTCCGGCCAGTGAAGACGCCCCCCATGACGATAGCACCGGTGACCATATCCCTGGCTCCATGGCCAGGGGGGTGAGGAGGAGGTCGCGCCCGATGGGGTCGCCCCCCCCTCCCCCCCCGAGAGGTTACCTCGCCCGCCCCCCCACGAAACGCCCCGGGTCGACGGCTGGACAGCTACCAAGAAGGCACCGGAGATCATTGACCGTGTCCACTACCCGGTGGGCGTGCGGGCAACGACACCTGCCAGGATTCCCGAAGCGTTGGGCTACTCCGCCGGGGCAACCGGCATCGCGCATGCGACTACGGCCGCACGGGATAAGTGCTGCAGACAAGACCGTCTGCCAGTGTGGCTAGCTCCGGCGAGCCCAGAACACCCACCGGATGATTCCTCGCTGCCGGATGGACTGGCCGCAACCTCCCGGAACCCACCTTGGCACACCAAATAAGAAGTCAATCAATTGATATAAAAGGGATTGCAAAGAAATTTTTCATAACTGGGAGCGGGCGACAACAGGGGGTAGCATGCCTTGGTCGACAGCACCAGGTGAGTCAGCTCGAGCCAACCCAGTAGCGCTCCCTCTCACCCTACCGGCCTGCTGTCGTTATGCATACTTTCAACGAACGAAACAAGGAAACAAATATGAAACCCATAAATTCCGCCCGCTGGGGGCTGTCGGCGATCGCCCTCTCCCTCGCCCTGACCGCCGCTGGTACCGCCTTTGCCGAAGAGACCCCACCAACCGAAAAACCGCCCGTGGATCAGGGTCATGGCACCATCAAGTTTATCGGCGCCATTATCGACGCCCCCTGCTCCATCGCCCCGGAGAGCGTGGACCAGACCATCCAGATGGGGGAGATCGCCAACTCGCTGCTGAACAAGCAGGGCTCCACGCCGCTGCGCCCGTTCGAGATCCACCTGGAAGCCTGTGACTTCGCCACCGCCAGCGACGCCACCGTCACCTTCAACGGCATCCCGGCCGACACCGCCAAGAAGAGCCTGGCCCTTAACGGCGGCGGCTCCGGTGGCGCCATCTCCCTGGTCAACAAGCAAAATGGGGAAGAGATCGTGCTCGGCACTCCGACCAAGGTGGCCAGCCTGGTCAATGGCGACAACCACCTGAAGTTTGGTGCCAAGGTGATCAGTACCGTGGCTCAAGGTGGCAAGGCGGTGCCGGGTGAATTCGATGCCTCCGCCGACTTTATCATGACCTACCAGTAATCCTTCGCAGATAACCTGACTCCGCATCCAAGGCAAACGGAATTGCCTTGCCATTGGGCCTTATTAACCGGGCTCTGACCCGGAACGCCCTCCAACTCCACCCCATGGCTGTGGCCCCCCTCCCTGTTCTGCCGGCGCCGTTCGCCTGTTCCCCTCTGCGCCATTAGCCGCTATCCCATGCCGCACGCATAGGCCCCGTCACCCCACTGGCCCGGTATGCGCACACCCGCGACATCGGGTCGGGAACCGTCACCCTACCGCCACCCGGATGGCCTACCTCTGCCGACCGGGGTGCTCCGCCGAAGGGGTCCATCCATTCGCGCTCGGCGTCAACCCCCCTATCCGGGGAGTCCGGTATCTTCAGCGGCGGCGGTGTGCGGCTCCTGACTGCCGAGTGAATCCCCGGTTCGCACCGCTAAGCTGAGGCTATCCATCCGCAAGGCACCCTCCGGCCCCCTTACACCCGCATTATCCGCAGAGCCTGAGGCCCATCCCTGTTTGACCCTTTATCCCGCTCCCCTCCCTACCGCCAGGCCACGCCCGGCCTCAGGACCATTGTGTTGCAGCATAGGGTCCAGCAACAAAGTCCAGCAACAAGCGAGCCGGCCGGCACTTCACTTAACCAGGGGGTTCAGGGCGGTGGCGAGAAGAGGGGGCATCAAGGCAAAAGCTGGTGGCAAGGCAAGGGCAGAATAAAGAAAAGGCTGGCACAAGCCAGCCTTGGTGGGATAAGTGACGGCGGATCCCTTGCCGAGAGCCCGCCGGGGCATCCGGGCAGAGCGCTTATTCTGGCGCCCTGCGCGACAGCATCAGAAAACCGCCATGCACGGTGGAGGCATGCAGCACTTTTTGCGCCTCCAGGGTGTAACGCAAGTGCTCCTCTTCGCTGGTCATAATGCTCATGACAGCCGCCCGATAGGGGGTCAGCAGCTCCGACTCCAGCGCCTTGACGTGCACACTCTGCAGATGGGCTTTCATGACGTAATCGGGATAGCGGCCGTTGATCTCCGTCAGCCTGCCATCACGGGTTTTGAGGAGCGTCAGCTCTGCCATCTCCTCACCGGCTGGCGTCACCAACGAGACCTCCTGCACGAATTCGTGGATCGGCGCACCATACCCCTTGTGTCTGACCTGCATCGCCAATACGGGATGTTCTGTCCCATCACAAGGCGCATAGAAATTGACGTTGTTGTAATACCCCTCCCCCATGGGTGCCGGAAAATCACGGAAGGGGGGCACGGAGAGATGCTGTGCGATGCACCTTAGCTGAGGCTCCAGCGACGCATCATGCTGAACGAAATAGACCTTCTCCCACAGGGGCCGATCGCCTTCATAAGAGACCAGCGATATCAGGTGGTCGGCAATCATCATCCGGTATTCGCTCTCCGCCGACTGCGCAGAAGCCTTGTCAATCATCTCCAGAGTGGCGCTGGAAATCGGCGGATTGGCCCCATCCACGCGATAGATGATGCCGTGCCGGGTGGTTATCTTTTTGGTCAGATAGGGCAGGCTCTCTTCTTCCGCCAGCAGAAACCAGCCAGCCAGAACAAGCAGACCAAGCAGACCAAGCAGCAACGAGACCATGATGCCACGCTTGCGGATAACCCTGCTGCGGTGCCATGCGGGTTGCAGCAAGGGGGGCTCGTCAAACAGATCGCGGCCTGTGTCCGTTTCATCAACCAGCTCTCCGACCAGCGCATCATGGGTGACAGTGTCGGGGGCGTCGTCAATGATCAGCTCCTCTTTCAGGATGGTCAGATCCATCATGTAACCCACTCTGGGCACGGTACGGATAGAGTCCATCACCCCCAGGGACTCCAGCTTGCGCCGGATCATCAGGATATTTTTATTCAGACCCGCGTCGCTGCTTTCACTGTTGTTCCACAATGCAGAGATAAACTCCTCTCTGGACATCACCTGCTGGGGGTGTTCACAGAAAAACTCCAGCAGTTGGCACTCTTTCTGGCTTAAATGTACTTCGCGGGTAGCATCTCCCCTTTCTTTGACCAGACAATAACGCGATGGAATAAAGGTGATGTCATCACCAATGTGATAATTTATTTCCAGCATGATGCTCATCAATCAGCAAACTTGAATGTGACTACCACCCCAAAAAGCAGGATTCATTAGCCACCCCTTTACATACCAGCCAACCGCTATATTCGAAATAGATCTCAAAAGCAAAATATATGTCCAATACAGCAACTATGACTACCAGTATATACACCAGCGTTTTTATGTACTTTATAGGTATATTTATGTAGTCCAGCTCATAGTTTTTCTTCGGCTTCCATCCCGATGATTCAGTTGGCTTAGGGAAAAGAACATCCACATCAGCCCTTTTACGAAACATTTCGCTACCTTTTGGCAATTAAATGGAGCGAAAATGTTAGCACTGAAAGCCCATGCGGTTAAATTACGATTAATTTCATAAAAATACCCTTAAAAACATAGAGATAAGAGCATCCATAACAACAAAGCCCCCATCCAGAGGGGGCTCGCGACCGTGATTTTATCTGATCAAGATGCAAATCTGAATGAACATTAAAGATGAATCATATCCGCTTGATTCACGTCAATTTTGTTTTCCATACCCTGTCCGGGATGGTCTCTCTCTTCCCCATTTAGCTAAAAAAATGGCACTACCTGCCGGGAGTCATGGAGGTAGTGCCATAAAAGCCAGCCGCATATTAAGGCTGGAATACCTGCTGCACAACGCTACCGCTGGCAATCACCTTCTTGTTGCTGCTCTCGTAGGACCATGTCAGTGAATTCTGGCCTGCCCCTTCCCATACCAGCAGGTTGTTCGTCTCGTCATAGCTGCCGGGCGTCGCCCAGACAATCTCTGGTACCTCGTCTTGCGGAGTGCGCAAAACGATCTTGAGCCATTTCCCCTGCACCGTATCCGCCATCACCACATGTTGATTCTTCAATGACACACTGGTGTTGTCGTGCAGATAGGCCAGCGGCCGAGTGTTGCTGATGTAGTTGTCATCGGCAGTCAGCTTCGCCAGATAGCGCGGCCCATGCACTATCTTCTCGAGGTCATCCAGGCGACACCCCGACACATCCAGCTTCTGCAAAGCAGACAGGTTGGCCATGCCGGACCAATCCGCCATCTTGTTATTCGAAATATTCAGACCAACCAGGGTCGCAGGCATAAACTCCAGAGTGGAGATCTTGGCTGATGCCACCTCAAGCTGCTTGAGCTTGCTCATCTTTCCCAGCGGGGATAGGTCATCTATCGGGTTATCGCTGACGGACAAGGTGGTCAGATTCATCAGATCCGCAATCGGGCTCAGTGAATCAATCCCATTTCCCGAGATATCCAGCATGGTCAGCGTAGATATTCTGCCAAGTTGATGGATATCAGCGAGACGGTTGGCCGCTATTTTCAGCGTGGAGAGCGGCAGTTCACTGATTGCGGAAATATCACTGATATCGTTGTCCGTCACATCCAGTGAAACAAGATTGGTGGCAAACTGTAACCCGGTCAGGTTCTCGATATGTTTACCGACAGCATTGAGACTATCCAGCGCCAGCATATCCTGAGTCGTCACAGGATCTGCCTCAACAATACCCAACGCAGATTTGACCGCGGCTTCCATATTCTTGTCAGGAAAATTGATAATCTCTGCATTGACTGCATCTGTCAGGAGTTGTTCATTATTTTCGGAAGGCTGCAACTGGATATATCCATTGCGATTATCGGCTTCATGTTCTGACACTGTGCCGGCAATGGCGGGGACAGACAGCGCCATTGAAATGGCAATTGCCAAGGTCGTGTTTTTCATTATTTACGTCTCTCGGTTTGTTGATTGCTATAAAACCCTACCGAAAATAGATTTCATGAAAAATAAAAAAATCGAGACATATTCATTATTGTGATCACCAACTGCTTATATTTTTAAATTACAAATAATTATAAATAATTTCGGCCAATACCATCCGTACATTTGCCAGATATTGGGTGAGCAAGGTTTATCACAGACCACAGGTTTCAGGTTGGTGTACATGAGCATATGTAATGACTCCTGGCGTAGCGCTCTACATCATTGGCAGCCAATAGCTCAATGAGCATAAGGGAGCCGCACAGATCGTCATGAGGCACGCTTTTTCCACCTATGCGAGATGAGGCCTCGCAACATCGCTGATTGGAAGGCTGCCAGAGCAACCTTGACAGACAACCTGCTGCAGCGGCTAACGGGATCTCGACCCAACCGAACTGATAGATGAAATAATCCCTGCCACCTCACGTCCATGACGCAGTGAAAACGACAACACAGCCCATTCCGCTGGCTGAGTTATCACCACCAGAGGAGAGGAAACGGCTCACTGGCCAAACGCTCTATGCCGGCCACCAGCAGAGAGAATTTTGACTGAGCGGGGTTTAGTGTGGGGTAAAAAAATAAAAAACACTTAACCAAAACAATTAAAAATATAATAATCAAACACTTATATGAATGCGGCGAGTCTTCCATCGAAGACCTCAACTGATCCTGCCTGCCCTCCGGCAGCGCCCGATGCAGACAGGCCGCAACTCACGGCGGCCTCTTTGCTTCTCTCACGCCTTTAGCCAGATCCAGCCTCTTGCTTGTCACTCAGCCTGACAGCCACCTCGCCATTTGCTTTTCAGCTCTCTGACCTTGATCACTGCTCCAGCAGCAGGCATTCGTCAGCATCTTCGCTCAATTTGACCAATCGACTGCGCACCAACCCCAGCTTGGCCAGCAGGCCGATGGATCGCTCGTTGCCCGGGGTGACGATGGCGACCACCTGCCCGATCCCCAACCGGCTTTTGCCATCGGCAAGGGCGGCCTGCGCCGCTTCAATGGCGTAGCCCTGACCGCGATATTGCGGCAGGAAGGCGTAACCGATATCGACCTGCTCCAGGGTGTCGCGCTTGATCAAACCGCAGATACCGAGGCTGACACCGTCCTCCTTGCGCTCCACCAGATAGAGTCCGTGACCATAGCGGGCATAGCTGACCGCCGGTCCCTGCTGGATATACTCCTGCGCCTGTTCGAGGGTGCGAATGCCCCGATCACCGATGTAACGATAAAAGTCGTCGTCATTGAGCAGCTCAAGGATGAAGGGGGCGTCGGTGACGATCATTTCGCGCAGGATCAGGCGGGAGGAGGCAATCATGGCAAGGGCTCTCAAACGGAAAGTGAAGGGCAAAGAGTGCCCCGTCACTCCCGGGCTGGCAAGCCTGTGGCACCATCGGCAATGAAAAAGGGGCCGCGTTGGCCCCTGATGAGATGGGATAAACGGGCTCAGGCAGCCAGCAATCCGGCATAGCCATTCCCCTGCTCGCGCAGTGCAGTGAACTGGGCGGCGCAATCGGCCCAGCTCAACCCCAGCGCATCTGCCACCTTGTGGGGCCACTCGGGTGGCGCCTCTTCCCCCACATCGGATTGCGCTGCCAGCACGATCGCCAGATGGATCAACCCGGCCTCGGCGGAGAACTCCTTGGCCAGCATGGGGTTGTAGTGATACTCCACCGCATTGCTGATGGTCTCGGGGAACTTCCAGTAGCGTGCCATGGCCGCCCCGACCTGGGCATAATTGAAGCCGACCACCAGCTCTTCCGCCTTGGCCCGTCCCTTGTGCAACTCCAGATCGTGAATGTGGTGAACTGTGTTTTCCGGCAGGCCTACGTGCATCACCAAGCGGCCGAGATCGTAGAGCAGGGCGCAGGTAAAGACCTCATCCCCCTTCATCCCCTTCTTCACCGCCAGACGACGCGCCAGCTCCGCCACATTGAAGACGCAGCCCCAGAAATGTTTGAGGTCAATGCCGGGTACCGCAGTGACCGACTCGGTGAGCCCGCAGGCCAGCACCATATTGCGCACCATCGCCAGTCCAAGCCGCACCGCGGCTTCATTGACGGTGCCGATCTGGCGACTACTGCCGAATTTGGCCGAGTTGGCCAACCGCAGCAACTTGGCGGAGATGACAGGGTCCTTGTTGATCAACTTGCTGATCTTGAGCAGATCCGGATCCTTTTCATTGAAGGTCTGGATCAAATCGCGCATCACTTCCGGGATCTGGGGCAGTAGCTTGGGCTCGGCCAGCAGGGAATCTATCGTGGGCATAGGCGTGTCCATCCATGTTATCTGTGTTCCAACCTGTTTGCCTTGGCAAACTCCTCCTAATTATGGGTAACAAATGGCCTCCCCATCGGATTGTTTATTCGCTGGTCATTCAAGGTGTTAGTCACATTCAGGCTATACTGGCCGCCACATTCACTGTTGCGGATATCCCATGAACGACACTCAGGAATTTTTTGACGAAGACGCGCTGCTGGAGATGGTGGAGAACCAGCTCAACGATGGTCACCCGCCCCATGTGAAGGCGACCCTGATGCGGCTGGTAATGAAGGGCACCCCGCGGGAAGAGGCGCTGCAATATATCGCCTGCGCCCTCGGGGCCGAGCTGATGGCGATGGAGGCCGATCAGGGCCCCTTCAATCTGACCCGTTACGGCGAGTTCCTCGACAGTCTGCCCGAGATGCCGTGGGCAGACGACTGACCCGAGCTGGATGACGGATGCAAAAAGGGCGGGTGCCAATGGCCCCGCCCTTGTTGCATGGATCTGCTCCGGATCAGAACTGGGAGTTGATGACCACCTCTTCCCCCAGCGCCCCTGCCAACGGCAGTGGCCGATAGCTGGAGTTGGCGGCCCGCAGCAGACGAATGCCGCGAATGCCGACCTCCTGCGCCGCCTTGATATCCCCATCGGCGTCGCCGTAGAAGAGCTTCATCTGCTTATCCTTGAGCCACTGCACCTTGGTGTTCTGGCCCGGCTGATCACCGGCGAAGATCACCGGATTGAGCTGGTCGGCCGGAATATTCATGGTCTGCTGCAGGATCTGGCTCACGGTCTCGGTCTTGGTGGCTAGCCCCCCATTTTATCCGCCCGGGATAAGCCTCCACCAACCAGGATATGACAAGCCTCTTTTGACCCTAGATATCGGCTGGAAGAGCCAGAGTGGGCTATAACTGCTTAACACCCGCTATTGATATCAAAATCAACGACTCTCTCTGGAGATGCCATGGACGCGCACACTTCCTCTTCCAATACCACAGGTTCGGCCCCTTCCACTCATCATGCCGGGATAGACACCCTCGATCAGGTGCTGGTACGGCTCGAACTCTCGCCAGAGGGGCAGATCCTTGATGCCAACCCGCGATTTCTGAGCCTCATGGGCTACACGCTGGATGAGCTCTCCGGCAAGCACTACGGCATGCTGCTCTCCCCGGACCAGGTGCAATCCGCCACACATGACACCTTTCAGGCCGCACTGCGCAGCGGCTCCTCGCAGGAGGACGAGCTTCACCTGCTGGACAAGCCGGGACGGGATGTCTGGATCCGTGGAGCCTGCAGCCCGGTTCTGGATGACAATGGACAACTATCTCGTATGACTCTGTACGCCATGGATCTGACCGGGCAGAAGCAGCTCACGGCCAGCTTCGAGGGCCAGCTCAATGCGCTGAGCCGGGTCATGGGCAAGGTCGAGTTTTCGCTGGAGGGCACCATACTGGATGCCAATCCACGCTTTCTCGACATAGTGGGTTACCAGCTGGAAGAGCTGAAAGGGCAACACCACAGGCTGCTGGTTGACCCAGACTACGCCCAGTCGGCGGATTACCTCGCCTTCTGGGACACGCTGCGCCGGGGCGAGTTTCTGGCTGGCGAATTCTGCCGCCTGAACAAGCAGGGACAGGAGGTATGGATCCAGGGCTCCTACAACCCCGTGCTGGATCTGAACGGTAAGCCCAGTAAAATCGTCAAGTTTGCCACCGACATCACGGCGCAGGTGGAGCAGCACCGCCAGCTCAAACAGGCGATGGTGGAAGCGGAAGAGGCCGCCAGAGTGCGCGAGGAGCTGCACCAGTCTCTGCAAGAGATGTCGACCCCTGTCACCCCTATCTGGGACGGGATCCTGCTGCTGCCACTGGTTGGGATCATCGACTCCATGCGCACTGCCGACGTGATGAACAAGTCGCTCACCAAGATTGCCGAAACCCGCGCCCGGGTCTTTGTGCTGGATATTGCCGGAGTCGCCACCGTGGACACTGGCGTCGCCAACCAGCTGATCAAGATCACCAAGGCGACCCAGTTTATGGGCTGTGAAGCCATCATCTCGGGAGTCTCCCCCGCCATTGCCCGTACCATGGTGGAGCTGGGGGTGTCGGTCGGTGACGTCCGTACCACGGCGACCCTGAGAGACGCCTTCGAAATAGCGCTCAAACGGGTTGGCTCAGCCCTCTAGGTCGCGGCAATGACCATGCAGCTCAACAACGATCTTGGCATCGCCGATATGGCCGACTGCATAGTAGTCAGCATGCGCCCCGATCTCGGAGACGACGGCATGCAGATGCTGATGCAGGCCCTCTCCCAGCGACTGGTACACGGGCGTCACCATGCAGTCTTGCTCGACTTCTCCGGCGTCATGCTACTGGATCACCATGAATTCAGACAGGTTTGCAAACTTGCCGAGGTGTGCCGTCTGTTGGGTGCCACCTGCCTGCTGGTAGGGCTAAATGCCGGGATCGCCGCATTTCTGGCGCTAGCCGAGGCACAGCCCGGGCCACTGCGCTGCTTCATCGACATGGACGACGCTTTTGCCCATGTCAGCCGCCTCCAGGGCGAGGAGTAAACCGCCATGATACAAGAGCATGCGACCCGGGAGGCCAGCTATCCGCTACGCCACGATATCGATCTGCACCTGGCTGTGATGTCGGTTCGTCGGCTCCCATTTATCGCCAACCTATCCGACGTGGATCGCGCCATGCTCTCCACCGTGGTCTCCGAACTTGGCAGCAATATCCTGAAATACGCCGGGCAGGGGGAGATCACCCTGATGCTCCATCACCCGAAGGGGAGATCCTGCATCGACATCATCGCCCGTGACAAAGGGCCCGGCATATCGGATGTCTATCAGGCCCTGCAGGATCACTACAGCACTTCCGGCACCCTGGGACTGGGACTGCCCGGCGTGCGGCGCATGATGTCAGAGCTCACCATCAGCACACCGCCGGAAGGGGGCACCCTGGTGCAGGCGCGCAAATGGCTGGGTTCTGTACCCTCGGTCCCACGTCTCATCACGCCCACCCAACAATGGGGGCAGGCAGGTCTGACACTGGTCTGGGCTAGCGAAAACAGACCCTGTTATCCGGAAAAGGTCTCCGGCGATCTGGTCTTTATCCGGCCCACATCCGACGGCGTCTTGCTGGTACTGATCGATGTCAGCGGCCACGGCTCCTCGGCCAACAAGCTGGCACTGATACTGCAAGAGGCGCTGCAAAACACCCCTGAACAGGAGCCGGCACCTCTGCTGCAGCTGTTGCACCAACACTGCATCGGTACCCGGGGAGCGGCCGCTGGCATAGCCCTGGTCAACAGTGAACGGGGTGAACTGAGCTACGCCGGCATCGGCAACACCCGCATCTGTCTGCGCGGCCATGACCTCTGGCGCGGTATCTCCCGTGATGGGGTGCTGGGGGAGCGCTTCCCCACCCCCTTGCTGCAACGGCAGCCCATCAAGCCGGGGGATGTGCTGATGCTCTATTCGGATGGCATCAGCGAGTCACTCAACCTGCGTGACGGCGCACTGGATCTGGGGGCTGATCCCGTCATTCTGGCCCGTCAAGTCATAGACCATAGTGGGCGCAGCACCGACGATGCGAGCTGTATTGTGCTGCGGGTACAACCAGAGAAGGAGCGCTAGATGCGGCAGCTGATCGGTGATATCAGGCTCTCTGGCCCGACGGCAGCCCTCACCGCCAGACGCAAGGTGATCCAGGTGCTCACCTGCATCGACAAGAGCCCCACCTTCGTGGCGCCGCTGGCGGGTACCACCTCAGAGCTGGTGCGCCAGCTGACGGCAACCATCGACTCACTGCAACTCCAGCTTTGGCTGGAGAGCAATACGCGGGAGCTGTGGGTCTCCCTCTCGGCCGACGAGCCACTGCAGCACAACGCACCCGGTGCAACCCATGGCAGCATCCGGCTGGTTCCTCATGCTGACACCGCCATCGCTCTGGTATGCCACCTGCCACACTGGCCCGATGACGCTCTGCTGTTGCAGATGCAGCAGCAGTTCGCTGAACCGACCCGGGATGAGCTGTTCGCCGTGATGCAGACCAAGAATCAGGAGCTGGAGCAGGCCTATGAGCTGGCAGAAAGCGCAACCCGGGCCAAAAGCGATTTTCTCGCCAACATGAGCCATGAAATCCGCACCCCGATGAACGCCATTCTGGGTATGGCCCACCTCGCCCTGCAAACACGCCTCGACTCGCAGCAGGCTGATTATCTGGGCAAGATCCAGCGCTCGGCCCATCACCTGCTCGGCATCATCAACGATATCCTCGACTTCTCCAAGATCGAGGCGGGCAAGCTGGATCTGGAGCAGATCGAGTTCGATCTCGACCATGTGCTGGAAAATCTGGCAACCCTGGTGGGCGAGAAGGCCGAAGCCAAAGGCATAGAACTGCTGTTCGAGGTCGATCACCAGCTAGACACCCTGCTCTATGGCGATCCCCTGCGGCTCGGCCAGATCCTGATCAACTACGCCAACAACGCAGTCAAATTCACCGAGCAGGGGGAGATACTGGTCAAGGTCACTTGTCTGGAGAAACGACCGCAAGAGGTGCTGTTGCACTGCTCGGTGCAGGACACGGGGATCGGCATGAGCCAGGAGCAGCAGCAACGGCTGTTCCAGTCTTTCCAGCAGGCGGACAGCTCCACCACCCGCAAATACGGCGGCACCGGCCTCGGGCTCGCCATCTCCCGCGAACTGGCGGCACTGATGGGAGGGGAGGTCGGCGTGCAGAGCGAACCGGGCAAGGGAAGCACTTTCTGGTTTACTGCCCGACTCGGCCGCGGCAGATACCGCTCACGCTATCTGCCAAGTCTGGATCTGCGTGGCCGCCGCATACTGGTGGTCGACGACAGTGCCAGCGCCCGCACCATACTGGCTGCCCTGCTGCGCAGCATGAGTTTCGTGGTCGACACCGCCGAATCGGGTCAGCAAGGGCTGCAGATGATCGCCTGTGCCGAGCAGGAAGGTAACGCCTACGAGGTGGTGCTGCTGGATTGGCACATGCCCGGGCTGGATGGCATAGAGACGGGGCGCCGCCTCATCGCCCGCGGCCTTGGCAAGCGGCTTTATCGGGTCATGGTGACAGGTTATGGGCGGGAAGAGATTTTTCGCGAAGCAGAGGCCGCCGGCTTTGATAGGGTGCTGGTCAAACCAGTCTGTGCCTCTGTGTTGTTTGATACCATCATTGGGCTGTTCGGCCAGCAAACCACGGCGACTGCCTTGAAGCCCACCCAGCCTACCCACAACTATCGCTTCGAGGGACTCCGTATACTGCTGGCAGAAGACAACGAGCTGAATCAGCAGGTGGCCATGGAACTGCTGCGAGCGGCGGGCATCGACGTCAGCATTGCTGCCAATGGTGCCATTGCTCTGGAAATGGCTGCGCAACAACCATACGACCTGATCCTGATGGACATGCAGATGCCGGTGATGGATGGACTGACTGCCACCCGTCAGTTGCGCCAGCAAGAGAGCGAAGGGCACCACACTCCGATCCTCGCCATGACGGCCAATGTCATGGCCGGTGACCGGGAACGCTGTCTGGCGGCCGGTATGGATGACCACATCGCCAAGCCCATCGACCCCGACAAGCTTTATGCCGCACTGCAGTGCTGGGCCCCTGCCTTCAGCGTTGAAACCGATGCAATACCCAAGAGCGCACCTTCACCACAGCACCAGCCATTGCAGCCTCAGTTAAGAGCGCTCGGACTCAATGCCGAAGCCGCCCTGCAACGGCTGATGTACAACTGGGGGTGGTATCAGGATCTGCTGCAACGATTTGCCCAACAGGGCACCCGGCCCATGCAGAGCCTGATCGCCGCCCTGCAGAAGAACGACCGGGAGGAGGCCCATCGTCAGGCCCATACCCTCAAGGGAATTACCGCCACTCTGGGCGCCGAACCACTGCGGGGTATCTCGGCCAGGCTGGAGAGTGCACTCTCCCGGGGGGATGACACCACCAGTCTGCTTCCACTGGCGGAACAGGGGCTGCAGATGCAACAGCAACTGAGCGATGGCCTACAGGCCCTGCTACCCACCCAGACCACAGCCGACCTGCCGGAGCAAGAACAAGTCGACCTGGCGCCCCTGCTGGCGCAGCTGACCCGGCTGCTGGCGGAAGATGATTCCGGAGCTCTGACCCTGTTCCAGCAGCATCAGCAGCAGCTGACGAGAGTGCTGGGAGAGACGGCATCCAGGATGGCTGACGCCATTACCGGCTTCCGTTTTACGGATGCACTGGCACACCTGAAGCAAGTCCGGGCCCTCAGGCCCGATCTGTTCAACCAAGAGTGAGGGCACCACCATGCTCAACCTGCTGGATCCCGATACCAAGCCCACCCTGCTGGTGGTCGATGACACCCCTGAAAACCTCTCATTGCTCAGCGCCTTGCTCAGCCCGCAATACCGGGTCAAGGTCGCCATCAGTGGCCTGCGGGCACTGGAGATACTGTCATCAGACTCCCGGGTAGATTTGATCCTGCTTGATGTCGTGATGCCCGGGATGGATGGTTATCAGGTGATGCAGGCACTGCAGGAGATGCCGCAGGCACGGCATATTCCGGTGATTTTTCTGACTGCCAAGGTAGAGGAGAGCGCCGAGGCACATGGACTGGCTCTCGGCGCCGTGGACTATATTCACAAGCCGATCTCCCCCGCCATCGTGCTGGCCCGCGTCAGAAACCACCTTGAGCTGAAGACGGCACGGGATCTGCTACATGACCAAAATGCCTATCTGGAGCAGGAGGTTGAACGACGCACCCGAGAAAACGAGCTGATCCAGAACATCACCATCCACTCCCTCGCCTCTCTGGCCGAAACCCGGGACAACGAGACCGGCAACCACATTCTGCGCACCCAGCATTATGTGAAGCTATTGGCGGAAACTCTCTGCGAGCACCCTCGCTTTCGTGCCGAGCTGACCCCCAAGACCATAGAGCTGCTGTTCAAGTCGGCCCCCCTGCACGATATCGGCAAAGTCGGCGTACCGGACCGGATCCTGCTCAAACCCGGCAAACTCGATGAAGATGAGTTCGCCCAGATGAAACACCACTCCACCCTTGGCAAGGAGGCCATAGTCCACGCCGAGGAAGCGCTGGGGGTAGAGGTGGAATTTCTGAGACTGGCCAAGGAGATCGCCTGCTACCACCACGAGAAGTGGGATGGCACCGGCTACCCCTACGGTCTGATAGGAGATGAAATTCCCCTCTCGGCCCGACTGATGGCGCTGGCAGATGTGTACGATGCCTTGATCAGCAAGCGGTGTTACAAGGCAGCCATGACCCATGCAGAGGTGGTGCCCATTATTTTGGCGGGAAGGGGCAACCATTTTGATCCCGACATCACGGATGCCTTCGCTCACATCCACGTGCAGTTTCACGAGATCGCGCTGCGCTACAACGACGACAAGAGCGATCAGGAGGCCAAACTCGACTAGGTGCTGGAATCAGCAGGCAACAAGTCAGTGAAGATGAAACCATCGCGCTCCACCGTCTCCCCCGTGCAGATCGCCAGCGGGCGCAGAAACATGGGACCATCCCAGGCCAGAGTGTGAAACTCGCCGTTCTCGCCGCACGGATCGACCCCCGCCGGCAGCGCCGCCAGCAGTGCCTCGTCAAAATCGTGGCCACCCAGGCTGGCATCCAGCTTGTTCGGGTCGAGAGCACTGATCCGCGCCTTCAACCCAGCGGCCACCATCTGCGACGCCAGTTCACGGGTATTGCTGCCCCACAGCGGGAACAGTGGTTCGATGCCGGAGCCTGCCAGCTGCTTTTCACGGTAGGCGCGCACATCCTCAAGGAACAAGTCGCCAAAGGCCATATGGCGGATCCCCTGTGCCACCACATCGGCGATAAAGCCGGTCATGATGCGGGCGTAATCCTCGTTGCTGCAGGGCCAGGGCAGATCGATGGTGATGAGGGGCAGCCCGACGCAGGCGGCCTGTTCGGTCAACAGCTGCTTGCGCACCCCGTGCATCGCCACCCGCTCGAATGCCTGATTGAGGGTGGTAAACAGCCCCACCACCTCGATGGCGGGATCCTGCCGCAACTGATGCAGAGCCCATGCGCAATCCTTGCCGCTGCTCCAGGAGAGCAGTACCCGTTTCTTTTCCATCATTCCTCCGCCAGCGGGGCACTCGGATTGCCCCAAAAAGATGCAAGACAGTGTTGCGAATTGCGCGATTTACACACAAGAGGCAGGCAGCATACTCTCGATCACCTGTATATACCCCTTGTCCGGGGTGACAATAACTAAAAAAACCGATGGGAAACATACGGATATGACCACGACCACACAACAACACGATCACGCCCGCCCCCTCAATCGACAGGATTACAAAACTCTGAGTCTGGCTGCCCTCGGCGGTGCGTTGGAGTTTTACGACTTCATCATCTTCGTCTTCTTCGCCGTGGTCATCGGCGAGCTGTTCTTCCCGGCCGACATTCCCGAGTGGCTGCGCCAGTTCCAGACCTTCGGCATCTTCGCCGCCGGTTATCTGGCCCGCCCGCTCGGCGGCATCATCATGGCCCACTTTGGCGATCTCATCGGTCGCAAGCGGATGTTCACCCTCAGCATCATCATGATGGCGCTGCCGACCCTGTTGATCGGTCTGCTGCCCACCTATGCGGTGCTCGGCATCGGCGCCCCCATCGCCCTGCTGGGATTGCGGATCCTGCAAGGCGCCGCCATCGGCGGTGAAGTGCCGGGCGCCTGGGTATTTGTCGCCGAGCACGTTCCTGCCCGTCGGGTCGGGGTCGCCTGCGGTACGCTCACGGCGGGATTGACGGCCGGCATCCTGCTCGGCTCCCTCATCGCCACTGCGGTCAACAAGAGCCTGACCCCGGCCGAAGTGAGTGACTGGGGCTGGCGAGTGCCCTTCCTGCTGGGCGGTATCTTCGGCATCGTCGCCATGTACCTGCGTCGCTGGTTGCACGAGACCCCGGTTTTCGCCGAGATGAAGGCCAACAAGACCCTGGCTGACGAGCTGCCCCTCAAGTCGGTGCTGCGCAACCACAAGAGCAGCGTGGTGGTCTCCATGCTGCTCACCTGGCTGCTCTCCGCCGGTATCGTGGTGGTGATCCTGATGACCCCGACCTATCTGCAGAAGGTCTATGGCATCAGCCCGGCGGACGCCCTGACCGCCAACTCGCTGGCGATCGTGGCCCTGACCCTCGGCTGCATCGTTTATGGTCGACTGATCGACCTGCTGGGCAGCGGTCTCACCTTCATGTTCGGCTCCCTGCTGCTGGCGGGCTCCAGCTACGCCTTCTATCACGGTCTGGCGGCCGGTACGAGCCAGCTGGTGCCGCTCTACATGCTGGCAGGCTTTGCGGTCGGGATTGTCGGCGCCGTGCCTTACGTGATGGTCAACGCCTTCCCGCCGGTGGTGCGTTTCTCCGGTCTGTCATTCTCCTACAACGTGGCCTACGCCATCTTCGGCGGCCTCACCCCGATGGCGGTGACCCTATGGATGAAGAGCGACATGCTGGCCCCCTCCCACTATGTGGTGAGCCTGTCGGTGCTGGGTTTCGCCATCGGTCTTTGGCTCTGGTTCCAGCAACGGGCCATCCGGCAGCAGCAAGCACCGCAAGCGGCCTGACCCGAACAACAAGCCCCGGTATCTGCCGGGGCTTTTTTGTACTGCTTATGTTCAGTTTCGCCAGCATAAGATAGCCTCCCTCTTGAGTCAGGTGACCACCTGGATCAAGGTATTCCCATTCATCCCTGCTATCCGAGGCTCAACATGTTCTTTCAGGTCGTATTTCTCGCTTTGCTGGCGTTGCTGCCCATGGTCAATCCGCCTACCACGGCCACCCTGCTGCTGGGGCTGAGCAAGGGGATGTCGCGCGAACATGTGCGACGTCAGGTCAATATGGCGGCCATCTATCTGTTCTGCACCCTCTGCATCACTTTCTTTATCGGATCCTCGATTCTGGATCTGTTCGGTATCTCCATTCCGGGTTTGCGCCTGGCCGGGGGGCTCATCATCGGCTTTATCGGCTTTCGCATGCTGTTCCCCGCCCCCAGCCAGCAGAGCGGGGTCGATATCAACCAGAGCATCGCCTTCGTACCACTCACCATGCCCAGCATGTGCGGGCCGGGCACCATGGCGCTGGTAATAAGCGGGGCAGCCCAGATTGCCGAGCTGCCTGACGAGTACAACCGCCTCACCATCTATGGCGCCATGGTCACTGCGTTTGCCCTGATGAGCCTGATCAGCTGGGGAGTATTGAAGCTGGCGGATCCGGTCTGCAAGATCCTTGGCGCCACCGGCATCGATGCCATGACCCGCATCATGGGCTTCCTGCTGGTCTGCATGGGTATGCAGTTTTGCATCAACGGCATCAAGGAAGTGGCACAGGATCCGGTCTTCCACGGTGGCCAGGCCGTGCAAACCGCACCGGCGCTACCGCAGGCTTCCGGCACGTTTGATCAGTTGCCGCAAAAGCCCGTCAGCCCTGATTGAAAACGGTATCAAAAAGTCCCTGACGATCTGCACTGATCTTGTTCCTGATCATGTTATTGACACAAAAATGGGTTAGTTTGTTTTTTATACAGACTTTATTCAGACGGACGCTGATAGGTTTGTTGATGAATACCCACTCAACTTCAGGAGAGTATGCAGATGGAGAAGATACTGACCGAAATAGGGAGCCATAGCCTGTTTCACGAGTACCTGAACGTGGTTGGGATTGCGAGCCCATCCCTCGCCAAGATTGAGCAACACTGGGAATATAAAAAGCGGGAGCAGCTGGTCGCCAAAATCCAGATCGATAAGCAGGGCAATGCCCGTTACTTCATCGATGCTCGCGCCATATCCATCAACTGATACCGAATAACCAGCCAGCCCCGCTCCACCGAACGGGGCTTTTTGTTGTCTGCGATCCCGCACTCGCTGACCCGCATTATCTCTGCTGTTGCCAGAAGCTCTGTTTGTTTTTTGTACAGCGCTCATTCAGCTCGACATGGCTATCTTGTATCTGCCCCCCTTGTTCCAGAAGAGTGCCCATATGACCAAGATGCTGACCGAAATCGGCAGTCATAGCCTGTTTCACGAATACCTGAATGTGCTCGGCATAGCCAATCCAGCTCTTGCCAGCATAGAACAACTGTGGGAACACAGGCAGCAAGAGAGGCTGCTCGCCAAAATCCAGATCGACAAACAGGGCAAAGCCCGTTACTTCATCGACGCCCGCGCCATCTCGGTCAATTAACACCGATGATTCTGCAAGCCCCGGCCTACTGACCGGGGCTTTTTGTTGCATGCCCATCAAGCAGGCTAGCCAATCCCCCTGTCACCCCCTCTTCTCTCTATGCTCCTCTGATGGAATTTTACCTCCTTTAAAAAGAAAATAATTGGAATAATTAATTATGCGACACCAGTCTCATAATAAAAATCAAAAATCGAGCATGATGACCCGCATCGAGAAGAATGATTTACGCCGGGAATGGCGACGACCTGAAGTAGAGGAAGCGATGACCATTGACCTATCAAGCATGATTACCGAAACCCGCAATCCAGCCAGCATCGAGATCGATCAGCTCCCGACGCTGGATATGCTGCGGATCATCAATCAAGAAGATCAACACGTTGCAGTGGCTGTAGGCCAACTGCTGCCCGAGATCGCCAAGGCGGTCGATGCTATTGCAGCCGCATTTGGCAAAGGCGGCCGCCTGATCTACATCGGGGCTGGCACCTCCGGGCGCCTCGGCATCCTGGACGCCAGCGAATGCCCGCCCACCTACGGGGTCTCTGCCGAGCTGGTCATCGGCCTGATTGCCGGGGGCCACAAGGCCATACTGCAGGCGGTGGAGAATGCCGAAGACGATGCAGAACTCGGTGCCAACGATCTTAAAAATATCCACTTCAGTGCCCACGACGTGCTGGTGGGTATCGCAGCCAGCGGGCGAACCCCCTATGTGCTGGGCGCCATGCAATATGCCAGGAGCCTGGGTGCCACAGTGTGCAGCATCAGCTGCAACCCGGGCAGCCCGCTCGCCAAAGCGGCCGACATCAGCATGGTCGCCGTGGTCGGCCCCGAGATTGTGACCGGCTCCTCCCGCATGAAAGCGGGCACAGCCCAGAAGCTGATCCTCAATATGCTCTCGACCGGCGCCATGATCCGTACCGGCAAGGTCTACGGCAATCTGATGGTGGATGTGGAGGCGACCAACGCCAAACTGGTGGAGCGCCAGAAGCGCATCGTCATGGAAGCAACCGAATGTGATCGTGGCACGGCCGAGCAGGCTCTCGCTGCCGCAGATAACCATTGCAAGACCGCCATTGTGATGATCCTGGCAAATATCTCCGCCAGCGAAGCACGAGAGCGGCTGAAAAGCAGCGGCGGCTTTATCAGCAAATGCACAGATTAATCGGCCGACCGCACATTGGCCGCGCCAGCAATGGCGACAGGATAACAACATAAGCGGGGGCATCCGCCCCCTCACATCAGACTGACCGGGTTCTTTATGGCAAAAATAACTGATTCCATGATTGGCCAGATCATCCAGGCCATCGGCGGCCGGGATAACATCACCAACTGTGGCCACTGCATGACCCGCTTGCGGCTGAGCCTGGCGGACAGCCTGCATGCCGATCGCGATACCATCAAACGGATCGCCGGGGTGATGGGGGTGATTGAAAGCGACAACCAGTTCCAGATCGTGCTTGGTCCGGGCAAAGCCCAGACCGCCTGCGAAATGATGAACGGCATGCTGAGTGCGGACGCGGGCATCCTCACCGCCCCCCGCCCGCAATCAGCGGATCTTGTCGACATCGCCGCCGCCAACAAACAGGCGCTGAAGCAGAAACAGAGCAGTGCGGCGCACCGCTTCCTGGCCAAGTTTGCCACCATTTTCACACCGCTGATCCCCGGTTTTATCGCTGCGGGTCTGCTGCTCGGCTGCGCCACCCTGATCGAGCAAACCCTGCTGCTGGAAGGACAGCAGACAGGGGGCATGCTGGCCGAATTTGTCGGCTACATGAAGCTCTTCAGCAAGGGATTGTTCAGCTTCCTCAGCATACTGATCGGCTACAACGCCCAGAAGGCGTTTGGTGGCTCCGGCGTCAACGGTGCCATCATCGCCTCTCTGTTTGTCATGGGTTATGACCCTCAGGCCAGCAGCGGCATCTACTCCGGTATCACCGACTTCTTCGGCCATCAGATCGATCCCCGCGGCAACATCATCGGCGTGCTGATCGCCTGCATCATAGGCGCCTCAGTTGAGCGCCAGGTTCGCCGCTACATGCCGGACAGTCTGGATATGATCCTCACTTCCTGCATCACCCTGCTGATCATGGGAGCCGTCACCTTTATCCTGATCATGCCCCTCGGCGTGCAGCTCTATAACGGCATGTCCTGGCTCTTCATCAACCTCAATGGCAACCCGTTCGGTACCGCTATTCTGGCTGGCCTGTTCCTCATCTCGGTGATGTTCGGCATCCACCAGGGGTTCGTTCCCGTCTACTTTGCGCTGATGGATGCCCAGGGCTTCAACTCCCTGTTTCCTATCCTGGCGCTGGCCGGTGCCGGACAGGTAGGGGCTGCGCTGGCGCTCTACAGCCGGGCAGGCAAGGATTCCCTACTGCGCACTCAGGTGAAGGGCACCATCATTCCGGGCATTCTGGGGGTCGGTGAGCCGCTCATCTACGGCGTCACCCTGCCGCGGGTCAAACCCTTTATCACGGCCTGCTGCGGTGGTTCGCTGGGGGGCTTCGTGGTTGGCCTGATCTCCTGGCTGGGTCTGCCGGTCGGCCTCAACACCGTCTTTGGACCATCCGGTATCGTCGCCCTGCCGCTGATGACCTCCGCCCAGGGGATCTTCCCCGGCATGATGGTCTATGCGGTCGGCCTCGCCGTCGCCTACCTCGGCGGCTATCTCTTCACCCTGATGTTCGGCTGCAAGAACGTCGATCTGAGTTAATCCCTCCTCCGGATTTCTAGCCAAGGTCTGGCCCCGAGCAATCGGGGTCATGGCCAAACTCATCCCGGCTCTGGCACAGAGCCCGTACAGGAACGATAAAAAATGAAAAAATCCATGCTTGCTCTGGTTCTTCCCGCACTGCTCGGCACAGGTTCCGCTCATGCGGCCGTCATCTATCAGGCTGACGATGGCTCCAACGTCGACCTCTACGGCCGTCTTGGCTTCAATATTTCCGACAAGAAGAGCGGCAATGATCAGGGTGACTTCGATGGCCGTATCGGCTTTACCGCCCGTCAGACCGTCAATGACGATGTCGCAGTGATCGGCATGGCGCAATATCAGGTCAATGCAGCCGAATACGCCAACAACGTGCAGAAGAACAGCAGCGACCTCACTGCCCGTTACGTCTGGGCAGGGATCGATGGTGGTCAGTGGGGCAAGGTGACCGGCGGGCGCGTCTCTTCCGGCCTCATCATGTTCACCGATATTGGCGATGTGTTTGCCGCCTCTGATGTCTCCATGGCTCGTCAGGCCAGCAAGGTGGACTCCACCGCCGTGCAGGTGTTCCGTCAGGATGGCACCCTGCAGTACCAGAACACCCTCGGCAATCTGGATCTCTCGCTCGCCTACATCCTTGGTAACGGTACCTCGGATCTTGATTACGGCTACAACGGCGCCCTGCGCTACACCTTCGATCTGGGCAATGCAGGCAAACTGGCTCCAGTCGTGGCGTATCAGCAGACCAAAGCCGCCCAGAGCAGTGGCAGCAAGGTCGATCCCAATGCCGATGAGTATCGCTTCGCCGGGATCGGTACCCGCTACTATCTCGGCCCTCTGATGTTGGGCGCCCTCTATAGCAAGGATCAGGTGACCTATCGCGATGGCCGTGCCGACAGTGAAGACAAGGTGTGGGAACTGACCGCGGTGTATGACATCAACCAGAAGTGGGCGGCCCGCGCAGGCTATCGTCACCTCGTCAACGAGGGGGGCGACCAGATGGCACTGCGCGATACTACGCTGGAACTGCAATACAAGCTCACCCCGCGATCTTCCCTCTACAGCGCCTATGTGATCCGCAATGGTGAAGATGGTCTGGCTGGTAGCACCATCACCAGTTTTGGTGGCAGCAGCAACAGCGAGAGCTTCTACCACCTCGGCCTGCGCTACGAATTCTGATCTGGTTGCCGGCCTGCGGGCCGGCTCCTTCATGGAGTCTTATGATGGCACGATCCTCCCTGCTCTCTCCCCTACTATTATCCCCCCTGTTTGCCCTGCTGCTCAGCGTACCGGCCACGGCCGCCCGACTGGAGCTGGCCGATACCCTCACCCTGCTCGCTTCGCCACAGGGCAAACCCTCGGCCTTCACCCGGACCATTGAGCTCCCGGCGGGAGAGTCCCGACTGCTGGTGCGCTTTGACAGCCCAAGTGACCCTCGCTCCACCAACGAGAGCCAGGGACGCGTGACCTCGGCTCCTCTGCTGGTTACCCTTACAGCACCATCACAAGGGACGCTGCAACTGACCCCCCCGGTGCTGACCAGCTCCTCGGCTATCCGCCAGTTTGCCGCCAGCCCGGCCCTGCTGCTGAGTGACGACAAGGGCACCTCACAGCCGCTGGCACTACAAGCCCTGCCACGCAGCCAGGATAGTCTGGGCACCGATTACCAGGCCCTGCTGGAAAGCCATACGCCAACAGTAAGCCCGGCCCCCATTTTCGCAACACAGGCCGCAACTACTGCTCATACAGCTTCGGCACTTACGCCGGAGCAGGCGGATGCCACCCTGCGGGAACTCTATCTGGCGGCCGATGCCAAGCGGCGTAAAGCCTTTATCCGCTGGGCCCTTGACCTCTAGCAGACAACAAAAAACCACCTGTTCAGGTGGTTTTTTGTTGTACGGATGATGCAGCGGGAGAGCCGGCCTCACTCCTTGTTGAGTCGGTCGATGGCATCCCGGGTACCATCGATCAGGGCCCAGGCTCGCTCGTCTCTGCGCTGCACCAGGCCAAGGAACAGGATGTCGGTAATGGTGTTCTGGGCGGTACGGGAGGAGATGGAAGAGATACGCAGTTCGTTCTCCTCCGCCACCGTATCCAGCACCATGTCGGCCATCTGGCGCAACTGGGTTTGCCGGAACGAAGTCACGGCAATCAGGGTGGCACCATTGCGCTTGGCCAGCTCGGCCGCCGCCAGCACATCACGGCTGGCGCCAGAATAGGAGATGACCAGCTGCACATCACCCGGCCCCAGGGTCTGGGCGATGGAGATCTGCACATGGCTATCCTGGGCAAACAGGGTAGTTACGCCAATTTTGAGCAACTTGTACCAGAGATCCTTGGCGGTCAGTGCAGAACCGCCAATCCCCACCAGCTGTACCCGCCCGGCGCCATCTATGGTGTCGAGTACCTGCTTCAGCAGAGCACTGTCGAGAGCCTGAGTGGTCTCGATAATAGAATTGATCTTCTCCTGCGCCAGCTTCTTGGCCATGGTCTCCAGATCATCGTCTCGCCCGATGCCATTGTAGAGATCACCGACATTGTCGGTCTTGATGGCATGCTTGCGCCCCAGATCCTCGCTGACCGCCAGCTTGAAGGCGGTGAAGCCCTTGAACCCGATCTTCTGAGTGAACTTCACTATGCTCGACTGGCTCACCTCCGCCTGCTGGGCCAGCTCCTGAGAGGAGAAGTGGGTCACCTGTTCCGGACAGGAGAGGATGTAATCGGCAATCTTGAGCTCGCTGGGGGAGAGCTGGCTCCTGATATTGGATATTTTCGACAGGGTAAGCATGGTTTCTCTCTGTTCTTGTTCTGCGTCGAGGCTTACTGGGTGCCACCCACGGTGAGCTGATCCAGTTTGAGGGTGGGTTGGCCGACACCGACCGGCACGCTCTGCCCCTCCTTGCCGCAGATGCCAACCCCGCGATCCAGCGCAAGATCGCTGCCCACCATGGAGACCTGGCTCATCGCCTCGGGGCCGTTGCCGATCAGGGTCGCGCCCTTGATGGGAGCGGTGATCTTGCCATCCTCGATGAGGTAGGCCTCGGAGGCGGAGAAGACAAACTTGCCGGAGGTGATGTCCACCTGACCGCCGCCGAAGTTGGGGGCATAAATGCCCTTCTTCACCGAGGCGATGATCTCCGCCGGATCATACTGACCCGCCAGCATGTAGGTGTTGGTCATGCGCGGCATCGGCATGGCGGCGTAGGATTCGCGGCGCCCGTTGCCGGTGAGCGGTACCCCCATCAGGCGGGCGTTCTGTTTGTCCTGCAAATACCCCTTGAGGATACCATTCTCGATCAGCACGTTGTAACCGCCCGGCGTCCCCTCGTCATCGATGGAGACGGAGCCGCGCCGACCCGGCAGGGTGCCATCATCGACGATGGTGCAGTGCTTGGAGGCCACCTGCTCGCCGATGCGGCCGGCAAATGCGGAAGATCCCTTGCGGTTGAAATCCCCCTCCAGACCATGACCCACCGCCTCGTGCAGCAGCACGCCAGGCCAGCCGGAGCCCAACACCACCGGCATGGTGCCGGCTGGCGCGTCGATGGCTTCCAGATTGACCAGCGCCTGACGCACCGCTTCACGCACATAGCCAAAGGCGCGGCTCTCCAGCCCGTCCAGTTCGAGGAACCAGTCGTAACCAAAGCGGCCACCGCCACCGGCACTGCCACGCTCGCGGCGATCGCCCTTCTCGGCGATCACGGTCACCGACAGACGCACCAGCGGACGCACATCGGCGGCCAGGGTGCCGTCGGTCGCGGCCACCAGCACCTCTTCGTAGACGCCGCTGATGGAGGCCATCACCTGATTGATGGCGGGATCCAGACTCCTGGCGAACTTGTCCATCTGCTCCAGCAGGGCAATCTTCTGGTGCTTGTCGAGGGTCTGCAGCGGATCCATGGCCGGATAGAGCAGGTTCGCTTCGGTGCGCGCCCATGCCTTCACCTTGCCGTGAGCACCGGCAGCGGCGATGCCGCGGGCGGCAGTCACCGACTGTTGCAGCGCCAGCAGGCTCAGCTCGTCCGAGTAGGCGAAACCGGTCTTCTCGCCGCTGACGGCGCGCACCCCGACCCCCTGATCGATGTTGTAGCTGCCATCCTTGACAATGCCATCTTCCAGCATCCAGGACTCGTGCCAGCTGCGCTGGAAATAGAGATCGCCGAACTCGACCTGGTGGCTCATCAGGCTGCCGAGCAACTGCTGCAGGCGCCCTTCGTCGAGGTCGTTCGGGGCCAACAGGGAGGCACTAACCTGGCTCAATAGACTCAATCTTTTTCTCCACTCTCGTAACGAGCTGTTTTAAATCGTCTTGCCGACGGGTTGGCAACAAGCCGCACCATCACAACAAACGGGCATGCTCCAGCACGGGCAAACGGCTGCGTTTCAATTTTTCACCACACCATCAGAGCAAACGGGCGTGTTGCAGCACTGGCATGGTGCGTTTCAATTCGTCGATAAGCCCGGGCTCCATCTGCGCCAGCACAGTGCCGCGCCCGGACTCTTTGCTCGCCAGCACCCGACCCCAGGGGTCGATCACCATGCTGTGGCCCCAGGTCTGGCGCCCTGTCTCGTGAGTGCCGCCCTGATTGGCAGCGACTACGTAGCACTGGTTTTCGATAGCGCGAGCCCGCAGCAGCGGCTCCCAGTGCGCCTCGCCGGTCACGGCGGTAAAGGCGGCAGGCACCAGCAGCACGCGGGCACCGGCACGGGCCAACTGACGGTAGAGCTCGGGAAAGCGCAAATCATAACAGATCGAGAGGCCGAGGGGACCAAAGGGGGAGTCCACCACCACAGGCTCCTCGCCGGGGCTGAAGGTCTCCGACTCACGGTAGCGACCGTGATTATCCGCCACATCCACGTCGAACAGGTGGATCTTGTGGTAGTGGCCCCTAAGCTCACCGCTTGGGTCAAACACCAGCGAGCTGGTGTGGATATGGTCGGAATCGGCGATGGTGGTCGGCATAGCCCCGGCCACCAGCCAGATACCGTAATCGCGAGCCCATTCGGCCAGTTGTTGCTGAATGGGCGTTGCTCCGCTCAGAGCGGCGCTGGGATCGGAGCCGATTGCCTCGGCACCATCCAGATAGCCCTGGAGTTCGCCAAACAGGGCAAAGTTCTCAGGCAGCAGCACCAGCAGCGGCCGCTCTTTGGGCAAGGCCGCCAGTTCGGCGGCAATCTGCTTCCGGTTATCCTGCCAGTGACGGCCAGATACCAACTGTATTGCGGCTAACCACATGACTCTCTCCTTGTCGCTTGGGCCATCAGACGGTGACAGCATCCCCTGCCTGCAGGGTGTAATCCAGCACTATGATGCGCGCCAGCACCGAGCGGAAGATGGCCTTGAGGGCATCGTGATCCGGATGGGGCAGATAGCGCTGGCGGGCTGCTTCGTCGGCGAAGGTCATCAGCACGCTGTGGGTAAAGCCATCATCCCTCCCCTCCGGGCTGTCATTCTCCCCCCACTCCACGGCGGTCACGCCGCTGACCTGATGGGGAATGGCGAGAAAGGCGGTACGCACCGCATCTATCTGGGCAGGCTGGGTGCCCGGCTTGAAGGCGATCAGCAGGATATGTCGGATCATGGCTCACTCCTTGTGATGGTGCCGGGCCGCTCGTTCAGCGCTGAGCAGGCCCCGCGTGTTTGGGGCTCAGCAGGAAAGGGGTCACCTCTTGCGTTGGCAGGCTGGGAGCAACGGCGTCAACCGCCTCTTTCTGCTGCTGGTTGAGCTTGATGCGCGCGCGATCTCGTCCCGCCTCGATCAGCTTGGGTGCGTCGAGCGGGCCCGAGATGCGAAAATCGATGCGAGTCACCACATCCACCACCGGCTCCAGCAGTTTGGAGAGGGCCAGCACATAGAGCCCCGTGACCGGCGTGATGGAGAAGGCCGCCACCACCGGCAGGGTGCCCCCCAGATTGGGAGAGAAGCTCAGCTCGTAGTCGAGCCGCCAGCGCACCAGATCGGCGATCCCCTCGCCGCGAAGGTTGCCTGCCGCCCCCTTCATATAGAAATCATCGTTGCTGACCTGCCCCTGCTTGATGGTGGCAGAGGCGGACATGGATTCGAAGTAGAAGCCCTTGTCGAACACATCGCGAAAATCGAGGCGCAGCTTGCGCAGCAGGGAGTCGAGACTGAGCAGGGAGAGCAGCCGTGCCCCCTTGTCGTTGACCTCGCGCAGGGTGCCGCCCTCCAGCTGATAGTTGGCACTGCCCCCCAGAGTCGGCAGGCTCGGGCGATAGGGCACATCCTGCCAGTTCAGATCAAAAGCGAGGGAGCCGGGGGCATCGCCGATGGGGGAGGTGTAGCCGAGCCGCTTGAGCAGCAGCTCGCTGTTGTTGCTAGTCAGCTTGCCACGGGCGCGGGTCTCCATCCGGTTGCCATCGGCCAGCCAGTCGACGCTGCCGGTGAGCTGACTACCTGCCAGCCGCATATCCAGTCCCTTGAGGGTCACCTTGTTGGCGCCGGGCACCAGCTCCCCTTTCACTTCGCCGAGCGGCAATGCGCCAAAGCGGCAATCGACGCAGCTGAATGTCAGCCAGGGGATGGAGGCCATGATGGCGTTATCCTGCCTGGCATCGGGATCCGGACTGAGATCCGAACTCTTGCCGGACCAGAAGATGCGGGCAAACTTGGCGTCTACCGGGCGATTGGCTACTGCGGGCTGGCGGATCACCCCCATCACGTCGGGGCTGTCGATCATCACCTCGGTCGCCTGATTGGTCGGCCCCACGGTGAAACGTACCGCCTTGAGGGTGGCACTGCCGATATAGGCGCGAGCCAGCTGCCCATCCACCCACCACTCCTGCGGCAAGAAGGCCGGTCCAACCACCGCATTGCCGGTCTGGTTCTGCGCTGGCAGCCACTGCTTGAGTCGTGCCAGCCAGCTGCCAACGTCAGCCTCCTGCTGGTTGATGGCAAGCAGCATGGGGGCATCGCGCAGCACCCGGGCACCCGGCTGTCCCACATCGACCCGCACCCGGCTGAGATAAGGCACCCCTTCGCCGTAAACCAGTCGGGTCTGCATATCCACATCAGCCCCAAGCACGGCGCGAATGTCGGCGCTGCCATCCCGGCCACGGGCGATCACCTTGAGCGGCAGCCGGCTGGCGCTGCTCTTGGCCAGAGGCAGCGGCAGATCCAGCTCCATCCCCTGCAGGTTGGAGTCGAGCGCCAGCTGGAAGCTGAATGGCTTGCTCTCGGGCAAGGTCAACCCGAGCTTGCCGCCCCAGTTGCTGCGGCCGTTGAGGATACCGTACGAGGAGATGGCGGCGGGTTGGCGGCGGCTATCCCACTGCCCCTTGAAATCGAGGTCGACCTGATAGTGATCCGGATGCTGGCGCCCCTGATAGTCGAGGGTCAGCGGCTGGTTCCACAAACTCGCCTTGAGGTTACTGAAACGGGTCTGTTCGTTGTCATATTCGAGGCGCCCCTCGACCTTCTCCAGCGGCAGATCCAGACTGGCGACCCGCACCTTGTTGTTGCTGAAGGTGGCATCGCCACTCGCCTTCACCTCGCTCTCGCCATCGAGAGGAATATCGAGCTTGACCGATCCTGCCATCGGGCCGCGGATCTCGATCTCCCGCAGCGCCTGACCTACCGAACTGCCCAGCGGGGAGTCCTGCAGGTAGTCGCTGATGGCCTTGCCCTCCCCCTGCACCTTGGCATCCACATAGAGGTGGGCGCCGGGGGAGAGATCCGGGATCCAGGCATGCACCGAGTCGGAGCTCGCCTTGCCGAGTTTGGTGGATCGGCTGCGCATATCGAGACCGGCATTCTGGAACAACAGATCGATCTGCAGATCGGTAAGCGGTTGCCAACCGGGGAAGAACTCGTAGGTGGCCTGCTCCAGCGGCACCGCCACCTGGAAGATGCCCTTGCCATTGTCGTAGGGGAAATCCCGAAACTCCCCATACCAGAGCAGGTCGGCCCCCTTGGCCTTGCCTCCCTTGATGGCGCCACTCAGGTAATCCACCAGCCCCTTGTCCATCGCCTGCAGCGGGAAGTAGCGATCCGCATGGCCCGCATTCTTCACATCGATGCGACCAGTCAAGGCCAGGAAGGGGTGCTCGAACAGATCGAGGCGGAAACGGCTGGCCAGGGTCAGATCCGGGTTATCCAGCGCGATATCCTGCCCGTAGAGCACCCAGCCCTGTTCCTCACGCCACCAGTCGAGGCGGGCCGAGAAATTGTCGACCGGGATCGGCATCTTGAAGTGACGGGCGGGATCCACCTTGTCGTTCGCCAGCGCCAATCTGGCGCTGCCCCCCTTGGGGGTGAGCCAGAATTCTCCATTGAGATCCCTCATCCCGGGCACGTCGTGCCAAGCATTGAGGCTCACATTGGCGATCTCGCCACTGAGGGAGATATCCTGCCACCCGGCATCGGCCTGCAGGGTCAAATCAGTCAGCTTGCCCTTGGGTTTGGTCTGCTTGAGCAGCTCGCTCTGGGCAGGATAAATCGCGGAGACCAGCTGGCTCAGCTGAGCAAACTGCTCGAGATCGATCTGCGGCACATAGCCCTGCACCCGATCCCCGATCCGCTCCAGCTGCAACCGGCTCTGCAAGCAGGGTTTGCCGTCCAGCTTGAAGGTGACGTTGTGGCTCGCCAGTTGCCAGTCGGTGCCATCCCGACGCAGCTGGATCTTGCCGCCATCGAGGCCAAAGCGGTGCATCTCCCCTTTCTTGGGATCCTTCCAGATCAGGTAGTTGTTGCCAAACGCCAGCAGGGTATTGCCCAGCTTGCCGCTGTCAAACTCGCTCCAGAGCTGGAAGTCGAGCTGACCGGTAACCCTGGGTTCACCAGCATGGATCCTGGCCAGGGTCGGGGTGATATCGAGCTGGCGGGCCCCCAGATAGAGTTGCCCCTTGAGGCGATCGAGTCGATCTTGCGGCGTATCTACATCGAGTATCAGATCGAGGGTGCTCTCGCCCACCCCGTTGATGAGATAGGCCTTGCCGACCCCCTGATGGCGCTTGCCACGGTTCTGCCAGCGCAGCTGGGCGATATCGAGTGCCCGCATGTCACCCAGTGCGGTGGTGACATTGAGCCGGGTGTTGTGGATGTCGAAGGTAGAGAGCTGGGTCAGCAGAAAGCGCAGCAGGGCCCCCTGCTGGGGATCGCCAGCGGGGCTGTCGTCAGCCGGCTGGCGCAAGTCGATGGTGATATCGCCATCGTTCAGGATCAGCTCGCCAAACACCGGCTTGAGCTCGTTAATGGTGCGCCAGAAGTCGAGATGCACCCAGGCCTTGCCGAGCTTGACGGTGTAGCGTTTGGAGTCGGGGGCAACGGCGAGCTGTTGCAGTTCGAGGGCCGGGCCGGATTGTGTCCAGCTCAGCCCAATCTGATCGACGCTGACCTTGATTTGCGAATCGCCGAGCAGAGTGTGGATCAGGCTCTCTCGATACTGATTCAGCAAAGGGCCCCCAACCCGTACCAAGGTGACCAGCATGGCCATCAGTACGAACAGGACCCCCAGGGCCAACCAGCCCCGACTCAGCCAGCGATAGACCAATTACATCATCACCACGTCGAACTGCTCCTGACCACAGAGGGGTTCGCTCACTACCCGCACCTGCTTGCCGATGAACACTTCCAGCTCCGCCAGACTGTGGGACTCCTCGCCATGGAGGTAGTCGGCCACGGCCGGGGCCGCATAGACGGTGAACTGATCCGCATCGTAGGCACGATTGACCCGAATGATCTCCCGCAGGATCTCGAAGCAGACCGACTCCACCGTCTTGACCCGGCCGCGCCCTTTGCACTCGGGACACTCGGAGCAGAGCACATGCTCCAGACTCTCGCGGGTGCGCTTGCGGGTCATCTCCACCAGGCCCAGCTGGGAGAAGCCGTTGACGTTGGTCTTGGCTCTGTCCTTCGACAGCGCCTGCTCCAGACTGTGCAGCACCCGGCGGCGGTGATCTTCCGACTGCATGTCGATGAAGTCGATGATGATGATGCCGCCAAGGTTGCGCAGGCGCAGATGACGAGCGATGGCCGCCGTCGCCTCGACGTTGGTATTGAAGATGGTCTCTTCCAGATTGCGGTGGCCGACAAAGGCGCCGGTGTTGATATCCACCGTGGTCATGGCTTCGGTCTGGTCGATGATGAGGTAGCCGCCGGATTTCAGCTCCACCTTGCGCTCCAGCGCCCGCTGGATCTCGTTCTCCACGTCGTAGAGATCGAAGATGGGCGACTCGCCGGGATAGTACTCCAGCTTGCTGGCCAGCTCAGGCACGTACTCTTCGGTGAAGCGCTTGAGCTGATCGAAGCTCTGGCGCGAGTCGACGCGGATCTTGTCGAGTTCTGCACCGACGAAATCGCGCACCACCCGAAAGGCCAGACTGGGATCCTCGTAGAGGATCTTGCAGGGGGGATACTTCTGCTTGCGCTCGAGGATCTTGCGCCACAGCCGCTTCAGGAAGGCGGCATCCTGCTCCAGCTCCTGCTCCCCCACCCCTTCGGCGGCGGTACGGATGATGTAGCCACCCAGCTCATCCACATAACCGGCCACGGTGCGCTTGAGGCGTTCCCGCTCCGCTTCGGACTCGATTCGCTGGGAGACGCCGACGTGAGCGCTGCCCGGCATAAAAACCAGATAGCGGGAAGGCAAGGTGATATCGGTAGTGAGACGGGCACCCTTGGTACCCAGCGGGTCTTTCACCACCTGCACCATGATGTCCTGCCCCTGACGCACCAGCTCGGCGATATTGCCGACCTGGAACTGCTCCTTCTCCTTCACCGCCACACACTCGGTATGGGGCACAATATCGGAGGCGTGCAAAAAGGCCGCCTTGTCCATGCCGATATCGACGAAGGCTGCCTGCATGCCAGGGAGCACCCGGCTTATCTTGCCTTTGTAGATGTTGCCGACAATGCCGCGTTTGGCCTGACGCTCTACATGCACTTCCTGCAGCAGACCGTTTTCGACCAGAGCGACCCGGGTTTCGGAGGGGGTAACGTTAACCAGCAGTTCTACCGACATAACTAACCTTGCCTGTTCCAGTTTTGAATTCTTATACAGCCAATCCGGTACAACGCGCGCAAGGAAGAACGCAGCAGAGCACAGCTGACGGAAAATTACTTGTGTTGTTCCAGATGCTGCTTGATCAATAGATCCGTCTCCAGCAGCGGCAGGCCGACCACGGCGCTGTAGCTCCCTTCGATACGGCTGACAAACTTGCCGGCAATACCCTGAATGCCGTAGGCCCCGGCCTTGTCACAGGGCTCGCCGGTTTGCCAGTAAGCCTCGATCTCGGCCTCGTCCAGCTTGCGAAACGCCACGTTGGTGGTGACCAGTCGCACGTCACAACGCTCGGGGCTGGCCAGCGCCACCGCGGTCATCACCTGATGCACCTTGCCGGAGAGCGCCTCCAGCATATCCTTGGCATCGAGCAGATCGGACGGTTTCTCCAGCACCCTATCCCCCAGCACCACTATGGTGTCGGCACCCAGCACCGGCAACGCTGTCGGCGCACACGCCACACCCGCCATCGCCTTGTCGCGAGCGAGACGACAGACATAATCTTGCGGCTTCTCCCCCTCTTCCCGTTGCTCCGGTACATCCAGTTTCAGCACATCAAAACGGTAGCCAAGCTGGGTCAGCAGTTCGCGACGACGGGGAGAACCCGAGGCGAGATAGAGTTGCAGTTCGTTGTTTTTGCTCATATTTACCTGATATTGAAGCGGCGCCGCACCTTGCGCAGCACCAGAAATACCCAGGGCCATATTAGCATCGTCGTCAACATCGACCAAAAGTAGGCGAAGTTGAGGCTGGCCCGGCTGAACAGGTGCTCGGCCCAGAACACCGTCAGCTTGCCCACCAGCGACAGCCCACCGATGATCAGGGCCTGTTGCCAGAGGGAAAAGTTGCGGATCTTCTGGAACTGGAAGGCGGCCAGATAGGTAGTGATGGCCATCGCCATCGCCCGCACACCGAGGGTGCTGCCAAGCAGCACATCCAGCAGCAGGCCGGCCACCCAGGCGGTGCCGACATTGGCCCGGTGCGGCAAGGCCAGTGCCCAGTAAATGAGCACCATGGCCAGCCAGTCCGGACGGAATGGATCAAATTCGAAAGGAAGCGGCAGGATCGACAGGCTCAAGGCCAGCAGGATCGAAATCCAGATCCAGATCCTGCCGCTGGCGGGTTGCAGCATCAGCGAGTGGCTCCAGCGGCGGAGGCAGCCGTTGCCACCCGTTCGCCATTCTCATCATCATGTACTTCGGGTTTCTTGTCGGTCCACAGCAGCAGCAGATAACGCAGCCGATCCAGCTCTACCAGCGGCTTGGCCTCGACCTGGGCGAAGGGCTTGCCCTCCACATATTCGGATCGGGTCACGGTCGCCACCGGATAACCTTCCGGGAAACGGCCACCCAGACCCGAGGTGACGAGCAGATCCCCCACCTGAATATCGGTGTTGCGCGGCAGGTTGCGCAGCTCCAGCTTGTCGAGCTCGCCACTGCCGGAGGCGATGGCGCGCAAGTCGTTGCGCAGCACCCGCACCGGAATACCGTGGCTGGAGTCGGTGATCAGCAGCACGCGACTGGTGGTGGAGCCCACGTGGAGCACCTGACCAATCACCCCCTGATCGTTGATCACCGCCTGACCGTTATAGACGCCATCCAGCGCCCCCTTGTTGATCAGCACCTGATGGCTGAAGGGGTCGGAATCCACCGACAGCAGCTCAGCCACCATCTTGCGGGACTCTTTGTGCACCGGTGAACCCAGCAGCTCGCGCAGACGCTGGTTCTCGTGCTCCAGATGATCCATCTTGAGCAGGCGAGAGCGCAGGGTAAACAGCTGTTGCTCCTGCTGCTTGGTCTGCTCGATGAGATCGGCACGGGTCTGCACCTGGGTCGACATGGTGTCGAGCAGGGTACCGGGCGCATTGGCCATGTATTGCAGGGGACTGACTAACGAACTGAGGTAGACGCGGACATGGGTAAACACACCGAAGCGGGAATCCGCGACGATGGCAGCGATGGAGATGATGACGGCGAGAAACAACCGTAACTGAAGCGAAGGGCCTCTACCAAAAATGGGTTTCATGGGTCGTCAAAAAAGAGCCGGCACGCTGGCCGGCTTTGGGTCTTATTCGTAGTGGAACAGATCGCCACCGTGCATATCGATCAGCTCCAGCGCCTTGCCGCCGCCACGGGCCACACAGGTGAGGGGATCTTCGGCCACGACGACAGGAATGCCGGTCTCTTCCATCAGCAGACGGTCGATATCTTTCAGCAGAGCGCCACCACCGGTCAGCACCATGCCGCGCTCGGAGATGTCGGAAGCCAGTTCCGGCGGAGACTGCTCCAGCGCCACCATGACGGCGGCCACGATACCGGACAGCGGCTCTTGCAGCGCTTCCAGGATTTCGTTGGAGTTGAGGGTGAAACTGCGCGGTACACCTTCAGCCAGGTTGCGACCACGGACTTCGATCTCGCGCACCTCTTCGCCCGGATAGGCGGAGCCGATCTCGTGCTTGATACGCTCGGCAGTCGCTTCACCGATCAGGCTGCCGTAGTTGCGACGGACGTAGCTGATGATCGCTTCGTCAAACTTGTCGCCACCGATACGGACTGACTGGGAGTAGACCACACCGTTCAGGGAGATGATGGCCACTTCAGTGGTACCACCACCGATATCAACCACCATGGAACCGGTCGCTTCGGATACCGGCAGGCCGGCACCGATGGCAGCAGCCATAGGCTCATCGATCAGGTAGACCTCGCGGGCACCGGCGCCCAGTGCGGACTCCTTGATGGCGCGACGCTCAACCTGGGTTGAACCGCACGGTACACACACCAGCACACGCGGGCTGGGGCGGAAATAGTTGTTGTCGTGAACCTGCTTGATGAAGTGCTGCAGCATCTTCTCGGTCACGTAGAAATCGGCGATCACGCCATCTTTCATCGGGCGGATTGCGGAAATGTTGCCCGGGGTACGGCCCAGCATCTGCTTGGCGGCATGACCGACAGCAGCGACCGATTTGGCGTTCCCGCGCTCTTGGCGAATGGCGACAACTGAGGGTTCGTTAAGGACGATCCCTTGATCTTTTACATAGATCAGGGTGTTGGCAGTTCCCAAATCGATCGACAGATCGTTGGAAAAGACGCCTCTGAGCTTTTTGAACATGGCTACGGGAAATCCTAAGAATTTGGAGGTGCAGAAAACCGGCTAACTTTACCAATGCCCACCCCAATGGGCAAGCGCTCAAACTGTCGCCAATCAATCAGGCGCGACAAAAATGCGAGTCATCACTCACTCGCACACGCTTGCAAACACTAATAAACAAGGATTTAGGGGGATGCTGTTGAGCCACCCCCCCTTACACATCAATTACTGCAATACTTCGCGCCGATAAATAATTCTGTCATTACCCCGGCTGGAGCCGAAAATGGCCTCACCTTGCAGGTTGCCGTCATTGGCACTCGTTGGGTCAGACAACCAGAGTGGCGATGATGGCTGTTTTGCCAATTCGACCTTGTAGGGGATGCGCACCGAGATGTCCGGCTTGGCAAAGTGGAACAGGATCTCCCCGTCTTTCGCCAGTGCAGCATCCCCAGCCGGTGCCGAACTGCCCAATCCCAGCTTGATCTTGCGACCTGCCCCCAGATTCAGCTCGCGAGTCGCCGCATCAAAGGTGTGACTCGGATTGAGGAAAGTGAACCCCTGATTGGCCAAAGAGAACTGGGTACATTGATCTTCCTTGTTTTGCAGCCAGTTGCCCCCTTCGTAATATTGCATCTGCAGTGGAATGGCCAGCGGTGCCGAGGCCAGACCCGCCGCCGTGCCCGCCTGCAGGCGGCCAAAATAGGCTTTCATAGGCACACTGTCTATCTGACGGGCATTACAGCCGCTGCCACTGCAGTTACCTACCACGGCATCATTGAAATTCGGGCTGGCAATCAGCGTTCTGTCGCCATCGTTATCCCTCATATACAGACCAAACAACAAAGAGTTGTAGGGACCATCCGGTTGCGTGCCAGAGAGGCGCACAAACTCGCTGCTACCGGTAGTCAAGGCCGCACGGCCATCGAGCCATGGCAGCGGCTGCAGACTGCGCAAGCGGCTCGACAGGGATTTACCATCCTTATCATTGGCAACCGAGAGATAGGCTTCGCCCTTGGCAAAGGGCCCCGTATAGTTTCGGGTCTGTACGCCCATCGTATTACGAGCCAGCACATCCAGCATGACGCCAAAGGGCTGCCCCATATAGGAGAACGCATTGCAGGCTGGCACTATGTCGCCGCTCACCAGATTGAAGTCGGCAGGAATAAAACGCCCCACCGGCTGGCTCTGGGTTGATGGGATGGTGTAATTGAAGTAGCCATTGACTGGCGGCGTCGCCGTCATCCGGAATACTCCCACCTCGCTCACAGTCTGGCTAACGCTATTGATACTGTTGGCCGCAGCAACATGGTTATAGGTGGTAGTACCCAGCGTTGCATTAGTGCCCGGATTGGGTGCCACCAGCGTACTGCCCAGAGCAATATTGGGCAGGGCAAAGTTGGGCGTAGTCTGATTCCCTACGCAGATATCCCCATCATTGGCGGATTCCCAGGCCATCGCCTTGATATCTACCTGGAACGTTTCCCCCGCTTTTTTGAATACCGGACAGCTGCTGTCACCTGCCGCGCAGACCCCTTGCGGGGGCGTGATGCACAGACCGACCGGGCGAGCCACAAACTGATCCGCGCCTAGCATCACCAGACCGGCTTCACTGCCAGTACCATCATAACGAGCATCCAGTTGCACCTTGCCCGCATCCGGGTACTTAACCGTTATGGTCGACTGCCCCTGCGCATCGAATACGAGGGAGAGCGGCGTTGCAGCCCCCTGACTGGCACCAATCGTACTGCTGTTGACGCTCATCTGGCTGTTATAGGGGTTACTGGTGGGGGTGATATAGCTGCTCCAGAACTTGACGCTCTTGGTCTGGCTGGCAAACCCCGGCACACACTGCTTGGTCACATCGCTCTTTTTGACCGCCTTGATGGTCACCGTCTGCGGCTGGTTCGAGTAGGTGTCGGGCACGTCGAAGATAAATCCGCTGTCGGCAAAGGTGAGCGTACAGGCAGCCGCACTCTTGGCGCCACCGCCAACCCGGCACAGGGTGGTACTCAACGGTTTGGTCGAGGGCGTCGAGCCGCTGACCCCGACGGTCACCGTACCGGCGGTATTCTGTCGCAGCGCCAGCGTGGTGGTTCCTCCGCTGAAGCTCACTTGATTGCCTCCCACCCAACCACCGCTGCTACTCGTTGCGGGTTGCAGGGTGGCAGTCACGGGTTCGGTCACCAACAGGCTGCAGTCGGCATTGGCACAGGCCCGAATGGTCAGGGTTTCAGGGTTGCAGGTCAGCGCATTGCCGCTGTGATCGAATTCGAAATGATCGATCTGGGTGCCCACTGGACTGGAACGCAGCGCACAGATCCGCACGTTATCGATCTCGTGGAAGTTGGTCACCGACCCGGTGGACCCAGTCAATGACAGCAGGAAGTTGCCCGGTACTGTCGCTTGGCCGGTCTGGCTCGTCATGTTGATTGGACCAACGAGCGTACGAAACCCGTCACCGCTATCCCGTTCGACGGTGGCCACCGAGTTGCCCGCCGTGCGAGAGTCGACCGTAATGCGATAGCGGTGGGGGCGATTGCTGTTGGTACCGCTGTCGACGGTCGGGTTGAGATTGCTGGCGGTTCCGGCCAGGTAGCGGTAACCGGAGGTACCGGAGCCGGATCCGCGAATAGAGACGGCCTGCGGTCGGGAGCCGATATTATAAGACCCCCCCTCATTGGCGTAGTTGCCGTATTCGTCGATCCCGACACCAAGCCAGCCGCCCGCAAAACCACTGATCCCGGTCTTGAAACCGTATCCCAGGGGGCCACCAAATGCACCAGGTTGTGGCGTCAGGGTGGCATCCGAGAGCACCACCGCCATGCCATCCGCCCCGCTTGTGCCGGAAGTCTTGTAGGCGTATTGATCGAACTCGACCGTCACCAGGTTACCTGCACCGGGGAAGAGGCGCTGGAAAGTGGCCGACGTGGCCTGGTTGGTGACGTTCTGGGTGAGACGCAGGCGACCATTCTGCACCGATGGCAATGTGCTGTTGTTGCGCTGAGCCACGACCCAACTGTCGGGGTTGATCTGGCTGCTTTCGAAACCGTCGACAAAACAGGTCAGCATCGGCGGAAGTACCGCTTCATTGATGCTGGACTGGGCATCCATGGCCAGATAGCGGGCCGTCACCCTGCCATAGACGGTGGCATTATTGTTCATGGTGAGCTTCCCATCGGCATAGAGATAACCATAAAACGTGGTGCGGTTGTCGATCACCATGTCGTTATAGTTAACCCAGATGAGACTGCCCTGATTATTGGCATTGATATTGACCGTATTGACCAGCTTGACATCCTGATTGACGAAAATCCGGGTGGTGCCACTGCCTGAGAGACGGATGGTACCGCTGTCCAGAATCAGCTTGTCGATGAAGTAATCCCCCTCCCCCAGCACCAGGATCGCGTTGTTGCGCACTGTCAGCGTCTTGATCAGGTAGGTGCTGCGGCTGGGGAACGTCATAGTGCAGTTTTCTACCGTCATCGCACCATAAGAGGTACTGGAAGCCGTTTGCGAACCAAACGAACAGAGCTGGGTCGAATTGGATGTGATGGCGGGAAAAGCATTATTCCCGCTCAGGGACAACCCGCGGATATCTTTGCCAGTAACGCTACAAACCATGTAGCCGCCAGTACCATCATCGCAGCGCGGCGCATTGTTCTGATCCGGCTGGATGGAGCAGAAGTTGAGAGGCAAACCGCCGGAACCGTTGATCTTGGCGTTGTTGAGTTGGCTAAGCTGGTAGCCGCTAATCTGATGGCAAACGTTATTGTTGTTGCCATGATGCCCTTGCACCACATCCGGAAAGAGCGTGCCTGTGTCGATAGGGTCGAAGGCCCAGACATGGCCAGTAAAGAGGGCAAGCGCCCATAGCCATTTCATTGTCCGCCTCCGTCATACGCTTCAAGCATCAGAGTTCTGCTCACGGCAAAATCGGGACTCGCACTATCCAGTTCAGAGGAACCACAGGTTCCGACACTCTCGAGACGATAGCCATTAGTCACGGCACCGTTATAGGTCACCGGAACCTGAGTGCAACGCACAGCAACTTGGCACTGCACCAGACCGGTAACGCCGGTGAACGAGGGGGGCGGGCTGATCCAGTCACAACGATCCTGGGGAGATGGCGCAGCAGGCCGGTTCGGAAAAAGCTGATACAGAGCAATCTCCAGCCCGCTCTGGGCGGCCAGCAGAGCACGCACACTGCGTACCTCCACGGTATTTTTCTCGCTACTGTCGACCAGAAAACGGCCCATGGCGGCCGCCAGCAGCGCCATCACCACGATCACAAACAGGGCGATCATCAGGGCGCTACCACGCATCCGTCCTGCCGGGAGTGCATCACGGGACATTGAACACCTCGATCTTGTGGCTGAAGGTGACCGACTCCCCCTTGCGTTCGAACAAGAACCGCATGCCAAACTCCCCTTCCGCGTTGAATGCCGATGTTTCCCGATAGAAACCGCCAGCGCGGAGCGACTCTGCCATCAGCACGCCTTGCGCAGGTAAAGGAGCACCGATTGCGGCACTGGCACGAGTGAGGGTGCCCCCATCAACGCAATAACGTACCTGTTGATTGGCAAAGTAGACACGGCTACCGGGAGAGAGGCCAGCCAGACTCTCGCTATTGGTATAGCGGATCGTTTGTGCGCCGGAGACGGGCGCCAGCACATCAGCAACCCTGGCCACACAGCGGCCATATTCACAATTGCTCAGCAGCGACCCTGCACTTGGGTCAGGTACCGGGAAAACGATCATCCAGTCACCTTTGCCGACGGCTAACGGATCTGCACTCGACGGGCTGGCAGCAGAAGCCGGAGTCGCCATCACCAGCTCAAGGGTAGCCGTGCTCCCCGACATGGCACGGTTAAGTGCCAGATAGCGGCTGGAGGTGCTGATAGGCCAGAACCGCAGGCAAGCCCCCGAGTCAACCCAGGTACCATCAAGCGTCTCGATCCGCTCCGATCCTGGCACCGCATCGCGCAGTTCGCGGTTAAGCCGCTCCATGGCGAAACGGGCATCGCTCATCAACTGTTCACGACTGCTGGCATCACCATAGATCTGGCTGCCGATGCCGATAAACTGGCTGGTAAATGTCGCCATGATGCCCAGCAGCAGGATCACCATCACCAGCTCGACCAGGGTAAAGCCACTGTTACCCCCAGGTTTACGGTAAGTTCGACTAGCCGCCAGACATAATCGGAAGCCGGAAGTGGTTACAGGAGCGGACTTTCGGACAGGCAGGCAACACCCGACAGCGGAACGATTCATCAGTAGTTCCCCCGGTAGAAGGAGAAGTCGAGTACGCTCTCATCCGGCAGCTTGATCTGCAGATCAATCCGCTTGCCCACAGAACAGGGTGCGGTACAACTCTTGAAGGTGCCATCGCTAAAATCGACGGCGCTGACCGCAATCCTGACCTGATAGTTGCGATACTCCTCGCCGCTGATCCCCGCCGCCGTCTGGGTAAACCAGCTGGCATCCCGCCAGTTTCCCGCAGTATCGAAGTCATCCACATCGTTATAGGCGTAGGGAGCCGGCTCACCATCGGGGCCATAACTGCCGGAGCAGGGAGCTATGTTCACCCCCGCCACCTGCTCGCCACAACGATAACGGCCACCATTATGATCCGAATGTTCATCAAACGACTTTTGCAGGATCTCGCCGGAGAGGCGCTGGGCCAGCTGGGCGGCACGCACCTGCTGTACCGGATCCACCGCCCGGGGCGCCTGATTGATGAGTAACCCCAATATGCCGGTCAAGGCCACCGCCAGCAGCACTATGCCGACAATCAGCTCAATCAGGGTAAAGCCGCGCTTAAGGGATCTCATGGATATACCCCTCAGACTCAATCTGGATGCGGCTGGTTTCGCGACCATCACTCACCAGCAAGGTACAACCGTTGGCACAGCTGCCTAGCGGTCTGCCCATCTGATCGAAGCGGAGTACGAAGCTTCTGTTGCTGTTCAGGGAAAGCGTGATTCCGTCAGAGGCGGTCACCAGCCGACCACGGGTGCGCAGGTTATCGGTCCAACCACTGCCCAGATCATCGCTGGCGGGACACGCCGCATAAGTACGGTGGGCAAAACGGGGAGAGGCGACCACCAGCAGGGTACAGCGGTTGGCAGGCTCATGCATATTGACGGTCTGTACCAACCGCAGACGGGTCAGCAGTTCATCACGCACAGTTTGAGTTTCAACGCCGCCTTTGCCCAGCCATTTGGGCACGACAAAGGCGGCGAGAATCCCGAGTAACAGGATCACCACAACCAGTTCAATCAGGGTAAAGCCCTTGGTTGCAGGCATGGTTTTTCTCATAGGGGGAAAGAAGAAAGCGAGGCCAAAGCCTCGCTTGATAATTCAATCAGTTGCTACAACCTGTCACATCAACACTGAATACAGCGGCTGAAGTGGCCTCATTGTATTTAACTTGGCAATTAGCGTTATTGCCAGCCGCCTTGGGCTTGAAGGTCCCTTTGGATGCAGATACTTCATCCCACCCATCTAAAGTAACGGCGTTTGCAATGGTACCTACTGTCGGATAGCCATACTTGGCATCGACGGTAGTGCCAGCAACAGAGACTGCCGCAGAAGAGTTTTCAATACCTTGAATAGCCGCCTTGCTGTAAATCATCTGAGCCGCACTCTGTAGTGATGCTTTGACGCCATCAGCAGCTGCTTTACGCGCATCATCCTGCAGATTCAGGAACTTGGGTGCAGCGGTGACCGCCAGAATACCCAGAATAATGATCACGATAACCAGTTCGATCAGGGTAAAACCCGCCTGTTTTTTCATTTCACTTTCCTCTGTCAATTGATGTTGGTAGTCACCTGACCGGACGCCGGACGGTAACTGAAACTCATGAATGCATCAGTACTGCCTTGCGGATCCTGATACTTGCCATCGCTGCCCTTACTCAAACTATTGACCAGATAGTAACGACAGACCGAATCCAGTCCATTACTGCTCACAGTGGCATAGTATTTCAGGTCATTGCCGCTACCGCGTACTTCATTGAAGTTGGCCGTAGCCTTGGGCGGGTTTTGCAGCAACCCCTCCCAAATCTTGAGACAACGCTCTGCGCTCAGATTGGCCGGATCCACATCCGGATTGCCGCTAGCCGCAGTATCCATGGGATAGCCGGGAGACAACTCGCCGTTGCTGATCTGGGCATCGGTCGGCGTGGTCAGATAGAAGCGGCTGCCGTCATAGAGCACGGTATTGAGGCTATCCTGTTTGGCGCGCCCTTCCGCTTCCCACTGGGCCCGCACTAGCGACACTCCTGTTGCAAAACCACCCGAGACGCCCTCGACGCTGGCCTTTTTCGCCTCGTCGGTTACATCCAGAAAACGGGGCAATGCTGTTACCGCCAGGATCCCCAGGATCACGATAACGATCACCAGCTCAATCAGGGAGAAGCCGGCGGTCACTCTTGTCATCCCGTTATTTGGCATTGATGGTGCCATTGGTTTCATTTTCATGCTCCCTTGGTAATGGCCGATATTATTTCATGCAGACCTAAAAAAATCATGTAGTTGGGTCATATGATTAGCCTCATTCAAGGCTTTTTAATCACTCGCCCGTCGGAAAACAGATAAACCAGCCAATAACCATCCCACCCCATCTCGCACCCGCTGCCATCGGGGCGGGCCAGAAACTGCAAGGGTGGCATGCCCCCCTCCGTCTCTCCCACCAACGCCAGCCACAACTGACGACAATTTTCTGATGGTGATTGCAGGGGCAACAGTCCGAGTGGCCAGCCACGCTCATCAAATTGCCAACCATGACCCGCGCTATGCAGGGTGTCGGGGCGCCGTTCATTCAGCCAGATCCCGTGCAAACGCTGTGCCCGCTCCGCAAATTGCTCTCCCAGCAGGGTGAGCGAAAGCTGTTGCGCCTCCTCCCGGTTGATCTGATAGCTGCGCACCAGGGTCGTGACGATCACCATCAGCAGGATTATCACGGCGATCCGCCGATATCCGGCCAGCCAGCGATCATCCTGTTGTGTCTGTCTGTTCATCCACTCCTCGACTCCCTCGCCCTATTGCCTCTTACGACGCTCATCATGCCCAGCCACTCAGGTGTGAAGATGCCGAGTTACTTGCTACGAACCACTCACATCCCGCTCGCATCATGTCCCACCATTCTGGCGTGAAGATACGGGGTTACTTGCCTCTTACGGCCCTCATCATGTCCCACATAGGCGTGAAGATACCCAGCGCCAGGATCAACACCATTACTGCCACGATCCCGATCAGGATCGGCTCGATGCGGGCGGTGAGACTCTTGAGGTCATAATCCACCTCGCGCTCGTAATACTCGGCCGCTTCGTGCAGCAGGTCATCGACCTGACCGGTCTCCTCACCCACGGCGATCATCTGCATCACCAGCGGGGTGAACAGGCCGCTGCTGCTGGCGGTGCGAAGCAGGCTCTCGCCCCGCTCGATACCGGCGCGCATATCCCGTACCCGCCCCGCCATATAGGCGTTATCCACCGCATCGGCCACCAGGGTCAGCGCGGTGTTCAGCGGCACCCCTGCCTTGAGCATCATGGAAAAACTGCGGGCAAAACGGGCCAGCAGGGAGCGCTCTATGATGGTGCCGACGATCGGCAACTTGAGCTGCCAGCGGTGCCAGGTCAGCTTGCCCTTGGTGGTGGCGACCCAGCGGCGCCAACCGAACACCATCCCCGCCAGAATAGCGAGCAGCAGCCACCAGTAGTTGACAAAAAAGTGCGAGGTGGCGAGCAGAATGCGGGTCGCCAGCGGCAACTCCACCCCGAATTTGGCGAACATGCCGGCAAACACCGGGATCACCATGATATTGAGGATCACCATGGCGATACCGATGGCGATCATCACGAAGCTGGGGTAGCGCATCGCGGTCTTGATCCGCTTGCGAGTCTCCAGCTCCAGCTCGAAATAGTTGGCGAGCTGCAAAAAGGACTCTTCCAGCTGACCTGTGTTCTCACCCACATGGATGATGGCGACGAACAGGCTGCTGAATACCTTGGGGTGCGCCTGCATCGAGCTGGAGAGCGGGCGACCGTTGCCAAGATCTTCCCCCAGCGAGTGAAGCGCCCGCTTGAGCGGCTTGCTGTGGGTACTCTCCTCCAACCCGGCGATGGCACGCAGGATCGGGATCCCGGCCCGGGTCAGGGCATACATCTGGCGGCTGAAGATCACCAGCTCATCCAGCTTGACGCCACCTTCCAGCAACAGTGACCAGTCGATGGCGGCGGACTTGGCCTTGCCCGGTTTGAGCTCGGTGGGCATCACACCACGGCGCATCAGCTGCTCGGCGGCCGCCATCTCGTTGGCCGCTTCGACCACGCCACTGGTGGCGTTGCCCTGGCTGTCACGCCCCTTGTAAGCAAAGTTAGCCATCGCTTACCCCAGATCCTCGGCCAGTCGCAACACCTCATCCACCGAGGTGATCCCCTGACGGGCATAATCGAGGGCAGTGAGGGCCAGCGGCCGGTAGTGTTCGTGTTGACGGGCCGCCTTGGCGAACCCTTCCGCATCGTTGCGGCGCAGGGCATCCATCATCGGCTGATCCAGCTCCAGTAGCTCGTAGACCCCGATCCGGCCGGAATAACCGGTAAAGTTGCAGCTCTGGCAACCCCGGCCCTTGTGATAGGTATGCTGGCCAGGCGCCTCGCCGGAAAGCACGGTGAGCCAGGTGGCCTGCCCTTCGTCGGGCGCCTTCTCCTCGACGCAGTGCTCACATACCCGCCGCACCAGCCGCTGGGCGACCACAGCCCGCAGGGCACTCGCCACCAGATAGCCGGGCGCCCCCATGTCGATAAGGCGCAAGGCACTGGTCACCGCATCGTTGGTGTGCAGGGTGGTCAGCACCAGGTGACCGGTGATGGCGCCACGCAGGCCGATCTCCACCGTCTCGTTGTCACGCATCTCACCCACCAGCAGGATGTCCGGATCCTGACGCAGGGTAGAACGCAACACGTGGGAAAAGGTGAGACCGATCTTGGGATTGACCTGCACCTGGCTGATACGGGGCAAACGATACTCCACCGGATCTTCGACCGTGATGATCTTGTTGCTGGACTGGTTGAGCTCGGAGAGAGCGCCATAGAGGGTGGTGGTCTTGCCGCTACCGGTGGGGCCGGTCACCAGGATCATGCCGTGCGGGCGTTTGAGCTGACGACGGAAACGGGTCAGGATCTCCGGCGGCATGCCGGTCTCGGTCAGCGACAGGATGCCGGAGGATTGATCCAGCAGACGCATCACCACAGACTCGCCATACTGCACCGGCATGGTGGACATCCGCACATCCACATCACGGCCGCGCACCTTCATGTTGAAACGGCCATCCTGCGGCAAGCGCTTCTCGGAGATATCGAGCCCGGCCACCAGCTTGAGACGCAGCACCAGCGCCTGGGCGATGCGCACCTCGTTGAGGATATTCTCGTGGAGGATGCCGTCGATCCGCTGGCGAATGCGCAGCACCTTCTCGTCCGGCTCGATGTGGATATCCGAGGCCCCCACCTGCACCGCATCCTCGAACAGGGAGCGCAGCAGCTTGGCCACCGTCGCCTCCCCCTCGTCATTGGCCCCCAGATTACCTGAACCCAACTCGAAGCCGGAGTCCTGATACTCCTCCTGCAGCTGTTCGGCGAAGCTCTCAATCTCGCGGGTGCGGCGATAGAGGCGGTCAAAATAGTCCAGCAACTGCCCTTCCCGCGCGACCGCCAGCACCATCTCCCGCGGGCTCAGCAAGGCAGCAATGGCATCCAGCGCACTCAAGTCCGCCGGATCCGACATGGCTACCGTCACCTTGTCGTCGGTAAGGTTGACCGCCAGCGCCCGATAACGGCGCGCCTGCACTTCGGGCAGCAGCGGCACCGCGGCGGCATCGATGGTGAGGTTATTGAGATCGAAGAAGGGTACATCCAGCTGGCGAGCGAGGAACTGCAGCAGCTGTACCTCGCTGATAAAGCCGAGGTCAATCAGAGTGGTACCCAGTTTGCGTCCGGTCTGACGCTGCTGCTGCAGGGCAAGCTGCAACTGATCATCAGAGATGATCTGCTCCTGAACCAGCAGGTCGCCGAGGCGCATTTTCAGTCTGGGTTGTGCCATGTTTGCTCCGATATCTGTTACTTCACACCCGTTGCCGCATCCGATGAGGCTTCGCTCATCGAATCTGCGTTTATCAAGGGGTTAGTTGGCCAATTCGTTGTTCCAGCCAGTTGGTCGACGCCTCGCCGAGATTGCCGTGCAGCAGGGCGTTGCGATAGGCATCGAGTGCCCGCTGGCTGTGCCCCTGACCATCCTCGGCGACACCGAGACCAAGCCACCAGCGGCCCTGATCCGGCTGCTGGCGCAGCAGCTTCACATAGAGCGCCGCCGCATCGGCATTTTGACCCAGCTCTTGGGTCAGACCCGCCCAAGTGGCGTAATAGTCCAGGTTGCTGGCAAGATCAGGTTGATAACCGGACAACCAGCCAAGCGCCTGCTGTTGCTGCCCCTCGTTGATGGCAAGACGGGCCAGCAGCAGACGAAAATCGGCCTGTTGGGGATCGAGCCGGATCCCCTCCTCCAGCAGCTGGCGCGCCTCGGTCAGGCGCCCCTCGCCGTAGAGCAACCCCGCCAGTTGCTCGCGCGCCCCCTGGTTATAGGGATCGTGGGCCAGCACCTGATAGTAGTTGTCCTGCGCATCCCGCAGGCTTCCCTTGGCCATGGCGGTGGTCGCCTTGCGCTCCGCCAGTGCTGCCAGCTCCTTGGCCGACAGCTCGACCGTCTCGATCTTCAATATGCCCGGTTTACGCGGGGCGCTGGCGACAGCCTGCTGCTCTGCCGCCAGTTCGGCGTAGAGCTCGGGCTGCAGCTCTTCATCGGTCGGCTCCGAATCGTCAACATCGCTGGAGGCATCAAAGGGGGCACCATCGGCCATCTCTCCCTCTACCTGCCCGCCAGCGGTATCAGCCACTCTCTCATCCCCACCCGGCAACGGCAGCGCAGCGGCCACTTCGACCGGCTCGGGCGGATTGACTGGCTCGGCGGCCCGTGTCACCACATCGGGAACCACCACTTCGCTGGCGGCGACGACAGGGTGTGTCTGCTGCCAGTAGATCCAGGTGCGCCAACCGAGGATCCCCAATGCCAGACCACAGATCAGGGTCAGCAGCAACATCCACCACCCCTGCTGGCGCGCAGGGGCAATATAGACGGCAGTTCCCTCGGCGCCTTGCTGGCGCCGATCCAGATCTTTCAGCATCTGGTTGATAACGCTCATGGCCAGACTCCATAAGCCAGGGCGCACCCCAGCAACAGTAACAGTAACAGGGGCCACCAGCGCAATGGCGCAAAGCGGCTGGCATCGTCGGTATCGCGAATGGCGAGCCTCACCAGACGGCTATCGATCCGGCGCCTCCCCTGACCGTAGGCCAGCATCAGGCACTTGTGCGCCAGGATGTTGATAAGTCTCGGGATCCCTCGCGAGGCCCGCCACAGCATCCGCATGGCGCGGCCGGCAAACAGTGGTGCCCCGCGGTAGCCGGAGACCTGCAATCTGTGCTCCAGATAGGCGCGGGTCTCGTCAAAGCGCAGCGGGCGCAGGCAGTATGAAAAGCCGATCCGCTGGCGCAGTTGGCGCAGGTGGGGCCTGGCCAGTCTGATATCCAGCTCCGGCTGGCCGAACAGCACAATCTGCAGCAGCTTGCTCGATTCGGTCTCGAGATTGCCAAACAGGCGAATCGCCTCCAGAGTCTCGTCAGGCAGCGCCTGGGCCTCATCGATCAGCACCACCACCCGACTGCCCTGCTGGTGCAGGCTGATCAGGTGACGATGGATACGATCGGTCAGATCCAGCTCGCTCTGATCCCGTACCGACAACCCCAGTTCCAGCGCCAGCGCTGTGCGCAGCTCGGCCGGGCTGAGGTGGGGATTGGGCAACCAGGCGAGCCGCACCGGGCACTCTTCCGAGCCCAGCTCGCTCAGCAGTTTTCGGCAGAGCAGGGTCTTGCCGGTACCCACCTCGCCGGTCACCTTGATAAATCCCTCCCCTTGCGCCAGCGCCCAATTGAGCACCTGTTGCGCCTCCTCGTGAGGGGGCAGGCCGTAGTAGAAGCCGGTATTGGGGGTGAGGCCGAACGGCGCCTCCTGCAGGCCGAAGTGGCTCAGGTACATGGGCGCTCACCAGCCAGTACGGGGAACCTGCGACCGCGAGCCTCGGCCCGCAGTACGGCGGAATGGAAAGATGCCAATCGCCAGCTCATGGCTTACCCCTTCGCCGGATACCACTTGTCGAGCAGATCTGCGGAACGCTGCAGCTCGTTTTGCCAGGTATCTTTCTCCACCACGGTCGGTTTGAGCATGATCACCAGCTCCACCTTCTTGGTGCTCTCGCGACGATTGGTAAAGGCTTCGCCCACCCAGGGAATATCTCCCAGCAGCGGCACCTTGCTGACGATCTCCTGCTTGTCGGTCTTCATCAGACCACCGATGACGATAATGTCGCCGTTATTGGCCTGCACCACGGTATCGGACTCGCGGATCGAGCTCTTGGCGAGCGGCAGCTCCAGCGGTTTGGCGGTACCGACGTTGATGGTCTTCTTCTGCTCTTCTGTGTCGATAACGGAAGGGTGGATATGGAGCAGCACCTTGCCCTCTTCATCGATTTGCGGCGTTACGTCCAGCGCAATACCGGAGAAGAAGGGGGTCAGCTCCACATTGGGGGTCACGATAGGTTCGGCCGTGCCGGTCGAGGTCACCGTAGTGGTCGAGGCATTGGTGACGAAATATTCGTCCGTCCCCACCTTGATCACCGCCTTCTGGTTGTTGGTCGCAGTGACCCTCGGGCTGGAGAGGGTATTCACATCGCCCTGGGTCTTGAGCAGGTTGACCGCCACCTCGAAGTTGCCATCAGAGATCGTGAAACCGGCGCCGCCGCCCAGCGCACTGAAGATCTGGTTGGGGGTGGTGGGCAGCTGGGTCTTGGCAAGTGACTGGCCGCCGGTAATACCCTTGCCGCCATCCCAACTGGCGGAGAGACCGCTCCAGTCAACCCCCTGCTCATACCCTTCGTTGAGGGCGACTTCGATGATCCGCGCCTCCAGCACCACCTGGCGCTTGAGGTGACTCTCGGATTGATTGAGGAATTCACGTACCGCCTTGAGCTCCTTCGGATAGGCGCGAATAGTGACCAGACCCGCCTGCGGGCTGGTAATCACGGCGCGACCATCACCCGTGCCAATCAGGGTCTGCAGGGAGTCGCGCAGATCGGTCCAGTAGTCGCTGTTGGTGTCAGTCTCGATCCGGGTACCGTTGCTGTTGTCACCGCTCGAGTTGTTGCTGGAGGAGCTGTTGCTGCCGCTGTTGTTGGACGCGCTGTCGAAACTGCTGTTATTGCTGCCATTGTTGTTGTCATTGGCAGTCACCCCGCCGGTGCTGACCGAGGTGCGGGATAGGCCACGGCGGGACATCATCAGATAGTTGACCGGAATGGTTTCGGTGCGCAGACCCGCCGGATAGATGTGGAAGACATTGCCCTTGCGCTGCACGTCGAAGCCATACATGTCACCTACCACCGCCAGCACCTCCGGCAGGGTCACATCCTTGAGCTCGACCGAGACCAGCCCGGCCACCCCGGGATGAACCGCCACGCTGTAGCGGGAGCCCTTGAACAGGGAACCGAAAAACTCCACCGCCTCCACGTCGTGAGCCGCGATGCGCAGCCGCTTCTCCGGCATGCCGACCGGCATCTGCGGCCGGTTCAGCTGCAGCAATTCACTCTGCACCGATTTGGGCAAGGCGGTCAGCGGGGCAGCCTGCTTCTGCTGTTCGTTCATGGCCTGTTTGAGAGCATCCTTGGCCTGGGTCGGCTCGGGGTGCTGATACGTGGTACAGCCTGCGGCCATCATGGCCATGGTGATCAGACAGAGACGGTGTTTTTTCATGTAATTAGAGCACCCTGACTTGCAATTAAACTCGATAAAGCCGCTCCACCTCTCGAAAGGCAAGCACGACTCAAACCCGGATCTTGCTGGCAAAGAGTGTGACCGCGTGGCGTTTGCCCGCCTTTTCCAGCACCACGGCATCTGCCGTGATGGCCACCAGCGTATAGCCATCCACCTGTTGCCCGACCCGATAACTCTTGCCATTGAGCACCGCCAGCGCCGGGCCATTGCCCAGCACCACACTCTGCAGCTTCGGTAAACCGGTGTTGCTCTCGCCGGTCGCACGGGCGCCAATCGCCACATCCGCCAGCGGTGCGGTGGGATCCTGCAATACCTCGACCTGCTCCGCCTTTACCAGCACGCTGAACAGGCAACAGCACAACGCAAACACTCTAGCCACGGATAAACTCCTTGCTGGTACTCAGGGTGTAGATCTCCATCTCCACCACCGCGCCGGGATAGGATTTGACCCGGTAGTCGAACTGCTTCCAGTAAAAGTGGCGCGGCAAGGCTTCCAGCGCTTTAAGATATTGATAAACATCGAAATAGCCACCTTCAAGCTGAAGCCGGATACCATGTTTGTAGAGATTGACCTTCTGTTCTCCCGCCATCAGCGGGGTCGGCTCCAGCGAACTGAGCGCCAGCATGTGAAGGTTGGCGGAGCGGGAGAGCAGCGCCTCCAGCACCTGCGGCATCTCGTGCGCCGGGATCAGATCGACGGTCTGGGCCTTCAGCTCATCGTCGATCCGGGCCAGATCCGCTTCGACCTGCGCCAGCTGGTCGCGAACGCCCTGATTGGGATCCCGCTTGAGCCGAGCCTGTTTGCCGAGGTTCTCCAGCTCCATGATTTCGAGGTCGCGCTCGGCGGCGCTCAGGGCCATGCGATCCTGCTGCAGGCGGGTATCGGCGCCATCGAGCCAACCGTAGATGCTGCCAGCGCCCAGCAAAACCAGACCGGTAAGCAGGATCAACACCCGCTCCCGCTGGCTCAACCGGGCGATACGCTGGCCCCACGCCTGCCATTGTGCTTTCAGGTTCATCAGGGTTTCTCCCGCGCGATGCCGCTCAACTGGAAGGTCAGACGACCCTCCTCGTCACGGCCGAGGGTCAGTTCACCAAACTCCTTGCCTACCAGACTCGGGGTCTGCTTGAAGCGGTTGACCCAGGCCGGCACATCCTGACTGCGTCCGGCAAAACCGGAGAGGTTGATCCGCCCTTCGTTGATCTCGATGCGCTGCAACGAGAGGTTGCTGCTGCGAATGCGGGAGAGATCCGCCATCACGCTGGCATAGCCCTGGGATTTTTGCAGAGACAGGCTACCGAGCTGACGCATCAGCCCCTGCTTGGCGGTCAGCTCATCCCGTTTATTGACCAGTTGCTGTTGCAGCCGGGGATCCGCCTGATGGCGCGCCAGCTCGGCATCGAGGCGTCTGGCCTCGCTGCGCTTGAGCTCCAGCTCGGCGGTGCGTTGCGCTAGCGCCCGGCTGACCTGTTGCTGCTGCCAGCTGTAACCGATAGCCGTCAGCAGGATCAGCAACAGCGCAACACCCCATACCAACGCCATCTGATTGAGGCTGGCCCACTGCCGCTTGGGACGAAACTCGGCACCATAGAGGTTTATCTGACGTTTCATCACGCATCCTCCCCGATGGCGGCTGCGTAGGCAGAAAGGTATTCGACGCCAGCCAGCAACATTGTCTTGTTGACCATGGCCGCAAGGGGGAATAACACTCTCATTGATCATCCCCCAATGCGGCAGCATAAGCCGAGAGGTATTCGACGCCGGCCAGCACCGCCTTGTTGGCCATGGCGGAGACGGCAAAGCCGAAGGTCTGCTCCATGTGACGCACCAGGGTACCGATAAAGGGCGAAGCGACGGCAAACTGCATCTGCCCCAGCTCGGGCAATTTGAGCTGGCCCGCCAGATAGTCGAGGGAGCGCTGGATCTCCAGCGCCAGTGAATCGAGCAGCATGGCGTCAGGCTCATGTTCGCCGGTCAGGCTGGTGAAACCGCGCAGCTGGCGGGAGAAGCAGAGCCCCCCCTGATGGAAGACCAGCAGTTGCAGATCCTGCCCCTTGGGCTGCCACAGCAGCATGCGCACAGTGTCATCCGCTTCATAGAGAGAGGTGAGCGCCAGCTCGTCGCTGATGATGGATTGCAGGGTGGCGATGCCGTTGATGGCATCGGCCAGCTGTTGCACCCGGCTCTTGGGCAGGCAGATCACATTGATGCGCGGACGACCGGCAGGCGGGGTGGGCAAGTCCACATAATCCATCGCCAGTTGCAGCACGGGTTCGCTGACATAGTCCTTGATGGCCCAGGGGAGCGCCCCCGCCATCTCGGCGTCAGGCACGGCAGGCTTGTCGATCTGGATCTGTTGATAAAGGCTGGCGGCGAGGGCTACCCGCACTTTAGACTTGGCCAGCCCATAACGGCTGAACAGCTCGTTCATGGCCACAGCCCACTCCTGTGGGCCGTTGATGGTGCGCGTCGCGAAGACGGGGGGATTGCCCACTGCAGCCAGCATGATCCTGTCATTGGCCAACAAGAGCCCGACCTGGCGGCTTGGCGTCGACCGTCTGAACAGTTTTTTCATGTAAGCCCGCCCATCAATAGTGATTAAATGTATGAAATATTAACATAAACAGCAGATTAGCCTCTATATAAAAGACGGACTCACCATTGCAAGCCAGCCTTCCAGCCGAGCCAGAGGGGTCAGCTATCCTGCCCTCCCCCCTGCACCCCCTCCACCACCCGTTGCTGACCCGCTACGGCGTCGAACTCTGGTGCAAGCGGGATGATCTGATCCATCCGACCATCTCCGGCAACAAGTGGCGCAAGCTCAAATACCACCTGCTTCATGCCAGAGAGCACGGCAAACGGCATCTACTCTCGTTTGGCGGCGCCTACTCCAATCACATCCATGCACTGGCAGCAGCAGGGTGCCAATCTGGCCTTCGAACTACCGGTATCATACGGGGCGAATCTGATGCCGTCAGCAATACCACCCTGAGGGATGCCAGACGCTGGGGTATGGATCTCGTTTTCGTCGACCGCCAGAGTTACCGCCGTCGCCAGGATCCCGACTGGCTGGCCCAATTCGATGCACCCGATACCCTGATCGTGCCGGAAGGGGGCAGCAGCCCGCTGGCTATCCCCGGGGTTGCCGAACTGGTCGGCGAGGTACCCTTCTCGCCGGATCTCTGGGTACTGCCCTGTGCCAGCGGCGGCACCCTGGCGGGCCTAATCGCTGGCAAACAGGACCGGGAGCAGATCCTCGCCATTGCGGTACTGAAAGGAGGCGGCTTTATCGCTGACGAGGTGTGTCGCCTCCATCCCGCTGCCGCCAGCATCCCCGGCTGGCGGGTCGCACTCGATCACCACGATGGTGGCTACACCAAATTCAGCCCGGCCCTCTGGCAGTGGGTTCAAGATTTCAGCGCCGAAACAGGTCTGCCTTTGGAGCCCATCTACAGCGGCAAGGCGATGTGGGGGCTGTTTCGCGAGCTGGCTGCGGGCCGCATCGCCCCCGGCAGCAAGATTGTCTTTATCCATACCGGCGGCATGCAGGGATTGGCCGGACTGCGGGAGCAGGGGCGACTGTGAGCCCCGCCTGACGGCAACCGAAAACGAGAGAGGGTCGCCCCACGACGACCCTCTCTCATTTATCTCAATCACCAGCCGACTCCTGCACCAACCGGCGTGGCTCGGCAAACCAGGGCCCCTGCCCGGCATGCACCCCGAGGTGGCGCAGCATCTTCCACTCATCGCCACTCTCTACCCCCACCGCCAGCACCCGGGTACGGGTATTGGCGCAGCCCCCCACCAGACTGCGGACCGCCATCTGGTTCACCTGTCGGGCGTGAATCTCCCGCACCAGGCTGGGGTGCAGCTTGAGGAAGTTGATCTCGAACTCCTTGATGTACTGGGTGCTCACCACATCCTGGCCAGCATGATCGATGGCCAGCTGGCAGCCCAGCATCCGCAGGGAGCGCAGCGGCCGCTTGAGTGCTTCGAAGTGGCGTGTGACCTGAGCCTCCGAGAGCTGCAGGATCAACCGCTCGTTGGTGCTGCGCGGCAGCTGGAACAGGGCGAAGAAGAGCCAGCGCTGGAACTCGCGGTTGAGCAGACTCTGGGCACTCAGGGTCAGAGTGATGGGACAGCTCTGCTCGGAACGCTGGCGCAGCAACACCAGCGTTTGCTCCGCCACCAGCCGATCCAGTTGCAGCAGCAGGCCCACCTTCTCCGCCATTGGCATGAAGATCCCTGCTTGCAGTTCCCTCCCCTGCTCATCGTGGATATAGGTGAGCAGATCCTGCTGCAGTACCACCTGATCCCGATCCTGCTGGACCGGTTGGGTATAAAAATCGATCCCCTGCTCTTCAAGACGGCGACTGATGAGGGTGCGCCAGCGCACCGTCCCCTTGCTGCTCTGCTCCTCGTCCAGCTGCTTCTCGTAGAGGAACCAGCCGTTGTGCCCCTGCAGACGTGCACTCTTGAGGGCCAGCTCGGCCTCCTCCTGCACCTTGAGCAGAGTGTCTTGCGCCTGGTAGCAGACAGCCCCGATATAGATGGCCGTCTCCGGATTGACCTGCTGCGGCCAGTGTAGCCGTTGCAGACTCTTGAGCAGCTGGCTGGCACTGTCCACCATCTCGCTCTCCGACATGTTGGGCAACAATACCGCAAAGACATGTCCGGCATAACGAGCCTGCAAGGCACCGTTATGCTTGCGCACAAAAGCACTGATCACGGCGCTCGCCTCCAGCAGCAGATCATGCCCCTGCAGCTCGAACTGCTCCGCTTCCAGCTCTTCCAGACAGGCGAGTTCAATCAGCAAGACACCGCCACTCATCACGCTCGCCTCCATGATAGCGCTCTCGAGCCGGTTATCGAAGAAGAGGCGGTTGCCGATGCCGGTCATCTTGTCGACGAAGGCGTTGCTGCGAATGAAGTTGTCGAAGCGGCTGCGCTCCTTGCGGGCATCCGCCAGCTCGGCGAGCAGATGATCGAGGGCCTGACTGGCGGCCACCGGCCACTCTTCGGCGGGGTCATGGCTTAGTTTGGAGAGCTTGTCATCGAGGATCAGCTGGGCGCGAATGCCCAGCAGCTCGGCGCCGCGCAACTGCTGACGCAACCAGCGGATGGAGTACCAGAGACCGAACACCACGATGAAGATCCCGAACGAGATGCCCGACATCGCCTTGATGGAGTACTCCGCCTCCTTGAAGGGGCGCTCCAGCTTGAAGCTGGCCTGCATGCCAGCCTGATGGGGCAGCGGATGGCTGTATGGCACCAGCAGCGGTTCATCAACCGGACGCTGTACGTCACGGAACCAGTAGACCCGCTGGTCATTCTGGCGCACCTCCAGCTCCACCACATGAGCCGCCCGCAGCAAGGTGGGCAACCAGCGGCTCATATCCTCCATACCGTGAGCAACGTCGAGTTGCTTGTCGATCACCTCGACCAGCGCATCGACCTTCTTTTGCTGCAACTCCATGCCCAGCTCGCGAAAGCTGAACACCCCGCCAATCAGCACGGTCGCCATGGCAGCGATCACGCACAAGGTAATAAACGAGACAAGATGTGTTGTGAGTTTCATGTGCCTTTCCGTGTGCCCGGCATCATCCATTGGAGTTCATGGTAGCAGTGGCGCTGTGGCCATCACTATGGACGGGGATCCCGCTTCTGTAATTTAAGCGGGGCAGCATACCCAAAGCAGCGGGAGAATACCAAGGAAGGTACACAGGTGGAGCAGGGGAAGATAGCAGACAGAAAAATGGTCCCTCAAAAGGGACCAAAAGGAACACTCATATCAAAACTAACACTCTGTGCTACTGACAAAAAACAGATACAGGAGTATTGAACACACGGTGAGTCAAACCGCAGGGGTACTCTAAAGCAGTTCGGATAAGTTGAGCAATTGTCATTTATGACAGGTCAGCGATTGAATCTTTTCAAGGTTAACAATAAAAACATTTAAAATCATACATTTAAAAAATCATCCAATAAGTGTGACAAGTAGAGCTCAAATTGATTGTACTAATGCACTATGATGGCTTGACCCATTTGTGTCTCGTAAAACTGGCAGGCGCCCTTGTTACGCATCACCCCCCTCTGGATCACTGTACTGCTACTGCTCTTGCCCATCCTGGCAAGCCAGTCCGTCGGTCTGTGGCTAACAAAACCGATGGCCAACCACCTGCTTGAGCAGAAGGTGGCCGAGATAAAGCGAGCCATGGCGATACGCCATCACACGCTGGACAAGGCCATGAGCGAGCAGCTGACGCTGTTTGATTTCGATTGTGGTGCCAACGACATGGCACTGCTGCGGGATCCCCGCTTTTACAACACCCATATTCGTCTGCAGGGGCTGGAACTGGCATCAGGGAAAAGCTGCTCAAGCCTGGGTGTGGGTATTTCGCTCATCAAAAACGCCAACCAGGATGGCGCCCTCCCCGACAAACTGGGGCTGACTGCTACAACGGCCAGTTTCAATACGGAACAGGAGATGGTTGCCTACTACAAAAACGGCGGCAACATTGCCTACTGGGTGCTCGATAACAGCTGGAGCCACGATCTGCTACAGCTCCCCTGCAGTGACTGTTTCTATCTGGAGTTCAGCCAGCGGGATCCCGCAGCGATGACCCCCCGCTTCCCGCGCGGTGACCGGACCATCAAGCTGGAAGAGGGCAGCCGCAGCCTGAGCTTCTTTGATCAGGACAAACTGACCCGACAAACCATCTGGGCCGGTTCTGCACTGGATCTGTATGCTCGCGAGCAAGTCAGACGAATCGCACTCTGGAGCGGCACTATCCTGGGCCTGCTGCTGGTGACCGCTTACTGGTCGCTGCGAAACTATCGCCGCTCGCTCAAGGGGCTATTGCAGGCCGGATTGGTGCGCCAGGAGTTCATCCCCTTCTATCAACCCGTGGTGGATCTTCGAACCTGGCAGGTTGCCGGTTTTGAGGCGCTGCTACGCTGGCAACGTGGACACGAGCTGATCCCCCCGAGCGCTTTCATCGAATATGCTGAAGATCAGGGACTTATCCTGCCTATCACCAGGCAGTTGCTGGAGCAGGTGATCACGGATCTGCCGCTGTTGCCACCAGAGCAGTGGATCAGTGTCAATCTGATGGCCACCCATATCGAACAACCCTTGCTGCGCAACATGTTGAGTGAACACCATAACCCTTCGCCCGAGCGCCTTACCTTCGAACTGACCGAACGCAAGCCGATCCTCGACATCAAAGCCGCTACCGAGGAGATCACCCTGTTGCAGCAGATGGGATATCACTTCAAACTGGATGATTTCGGTACCGGCTACGGTGGTTTTGCCTACCTGCAGAGCCTCGGGATCCGCCAGATCAAGATCGACAAGATGTTCGTCGATACCATAGGCACCAACGACCTCAAACGCAGCGTGCTGGATGCCATCATCACGTTTGGCCTGGAATCAGGCATGGAGATGATTGCGGAAGGGGTTGAGACGCGGGAACAGGTTGATTACTTGCGGCAACACGGCGTCTATCTGATCCAGGGTTACGTCTTTGGCAGGCCCATGGCGCTGGCAGATCTTGCCATCTGGCAGCAGACGTGGCCTCCACAATATTCGCAAGAGAGCTGACACCGATATTGCACAGGCCAGCGCTGGCAGGGCTCCCCCCACCGGGAGCACACGCACCCTTTTGCACAGAGGCTGACACTCCCAAAGCCTCTGCCACGACCTGGCTCATCGCCCTTGAACCACCATTTACATTCAGCAACAAAATGATCTGCCCCTGAGAGGATGGAACCCTTATCATAAGCATTCGGCTACCGTGAGCACCTTCACGCACGCCTCCCATCAATCCCTGTCGGCCAGCGCCGTCCCGAGATGAGAACCATTGCCTATGAAGACATTTATCCGGCAAGAGATTGCCCTGCCCGTCGGCCTGCTGACCCTGCTCTTTTTCAAGACGATCGGGAGCGACCTGCTGACAGAGACAACTCCGCTCGGGATCTATCTTCCGGTTTCGGCGGCACTACTGGCCATCGTAACCTGGGCCATCTTCTCGGTAGTGCGCCACTCCGATGCCCTCGCCATCAAGCTGGGCGAGCCCTTCGGCACCCTGATCCTCACCCTCTCGGTCATCTCGCTGGAGGTGGTGATGATCTCCTCGGTGATGCTGACCGGCGAGCCCAACCCCACCATGGCCCGCGATACCATGTTTGCGGTAGTGATGCTGGTGAGTACCGGTCTGGTGGGCTTCACCCTGCTGTTTGGCGGCTGGCGCTACCACACCCAGAGCTTTAATCTGGACGGGGTCAAATCCTATCTGGTGGCCATCATCCCGCTGGCCCTGCTCTGTCTGGTGCTGCCCAACTTCACCGAAGGTGGTGCAATCGGCAGTATGTCGCGCGCCATGTCGTGGATGCTGATCATCATCTCGATCCTGCTCTACGGGGTCTTTCTGCTGATCCAGACCCGCAGCCACAGCCACTTCTTCGTCGACAGCGATCACGAGGATTACGAGGAGCACCACGGCCCGCTGCAGAGCAACGTCTATCACACCATCCTGCTGCTCGCCTACCTGCTGGTGGTGATCCTGCTGGCCAAGACCCTGGCCATCCCCATCAACTACGGGGTGCATGTCATGGACGCGCCCGCCGCACTGGGCGGCTTTATCGTCGCCTGTATCGTGCTGGCTCCCGAAGCAGTCGGCGCCATCAAAGCCGCCTTCAACAACCAGTTGCAGCGAGCAATGAACCTCTACTTCGGCTCGGTGCTGGCCACCATCGCCCTCACCGTGCCTGCCGTGCTCTTTATCGGCTCCATGCTGGGTCAGGAGGTACGCCTCGGCCTCTCCCCCGCCGATATGGTGCTGCTGGTCACGACCCTGATGGTCTGTAAAGTGACCTTCAGCAGCGGCCGCACCAATGTGCTCCATGGTGCGACCCATCTGGTGTTGTTTGTGGTCTATCTGTTCCTGATGTTCGAACACGAATAACTGCGTTCAACCAACGTCAGACACGCAAAGACCGCCCGATTGGGCGGTCTTTTGTTATCGGCTCCCGGACCTCACCGGCGCCAGTGAAGCGGCGTCCCCCTCATCCCCCACCCTTCTCCCGCCAGGAGAGAAGGGGGATCAAGGCTTACAGGCTGGGCAGTACCCCGACCGGGATCAGGTCGTTGTAGCTGGCACGGCCCAGCAGGGCGGCGGCCGCTTCGATATCCGGCGCGAAGTACCTGTCCTTGTCGTAGAAGCTCACCTCTGCCCGCAGTCGTCCCTTGGCCAGCTCGATCAGTTCGGTACTGTGCAGCGGCGCGCGAAAATCGAGCCCCTGTGCCGCCGCCAGCAGTTCAACTGCCAGAATGCCGCGGGTGTTCTCGGCCATATCGGCAAGCCGGCGGCCAGCGAAGGTCGCCATGGAGACGTGATCCTCCTGATTGGCGGAAGTGGGCAAACTATCCACCGAGGCGGGATGGGCCAGGGTCTTGTTCTCGGAGGCCAGCGCCGCCGAGGTGACCTGAGCGATCATAAAGCCGGAGTTGACCCCGCCATTATTGACCAGAAACGCCGGCAGACCGGACATGCGCGAGTCGATCAGCAGCGCCATTCGCCGCTCGGAGAGGGAACCTATCTCGGCGATGGCCAGCGCCAGATTATCGGCCGCGAAGGCCACCGGCTCGGCATGGAAGTTGCCACCGGAGAGGATCTCCTCATCCTCGGCAAACACCAGCGGGTTGTCGGAGACCGCATTGGCCTCGCACACCAGCACCTCGGCGGCCTGACGGATCTGGGTCAGGCAGGCCCCCATCACCTGCGGCTGGCAGCGCAATGAGTAGGGATCCTGCACCTTCTCGCAGTTGTGATGGGACATGCCGATCTCGCTGCCATCCACCAGCAGGTGGCGATAGCAGGCGGCCGCGTCGATCTGGCCACGCTGACCGCGCACCGCGTGGATGCGGGCATCGAACGGCCGTCGGCTGCCAAGGGCAGCCTCCACACTCATAGCACCTATGGTGATGGCACCAGCGAACAGATCCTCAGCATGGAACAGCCCTTCCAGCGCGAAGGCAGTGCTCGCCTGAGTGCCGTTAAGCAGCGCCAATCCTTCTTTGGGTGCCAGCGCGATAGGCTCGAGCCCGGCAATTTTCAGCGCTGTAGCGGCATCGATCAGCTCGCCCTTGTGGCGGGCCTTGCCCTCCCCGATCAACAGGCAGCTCATATGAGCCAGCGGCGCCAGATCGCCGGAGGCACCGACGGATCCCTTCTTCGGCACTACCGGATAGACTTCGGCGTTGATGAGGGTCATCAAGGCCTCAAGCACCGTCAGCCGGATGCCGGAGAAGCCGCGCGCCAGCGAGTTGAGCTTGAGCACCATCATCAGCCGTACGGTGGCGTCATCCATGTACTCGCCAATCCCTGCCGCATGGGAAAGCACGATGGAGCGCTGCAGCTCATCCAGCTGCTCCACCGGAATGCGGGTGTTGGCTAACAGCCCAAAGCCGGTGTTGATGCCATACACCACCCGGTTCTGCTCGATCACCTTGGTAACCACAGCTGCGGAGGCGTGGATCCCCGGCAGGGCGGCCGGATCCAGTGAAACATGTACCGGCTCGCGGCTGACGCGGCGCAGGGTGGCAAGATCCAGCTCGCCCGGGGTAATAGTCAATTCAAACATGGTGTTACACCTTTCCTTTGACACCGTTGGCGCCGTCAATCATCGGCAGATCCAGTTTCGCCTCATGGGCACAGTTGATGGCAATCTCGTAACCCGCATCCGCATGGCGCATCACGCCGGTGGCCGGGTCGTTGCGCAGCACCCGACCGACCCGCTTGGCAGCATCATCGGTGCCATCACAGACGATCACCACGCCGGAGTGCTGGGAGAAGCCCATCCCCACACCGCCGCCGTGGTGCAGGGAGACCCAGGTCGCGCCGCCAGCAGTGTTGAGCAGAGCGTTGAGCAGCGGCCAGTCGGAGACGGCATCGGAGCCATCCATCATCGACTCGGTCTCGCGGTTCGGGCTCGCCACCGAGCCGGAATCCAGATGGTCGCGGCCAATGACGATGGGGGCTTTCAGCTCGCCGTTTTTCACCATCTCGTTGAAGGCCAGACCGAGGCGCACCCGATCCTTGACCCCGACCCAGCAGATCCGCGCCGGCAGTCCCTGAAACGCGATGCGCTCGCGGGCCATGTCGAGCCAGTTGTGCAGGTGAGGATCGTCGGGGATCAGCTCTTTCACCTTCTGATCGGTCTTGTAGATATCTTCCGGATCGCCGGAGAGGGCCACCCAGCGGAACGGGCCTATCCCCTCGCAGAACAGCGGGCGGATATAGGCGGGGACGAAGCCGGGGAAGTCGAAGGCGTTCGCCACCCCCTCCTCCAGCGCCATCTGGCGGATGTTGTTGCCGTAATCCAGAGTCGCCGCGCCGCGCTCTTGCAGGGTCAGCATCGCCTCCACCTGACGGGCCATGGAGCGACGAGCAGCCAGATTCACCTCCTGCGGGGCACTCTGCTGCAGCTCGCGCCATTTGGCAACGCTCCAGCCCTGCGGCAGGTAGCCGTGCACCGGGTCGTGGGCGGAGGTCTGGTCGGTCACCACATCCGGGGTGATGCCCCGGACCACCAGCTCGGCGAAGACGTCGGCGGCGTTGCCGACCAGGCCGATGGAGATGGCGGTGCCGCTCTGTTTGGCCTCTTCGACCATGGCCAGCGCCTCATCCAGGCTGTGAGCCTTCTTGTCCACATAACGGGTGCGCAGACGAAAATCGATGCGGGTCTCGTCGCACTCCACCGCGATCATCGAGAAGCCAGCCATGGTGGCAGCCAGCGGCTGGGCACCACCCATGCCGCCGAGACCACCGGTCAGGATCCAGCGCCCCTTGGGTTCGCCGTTGAAGTGCTGATTGGCCACCGCGAAGAAGGTCTCGTAAGTGCCCTGCACGATCCCCTGAGTACCGATGTAGATCCAAGAGCCGGCGGTCATCTGGCCGTACATCATCAAGCCCTTCTTATCGAGCTCGTTGAAGTGCTCCCAGTTGGCCCAGTGCGGCACCAGATTGGAGTTGGCGATCAGAACCCGCGGCGCATCCTTGTGGGTCTGGAACACCCCGACCGGCTTGCCGGATTGCACCAGCAGGGTCTGATCCTCCTCGAGCCGGGTCAGCACCTCGACGATCTTGTCAAAGCAGGCCCAGTTGCGGGCGGCGCGACCGATGCCGCCATAGACCACCAGCGACTGGGGATGCTCGGCCACCTCGGGGTCCAGGTTGTTCATCAGCATCCGCAGCGGCGCTTCGGTGAGCCAGCTCTTGGCGGTCAGTTCGGTGCCGCGCGGGGCACGGATCACGCGGTTAGGATCATGACGGGGATCCTGCTGTTGCACAGACATACACACTCCTTGTTGTATCAATAGGGTGCCTTCGGCGACGGGCGGCCAAAAGGGTTAACGGGTCAACAGATGAACCAGTCGCGCGGCCACGCGGGCACTGCGGTTGTCCTGATCCAGCGTCGGGTTGTACTCGGCCAGATCGGCGAGCCTGAGCTTGCCGCTGGCCCGGATATGGGCGATCAGCGGTTCGATCAACGCCAGCTCCACGCCGCGAGCGGCGGGAGCGCTCACTCCCGGCATAACGGCGCCGGGCAGCACGTCGAGATCGATGGTCAGATAGAGGTGATCACAATCGGCGATAAAGGCGTCCAGCCCGCTTAGCAAGGCTGGCAGCTCGGTCTGGGTCATCGCCTCGTCCAGCACATGCCACACACCCAGCGCCTTGGCACGGGCAAACAGGGCTTGGGTATTGGCGGTCTCGGCCACCCCAAGGCAGGCGTAGTGAAACGGTGTGCCCTGAGCGGCGCACTGCTCGGCAATCTGGAAAAAGGGGGTGCCAGAGCTGGCCTGCTCCTGCTTCATGCGCAGGTCGAAGTGGGCGTCAAAATTGATAATGCCGACTCGCCCCTGACCCGCCAGATGCAAGTTGAGGCCGCTCCAGCTGCCGAAGGCCACCTCGTGACCGCCCCCCAGCACCAGCGGGAAGTGGCCCAAATCGAGCGCGGCAGCGACCCGCTCGGCCAGATGGCCGTGGGCGGCGTCGAGATTGCCATCGGTACAGCTCACATCTCCGCCATCGTAGACGGGACGGTTCAGGTGCCAGGCAGTGTTGGCCAGCAGCTTGCGCACCGCCAGCGGCGCCCCGGCAGCACCAATGCGCCCCTTGTTGCGGCGCACCCCTTCATCGCAGGCAAAACCAAGCAGTACTACACCGGCAGAGTCTTGTGCTCCGGCGGTCCAGGGCAGCACCTTGTCGTGCCAGCGCAGGGCCAGTTCGCCATCTTCCGGATCCTGCCGCCCCTGCCAGAGCGACATGTCGATCGGGTTGAACTTATCCATGGAGGGTCTCCTCGCCGTTGAAGATGCGGCCTGCCAGCTGATCGACGCCGACCATGTAGCTCAGCTCGGCCGGATGGGCGCAGTGCCAGATCAGGAAATCGGCCGCCATGCCGACCCTGAGCTGACCAAGACGATCCTGCTCGCCAAGTGCTTTGGCGGCGTGACGGGTCACCCCGACCATGGCCTCCAGCGGGGTCAGGCCAAACAGGGTGCAGGCCATGTTCATCGCCATCCGCAGCGAGACGATAGGGGCCGTACCCGGGTTGATATCGGAGGAGACCGCCATCGCTACCCCCGCCTTGCGCAGCGCGGCGACCGGCGGCAGCTTGGTCTCTTTGAGGAAGTAGAAGGCGGTGGGCAGCAGGGTGGCGACCACGCCACGGTGGGCCAGCGCCAGGATCCCTTCCGGATCCAGATACTCCAGATGGTCCACCGAGAGGGCGCCAAAGTTGGCAGCGAGTGTGCTGCCACCGAGATTGGAGAGCTGATCCATATGCCCCTTCACCGGCAGGCCGTATTGATCCGCCGCCAGATAGACCTGCTCGGTCTGGGCCAACGAGAAGCCGATGTGCTCGCAGAAGACATCCACCGCATCGGCCAAGCCTGCCTCGGCGGCGGCCGGGATGATCTCCTGACAGATGGTCTCGACCCAACTATCGGGATCGTCGCGATACTCCGGCGGCACCGCATGGGCCGCCAGCAGAGTGGTCTTGACCCGGATCGGCAGCGCCCCTCCCAGTCGGCGGGCCACCCTCAGCATCTTGAGTTCATCAGCCAGAGTGAGGCCATAGCCGGACTTGATCTCCACCGTGGTGACCCCTTCGCGGATCAGGGATGCCACCCTCGGCAACGCCAGCTCGAACAGTTGCTCTTCGCTGGCGGCACGGGTGGCACGCACCGTGCTGATGATGCCACCGCCCCGACGGGCGATCTCGGCATAGGGCACTCCCTGCTGACGCAGCTCGAACTCTTCGGCACGGCTGCCGGCGAAGACCAGATGGGTGTGACAATCGATAAGGCCGGGGGTGACCAGCTTGCCCCGCATATCCTGCCAGTGAGCGGGATACGACCCCTTCAGTTCGGCCATCGGCACCAGCGCGTGGATCTTGCCATCCTTCACGCCGATGGCGTGGAGCGGCAGCAGGCCGTAGTCGGCCAGCTCATCATTCAGGGTAGCGGGCGTCACGTTGAGCCAGACCCGCTCGCAGTTCAACAGTTCCTTGTTCATAGCGACCTCAAATGTATATACATATTCTTATAGTCGATCTCTATGACGAAAGAAAGAGCGAAATTCACATCCTGATAACAGCATCAAACTTAGAGTTTAAGCACAAAAAAGCCCACCAGGAGGTGGGCTTTGCAAAATCAAGTTGTATAGACATTTACTCCAGCTGAGTCTTGGAGCTTAGCTTGTAACGGGAACCGGGGGAGAGCAAACGGGCGTAGGAGACCAGATGCCCCTCCGACCAGGTGCGTCTGTGCAACAACAGGCAAGGGGAATCTACGCGGATCTGCAACAATCCCGCCTCACCGGCGCTCGGCAACACGGCTTCCACCACGTGCTCCATCTCGGAGAGGGGGCAGACATCCATCAGATAGCGGTTGGGGGTCTGTTGGGTAAAATCCTGCTCGCCATAGCCCGGCAAGCGCCCGGCATCGACGAAGCGCTCCTCCAGCTGCAACGGCTCACCATCAGCCTGATGGACGATCAGGCTGTGAAAGATAGGGGCACCTACCCGCAGCCCCAGTTGTACCGCCACCTTCTCGTCGGCGGCCAGCCGCTGCAGCCGGATCACCCGGGCACTGTACTCGCCGCCACGCTCGGCGATCTCGTCAGCGATGTTGCGAATGGCCAGCAACGGCGATTCGGTTCGCCTGTCCGCCACGAAGCTGCCGGAACCGGCGGTACGCACCAGCCACCCCTCAGCCACCAGTTCCCGCAACGCCCGGTTGACCGTCATCCGGCTCACGGTGAACTGCTCGCACAGGGCCGCTTCGGTCGGGATCCTGTCCCCCGCCTGATAGTGGCGTTCGCGGATTCCGTCCAGAATGTGCTGCTTGATCTGCAGATAGAGGGCTGGCGCCACCATGAAGCTCCCTAGCGCCGACGGTGGGGCGGACGCATATCCGGCCAGGCGCGGTAGACGTCGGGGATCTGATCCGGGCCGCTGATGCAGAGATCGAGATCGTGCAGCAGACCATCCTTGATCCCGTAGATCCAGCCATGCACCGCCAGTTCCTGCCCCTTGCGCCAGGCGTTCTGGATGATGGTGGTGTGGCAGACGTTGGCGACCTGTTCGGCCACGTTCAGCTCGCACAGGTAGTCGAAGCGCTCGTGCTCATCCTCGATGGCCTCGAGCTCTTCACCATATTTGAAGTAGACATCCTTGATGTTGCGCAGCCAGTTGTCGATGAGACCCAGCTCCTGATTCTGCATCGCGGCCTTGACGCCGCCGCAGCCATAGTGACCGCAGACGATGATGTGCTTCACCTTGAGCACTTCTACCGCGTATTGCAGCACGGAGAGGCAGTTGAAATCGGTATGTACAACCAGATTGGCGACGTTGCGGTGGACGAAGACATCCCCCGGCAGCAACCCCATCAGCTGGTTGGCGGGGACCCGGCTGTCGGAACAACCGATCCAGAGGTATTCGGGGGCCTGCTGGGCAGAAAGGGTGGCAAAGAAAGCGGGATCTTCGGCTTTGATCCGTTCGGCCCACTCACGGTTGTTGGTAAACAGGTCGTTCAACAGTTTCACTTCTGCTCTCCCTAATGTGGCAGTGGCGGCAACATAACACACTCAAGGGTAACCAAAGCAAGGCCGACCAGATCCTTGCGAAACAAAAACAGGGCCATCAGGCCCTGTTTTTATGAGAGGAAGCATCAGGCTTCCATGGCATCTTTCAGCTTCTTGAGTGCGTTTTTCTCAAGCTGACGCACACGCTCGGCAGAGACGCCGTAGGTATCGGCCAGCTCCTGCAGAGTGGTCTTGCTGTCATCATCGAGCCAGCGAGCGCGGATGATGTGCTGACTGCGCTCATCCAGGGTGGCGAGGGCAGAGCTCAGACGACGGGTGGCATGATCGTCCCAGTTGTCATTCTCGATGGTCGCGGCCAGATCGGAGGATTTATCCTCCAGATAGTGAACCGGAGCGAAACCGCCCTCTTCTTCATCATCACCAACCAGATCGAACGCCTGATCGTAGTTGGCCATCCGCGCTTCCATCTCGGTCACGTCAGCGGCAGAGACGCCGAGATCGGCCGCCACGGCCTGAACCTCTTCGTGGTTCAGCCAGCCCAGACGTTTTTTGGATTTGCGCAGGTTGAAGAAGAGCTTGCGCTGGGCCTTGGTGGTCGCCACCTTGACCATGCGCCAGTTGCGCAGGACATATTCGTGGATTTCGGCTTTGATCCAGTGCACTGCAAAGGAGACCAGACGCACGCCGACCGTCGGGTCGAAGCGCTTGACCGCCTTCATCAGGCCGATGTTGCCTTCCTGAACCAGATCGGCCTGAGGCAGGCCGTAACCGGCATAACTCTTGGCGACATGAACGACAAAGCGCAGGTGCGACATAACCAGCTGACGAGCAGCCTCGAGATCGCCATCCTGCTGCAAACGCTCAGCCAGTTCACGCTCTTCCTCTGCGCTCAGCACAGGAATAGAGTTTACTGCCTGGATATAGCCTTCCAGACTACCTTGCGGAATCAGAGCCATAGTGCGCTGCAATGAAGTTCCCATCTGTTACCTCTTACTTTTCAATCAAATCAGTCTAACACCCTGAGAGGGTCTGTCTACTGACCGGATGCCATTCTGCGGCGTGTATCAAAGAACATGCCCAGTTTTAGACCGGCTTATCTTAAGCCTGCAGGATGAATCATGAATGAACAGTCAAAAAAAGGGGGTCACAATGAAGGACCCCCGAAAAGTAGCATGCTAAGTCCATTGTTGCGGAGCTCGCAACCTTCACATGCTTGCCAAGTCTGACGAGCAAGGCAGAGGGGCCACACCCGTATAAATGCTTCAGCTTTAATAGACTGCTTATAAATCAGAAGGTTCACTGGATCTAGCGAAGATCCGGAAGATCATTGTTATTCAGAATACTCTGACTATGGGGGCCAAGCCAGAAACGGAGCCTCTTTTACTTGATCCACCTCTCAAAATCCAGCGATTTACTTTGATAATAAATTAATCAGGATGGCTCTATATCTCGAATGTGACGATGAACCGAAAACCAGGAAGCAATCAGCCCCAGCAAGGCCCCCAGCAGGATCAGGTTCACCCCATCTACCAGACCCATGCCAACCAGCCGGAAGTTACTGTTATACAAGCCCGCAAGCTCCTTCACCACCCCTTCGCTCCAGATCACCATCACCTCGGTCAGCCACCATGCCAGCATGCCGCCGATCACCCCGAACCAGATGCCGGTATAGAGGAAAGGGCGATGGATGAAGGCATCGGTTGCCCCCACCAGCTTGAGCACCTCGATCTCTGAACGCTGGTTGAGGATGTTGAGACGCAGGGTGTTGCCGACGATCAGCAGCACGGCGGAGAGCAGCAGCACGGCGATACCGGTAATGGTGTGACGCAGCAGGTTCATGATCCCCTGCAGGCGGGTCAGCCACTGCAGATCCAGCTTGCCCTGCTCGACCCCATCCTCATTGTTTAGCTTGCCGAGCAACTCGGCGGCCCCTTCCGGATTCTGCCAGCGCGGATCCGGAATGACGCTCAGCACCGGCGGTAGCGGGTTGCTGTCCAGATAATCGAGGGCATCGCCGAAACCGGAGATCTCGCGAAACTCCCGCAACGCATCGTCACGGCTCAGGTAGGTGACCGAATCCACCTCGGGATAGAGCAGGATCCTGTGCTGCAGATCGAGAATGCTCTGCTCCGGCAGATCCTTGCGCAGATAGAGGGAGATCTGGGAGCTGTTCTGCCAGCTCCCCTCCACCACCTCGGCGTTTTTCAACAATACGTGGAAGCAGGAGGGCAACGCCAGACTGACACCGAGCACCGCCAGCGTCATCAGGGAGGCGAGCGGATTTCGCCACAGCTCCCCGAGACTGGCAAACGCCTGCCGCACATGGTCAACCCCGTACATCATCAGACGACGCAGCGGCGGCTGCTTGTGACGAACGATAGCCATCAGAGCTCCTCCCCGGCCGAATACATGCGACCCGCCTTGAGGGTCAGGGTGCGATAGCGCATGCGGGCGATCAGCCCCAGATCGTGAGTAGCAATCAGTACAGAGACCCCAAAATTGTTGAACTCCTGAAATAGCCGCATGATATCCATGGAGAGCTGGGGATCCAGGTTGCCGGTCGGTTCATCCGCCAGCAGCAGCGGCGGCTTGTTGACGATGGCACGGGCGATGCCGACCCGCTGCTGTTCACCCCCGGAGAGCATCCGCGGCTGGTAACGCTCCTTGCCGAGCAACCCTACCTTGTCCAATGCCGCCGCCACCCGCTTGTTGATGTCCGCATGGCTGTAACCATCGATCACCAGCGGCAGCGCTACGTTGTCGAACACGGTGCGGTCCATCAGCAGGCGGTGATCCTGAAAGATCATCCCGATCTGGCGGCGAACATAGGGGATCTGGCTGCGCTGGATATGGCTGACATCATCACCATGAAAGAAGACGCGACCATCGGTCGGACGCTCCATCACGCTGATCAGTTTGAGGAGGGTACTCTTGCCCGCCCCCGAGTGCCCGGTCAGAAAGGCCATCTCTCCCTTGCGCAGGTGAAAGCTGACCTTTTGCAGCGCCTGATGGCCGCCGCTGTATACCTTGCTGACCTTGTCAAAACGAATCATAACGGTTCCCTGACATTGACAAACCCCGACCGAAGTCGGGGTATGGAACACTTAATCATCACGGCTGAGCTGACTCATCGCGGCTGAAGAGCGCCTCGATGAAATCGTTGGCAACGAAGGGACGCAGATCGTCGATCCCCTCGCCCACCCCGATATAGCGGATCGGGATCTGGAACTTGTCGGCCACCGCGAAGATGACGCCGCCCTTGGCGGTGCCATCCAGCTTGGTGAGGGTGATGCCGGTCAGGCCAACCGCCTCGCTGAACAGCTTGGCCTGGCTCAGGGCGTTCTGGCCGGTGCCGGCATCCAGCGTCAGCATGATCTCGTGGGGGGCCTCTTCATCCAGCTTCTTCATCACCCGTACTACCTTCTTGAGCTCTTCCATCAGGTTGCTCTTGTTCTGCAGGCGACCGGCTGTGTCGGCGATCAGCACGTCAGCCCCGCGGGAGCGGGCGGCCTCGATGGCGTCATAAATAACGGAGGCGGAGTCGGCACCGGTATGCTGGGCAATCACTGGAATGTTGTTGCGCTGGCCCCATACCTGCAGCTGCTCGACCGCAGCGGCACGGAAGGTGTCACCCGCTGCCAGCATCACGCTCTTGCCTTCAGCCTGGAACTGCTTGGCCAGCTTGCCGATGGTGGTAGTCTTGCCGACGCCATTCACGCCGACCATCAGGATCACGTAAGGCTTCTTGCTGGTGTCGATCATCAGCGGCTGCTCGACCTTGGCCAGCATCTCGCCCATATCCTGTTTGAGCAAACCGTAGAGCGCCTCGGCATCCTTGAGCTGCTTGCGATCCGCGTGCTGCACCAGCCCCTCGATGATACGAGTGGTGGTATCCACACCGAGATCGGCGGTCAGCAGCTGGGTTTCCAGCTCTTCAAACAGCTCATCGTCGATCTTCTTGCCACGGAAAAGGCCGAAGAAACCGGAGCCGATATTCTCCTTGGTGCGCACCAGACTGCGCTTGAGGCGAGCAAAGAAGCCCTCCCGCTGCGGTTTGTCCTGGGTGTCGTCGTCTACCTTGGCGGCCAGCGGCAGAGCAGCCAGTGCGGCGGCCTCAGCCTCCATCGCGGCGACCAGGCGCAGATCTTCCGCGCGTTGGGCCTCTTTGGCGATACGGGCTTCTTCAGCAGCCTGAGCTTCAGCGGCAATACGAGCCTCCTCCGCAGCGCGAGCTTCAGCAGCAATGCGAGCTTCTTCCGCAGCACGGGCTTCGGCAGCGATGCGAGCCTCTTCCGCGGCGCGGACTTCGGCAGCGATACGAGCCTCTTCCGCAGCGCGGGCTTCGTCAGCAATACGAGCCTCTTCCGCAGCGCGGGCTTCGGCGGCAATGCGAGCATCTTCCGCGGCACGGGCTTCGGCAGCAATGCGAGCCTCTTCCGCAGCGCGGGCTTCGGCAACGATACGAGCCTCTTCGGCTGCCTTGACCTCAGCGGCAGTGCGAGCGGCTTCAGCGGCACGCTCCTCTTCGGCGATCAGCGCTTCGTTGACGATCACCGGCTCCAGATCGGAGGCGCACTCCTCCACCACCAGCGGGCCGTGATCGTCCAGCTCGGTCGGCAGGCAGCAATCATCTTGCAAAACGGAATTCTGTGCGCTGGCAGGCACTTCGGGGGCAACGGCCGGCGTACTATCGGAAACAGTGGTATCGGAAACGGGAGCGGGGGTAGCAGTGACCTCGGGCTCAACGGTAACGGGGGTGGCTTGGGGTGTCTGTGGTTGGACAGCCTCAGCCTCTTCTTTCTTGCGGCCGAAACCCAGCCAGGAAAACAAACCTTTTGCCATCTAAAAATACTCACATCAAAGGCTGACTGCTAAGATAGCCGTCCCTTGGCGGGTCGGCATAAAAATGAACCGCCTTATACTACCACTTTATTTTCTGACGATGAAACGCGATGCCCAGAGTGAAATCCAGCCGTAGCAACCCGAGCAAGAGTCCCGCCCCGCAAGGAAAATCGGGCTTTGTAAGAATCATCAGCGGCCAGTGGCGAGGCCGCAAATTGCCGGTCAAGGATGTGGAGGGGCTCAGACCCACCACGGATCGCGTCAAGGAAACCATCTTCAACTGGCTGGCCCCCCATATTCGCGGCACCCGCTGCCTGGATCTGTTTGCCGGCAGCGGCGGACTCGGACTGGAGGCGCTGTCGCGCTATGCCGAGCAGGTGACCCTGATCGAGATGGACAAAGGGGCCGCCGACCAGATCAAGAAGAACCTGGCCGCCCTCGGCAGCAGTCAGGGTCAGGTGATCCAGTCAGATGCAGTGAGCTGGCTGCAAGGCCCCGCCACTCCCTTCGATCTGGTCTTCCTCGATCCACCGTTTCGCCGCGAGCTGCTGCCGCAAGTGTGCGAACTGCTGGAGCAGCGCGGCTGGCTGGCACCGGACGCCCTCATCTATCTGGAGCGGGAAAAAGAGATGGCCGATCTAGCGCTGCCCGCCAGCTGGCAACTACTCAAGGACAAACAGGCCGGTCAGGTCTGCTATCAACTCTATCTAAGAGAGGTAAACAATGAAGCGAGTCTTTAATCTGTTGGCGATGGGGCTGATATTGTTCTTCTGGTTTGGCGTGCTGGTGAGCCTGATTGCCCCGCTGCCCGGCAAACTCAACGGCTTTCTGCCGGTCTGCGGCGTGATCGTCGCCCTGCTGCACTGGCTGCAGGCCAGCATGATCAAGGCGGCTTGCAAACGCTACTTCGCTGTCACCAAGGCCGAATTTGTCACTGTGCTGATCTTTGGTGTGTTTGGCATGGTCGACATTCGTCAGCGCCTGCAAGAGATCGTCAACGCCGCCCAGCGCGGCAATCTCTCGGACAAATCATAAAAGAAAAGGGGACGGCGGTAGCCGTCCCCTAGAGTCGTGTCGTCCTGTCCGTAGAACTGCAATGCTCCCTGCAATCCCTGACGTTATCCTAATCCTTTGGAATATCCCCTTTCCAATCCGTTGGCGTGTCCTGCGGCGTTCCTGGCCTGGCAATTCATCCTGAACTGCTTCCCTGTCTCCATCCTGGAGGTGTCCATTACCACGTCCTGTGGGGTTCCTTGCGTCTTCCTGACAGATAACCATCCGGGTTATCTCACTTCATCCTGAAGTATTCCTCTCGCATCCGGCGAGGTCCTGTTCATCCTGAAGAACGAGGTTCCGTTCGTTCTACTCCCATCCCGAGAGTGTCCTGCCGCATCCCGCGGTGTTCCTTTATTCATCCGTGACGATAATCATCCTGATTATCGAGCTCATCCTGAGGTGTCCCTTGTCCACATCCTGCGGACTATTCCATCTTTATGCGCTGCCCTGCATCCTGCCGGACCAGCTCCGTCCTTGTGAAACCCATACTAAGGAAATGCGCCCCCCGAACAAGGGCCATCCGATGATAAAGATCCGATGCGGCTCTCATCCCAAAAAACAAACTTAAAAACTAACCCTTTAATATCAGTTATTTATTTAGTTTCACGGGAAAGTTCGATCATTCTGGCATGGCTTCGCGTACGGCTCAAAGCGCCAGCCTCTTACAGTCGCTATGGCAGATCTCTTACACGGGTTTCGCCCCCCAAAAACGGGGCAGGAAAACGGTTCAATCCTGACGTTAAGACTTAAAAATTAGTTGAATAAATATGCTTAAAAAAACCGCAAAAAAAGAGCCGAGACCAGGCTCGACTATTCAACATTCCAATTTTTTAATCAGCTCAAGCGGTTGGCCGGATTGAGATAGGCCTTGCGCAACGATTCCGGTGCCAGCACCTCCAGTTCACCGCCGATGTTGTTCAACCAGCTGCGAAACTCCGGGGTGTCCTGCACTTCGGTCTCCACCACCACGCTGCGCTTGTCATAGCGGGTCATGCGTGGATTGTTGCCGGGGATCTGGTTATCCACCAGCGACTGGCTGTTGGCATCGATCCGGCCGACGAAGCGGATCGGGCCGCTCACATCCTGATAGCCCTGATCGCGGATCAGCTTCTGGATATTGAAATCCTTCGGCTGGGTGGCGCTGAAGTTGGTCAGCTCCACGTTCTTGATATGGTCAAACGGGATGCCGTAAACCTTGGGATCCAGCTCGGATAGTGTGCAGAGCAGGATCGGCCCGTCCGGCTGATTGAGAATGCCGAGCGGGTTGATACGGTCGTAGCAGAGCCACACGGTGCGCTCTTTGATCACACGCTGGATCTCGGCACTGAACTTGCGACCACGCCAGAGCGCATCGCGGATCAGGGTGCTGCGACGGATCTCCGGGTTGCCGGCAAACGGGCGCGGTGACTGGTGGACACTCTCCAGCCAGCGTTCGGCCAGTTCACTCTGGCTGTCGCGGATCACCTGGCTCGCCTTGTCGACCAGCGGATTCAATTCAGTCAGTACACTCGCCGGCAACAGTTGGCTCGCCTGATCACTCCAGGTTTTCAGGGCCACCGCCAGCGAGAGCGGCATGATATTGGCAAAGTCGTTGAGGCCGTGGCGCTCGAAGCACCAGCCATGGGGTTTGCTGCGCTCGTCCGAGGTGAGGTCGAACAGTCCCATGCCGGACATCTCCTCCAGGTCCCGTTGCACGGTACGCAGACTGACATGGATGCCTTCCTCTTCCAGTTTTACCTGAAGTTGGCTGGCGGTCAGCTTGTAAGGGCGGTGCGGGATGCAACGCGCCAAGGTCAGTTGTCGTAACAGCTTCTTACTCATGGTGCATGCCTTCACTGGTTTAGCGTTGACTGTATGCTAGTCGCAACTTGCGACAGTCTATGTCGCAAGTTTTGTAGCGACAACTGTCGCAATTTTCATACAAAACTACACATGCATTTGATTTTTAAGAAAAAATATGAATAAAAACGGCTAACTTGACGTTTTCAGACAAGCTAAGCGCATCGAAGAAAACTAAATGGAGAGGCAGGCTAACATAGAGGGGCTTAGGATTTTTCTGAATCTTTTCTTTTGAGATAGCCGGAGGGAGGCAATCCTCCCTCCCAGCCAAATCACATCAGCCACGACCAGGCTGACTTGGTGATGGCCGCACCGACCATGTACCCAAATACCGCCAGTGCCGCCACACCGGCCACCAGCTTCTGACCGCGGGCCGGCCGCTTGAGCGCCATGACACCCAGACCGATATAGAGAACCAGTGCAATCAGCTTGGCCATCAGCCAGGGTTGTTGACCTGGGCTCAACTGCAAGGCCACCGCCAGCAACACACCAAACAGCAGCAGGAAGGTGTCGTTGATATGCGGCAGGATCTTCAGCCACTTCTGCTGCAACCGATCGCTGCCGGCCAGCGCCAGACTCCAGCGATAGATAAAGAGCAGCAGACTGACCAGCGCCAGCGTCATATGCAGGTGTTTGAACATGGGGTAATAGGCAATCATTTTGCTTCCTTGTCGTCGGGTAGCCCGCTATTCCAGTTGTGGGCATGGATACGCTCCTGCCCCTCCTCGTCGTCTTGCAACAGATCGGAGAGGATCTCCCGGTATTGCAGGCTCTTGTTGATATAAGTGTGTTCGTCATCCAGATAGTTGACCTGCTCGCGCAACAGCCAGTTATCGTGCTGCTTGAAGGTCTGCCCCGCCCGCCAGGCCTGGTTGGCCCTAAACCCAAGCTGGGTCAGGGCTTCCACCCCCAGATCGACCGCCGAGCCCAGGGTTTCCCGGTGAACGCTCTCGACCCCGTGGCGCAGGATCTCGTGGGCATGGGGTCGATCCAGCGCTCGCGCCAGGATCTTCAGGTGCGGGAAGTGCTTCTGCACCATCTCGATCACCGCCAGCGAGGTAGCCGGATCGTTGATGGAGAGCACCAGCAGCTTCGCCTTGTGCGCCCCTGCGGCATGGAGCAGATCGATCCGGCTGGCATCGCCATAGAAGACCTGATAGCCATACTTGCGCAGGGTCTCTATCTGGCTGGCATCCTGCTCGAGGATGGTGGTACCGATGCCGTGACCGTGCAGCAGACGCCCCACGATCTGACCGAAGCGGCCGAAGCCCGCGATGATCACCGGATGCTCCACCAGCTCAGGTTGCTCATGCTGCGGCGCATCGCTCTGGTTACGGTAATCGAACCAGGGCTGGATCACCCGATCATTGAGGATCAGCAGCAGTGGGGTGAGCGCCATCGAGAGCGCTACCACCAGCGTCAGCAGCGAGATGGTCTCACCGGGCAGCACCCTGTTTTGCGCGGCAAACGAAAAGAGCACGAAGGCAAACTCGCCCCCCTGCGCCAACGCCAGCGCGAAGGTCCAGCGCTGGCTCGGCGAGATGCGGATAATGAAGCCGAGCGCCATCAGCACCAGCCATTTGAGCACCATCAGGCCAACGACGAGAGTGGGTATCAGGAAGGGGTGCTCGGCAAACAGCCCGAAGTCGATCCCCGCCCCCACCGACATAAAGAACAGGCCGAGCAGCAAGCCCTTGAACGGCTCTATGTCGGCCTCCAGCTCATGGCGATATTCGCTGTCGGCCAGCACCACCCCGGCGAGGAAGGAGCCGAGAGCGGGCGAGAGCCCCACCGACTCCATCAGCACAGCGATAGCGATCACCAGCAGCAGGGCGGCGGCGACGAAGATCTCCCGCATATGGGACTGGGCGATGGCACGAAATACCGGCCGCATCAGATAGTGGCCACCCAGCACTATGCCGGAGATGGCCGCGACCACCAGCAGACCATGCTGCCACCCCGCCAGCTCGGAGCCACCATTGCTGGCGACCGGCGCCATGGCCAGCAGCGGCAGGATCGCCAGGATCGGAATGACCGCAATATCCTGAAACAGCAGCACCGCAAAGGCGGAGCGACCGCTCTCGCTCTGCATCAGCTTGCGCTCCTGCAGGCTCTGCAACACGATGGCGGTCGAGGAGAGTGCCAGAATGAGGCCGATGGCCAGTCCCTGTTGCAGCGGCAGACCGATCAGGTGCGCCACGCCGGTCAACGCCGCCGTGGTGAGCAGCACCTGCAGGCCACCGGTGCCGAGGATCGGCCCTTTCAGCTGCCACAAGAGGGCAGGACGCAATTCAAGACCGACCAGAAACAGCATCAGTACCACGCCAAACTCGGCGAAGTGCATCACATCCTTCTGTTCCCCCACCAGCCCCAGCAGAAAGGGGCCTATGATGATCCCCGCCAGCAGGTAGCCGAGCACCGAGCCCAGCCCCCAGCGTTTGGCCAGCGGTACCGCGATAACGGCGGCGGAGAGGTAGATAAAGGCATCAAACAGGATCCCGTGGCCCATCAGTCAGCCCTCCGTGTGAACATCAGATCCGGCTCATAAGCTCGGCCAGCAAGCTGCCCGTGTTTCATCAGAGCACCTCCAGCAAGTCGCGCAGATAAGGGCGCCCGGCCAGTTGCTCCGGGGTCAGCTGATCGTCACGCAGGGCGCAAAGCAGCTGGCGGTAGTCCTGCCCACAGCGGCGCAGGGCGGCGGGATCCTTGATCTTGTGAAAGGAGTGGAGCACGAAAGGGGGCAGCCAGTTCATGCCGCACAAGGTGGCCGCCTGCTGAAATGGCAGCAGAAAATCGAGCAGCGGTCGGCTGTTGTAACCCTCGCTGCAGTAGGACTCCGGCGCCCCGCCGGTGGTGATGGCGCTCAGCCACTGCTTGCCCTTGAGGGCGTGGGCTTCAGGGCCGTAGGCATAGCCATACTCCAGCACCAGATCCATCCACTCTTTCATGATGGCCGGGCAGGAGTACCAGTAAAACGGGTGCTGGAAGACGATGATGTCGTGCTCACAGAGCAGCGCCTGCTCCCGCTTCACATCGATAAACATGTCGGGATAGTGCTGATAGAGGTCGTGAACCGTGACCCCCTCCAGCCCCTCAATCGCCTGCAACAGCTGCTTGTTGGCCCGCGAGCTCTGCAGCGCGGGATGGGAAAAAATAACCAGAATGCGTTTCATGACCACATCACCCGAACAAAGCCTTGCGGTGCAAGGCGAGGTAAACAGAAAAGGGGAGTCTGGGGAGCTGCATCGTAAAGGTGCACAGGAGAGCGACCTTATCAGGAAGCGCCATAGCCTGCCAACTCGGGGATCAGCTCCCGCAGCGCCGGATTGAGGGTCTGGTGGGCGGGATAGCAGAGCCCGATCCGGCGAAACATCCGCGGCCCGCTCACCGGCAAGGTACAGAGCCCTGCCTCATCCTCCACCAGCCCGTCCGGCAGAAAACTGATGCCGACCCCCGCCAGCACCAGCGCCATCACCAGCCCCTTGCTCTCGGCCTTGGCCACCAGATTGAGGGTAAGGCGGTCACAGGCCAGCAGGCCGATAGTCTGCTGATGGGCTTCGCAGGGCGGGCACTCAATAAAATCATAATGTTGCAGCTCGGCCAACTCGATCCTTTCGCGACTGGCCAGGGGATGATCGACCGGCACGCAGAGCACGTAATCCTCCTCCCACAGCGGCAGAAAGATCTCGTCCTCCCGGCGCAGGACATCCAGCGTCAAGCGGCAATCGGCGGGCGTAGCGTAGTCGGAGAGGGTGAGATCCAGCTGCGGCAGCACGCGCTGTACTTGCTGCAGCAGCCCGGCCACCCGGCGGCGACTCAAGTCCGGCATGATGGCGATATTGAGCCTCGCACGCGTCGCTTTCTGGCGAAACAGCTCCGGCAGACGGCGCGCCTCCTCCACCAGCTTGACCGCGTGAGGATAGAGATAGTGGGCCGGATCTTTCGCCACCACCCCCTTCTTGCCCCGGACAAACAGGCTGTCACCGAGCGCCTCTTCCAGCTGGCGCAGTCCCGCCGAGAGGGAGGGCTGGCTGACGTGGCAGCGCTCGGCCGCCGCCGTGATGTTCTTCTCTTCATAGATGGCGATGAAGAAACGCAGCAATCTCAAGTCCAGCATAAACCAACCATAGTTTTTTCAGATGATAACCAGCGGAAAACAATATTTATCACTTATAGATACAGTGACTATAGTGATTGGGTTCCGTGCTGGCCAGCCACCTGTTTGCTCAAACCGACTCTTTAATCAGAAGGAAAGACCCATGTCCAAATCTCTCGTCGTGATCACCGGCGCCTCCGCCGGGATCGGTGCCGCCATCGCCCGTGCCTTCTCTGCCGCCGGTCATCCGCTGCTGCTGCTGGCCCGCCGGGTCGAGCCGATGCAGGCGCTGAACCTGCCCGATACCCTCTGCATCGGGGTCGATGTGACCGACACCGCCGCCATGAAGGCCGCAGTCCAGCAGGCAGAAGCCAAATTTGGCCCGGTCGGCTGCATGGTCAACAACGCCGGCGTCATGCTGCTGGGTCAGGCAGATGTGCAGGATCCCGCCGAATGGCAGCAGATGCTCAACATCAACGTGATGGGGGTGCTGAACGGCGTCCACGCAGTGCTGGCAGGCATGAAGGAGCGCCGCAGCGGCACCATCATCAACATCAGCTCCATCGCCGGTCGCAAGACCTTCCCGAACCATGCTGCCTACTGCGCCACCAAGTTCGCCGTGCACGCCCTGACCGAGAACATCCGGGAAGAGGTGGCCGATGTCGGCGTGCGGATGGTGACCATCGCCCCGGGTGCGGTCGAAACCGAGCTGCTCAGCCACACCACTGACGAGAGCATCAAGGCCGGTTACCACGACTGGAAAGATCAGATGGGCGGCGTCATTGCACCGGAAGTGATCGCCGATGCCGTGCTCTACGCCTGGAACCAGCCTGCCAACGTCTGCGTGCGCGAGATCGTGCTGGCGGCGACCCGTCAGCAACCTTAATCCTGGCTGACTGACTCTATGGGGAGGGCTTGACCCTCCCCCGGGGCACAGGGTTACCATGTGCCCCTTGTTATTTTCGAGTCATTCCATGGTTCTCACCCGTCGCCAACTCGCTCACGCCCGTCGCTGGCTCCCCTTGTGGAGTCTGGTGCTGGTGTTGATGTCGTTTGGCAGTCGGGCCGCAACCGACCTCTGTACCCTGACCACCCACTGCAGCCAGAGCGAGCGAACCCTGGAAAAAGCAATGCCCTGCGGCAGCTTTACCACCGCCCTCTCGATGACGCTGGTAGGCAGCGACAGCCTGACGGTAGCCGTGCTGGAACCGGATACCCCCGACTTCGCCTCCCCCTCTCTCTTTATGCCGGACGCTCCGTGCGAGCGGCTCGAACGTCCCCCACGCCCCCAGATCTGAAACGCATCCCGTATCGGGCATCTTTTCTTTCAATCTGAGGTGAGTGATGTACAAACCCCTGTTACTGGCCATGCTGGCCGGTACCGTCAGCTTTTCGGCCCTCGCGGCCGAGAAGATGACCGTCTACAAATCCAAATATTGTGGCTGCTGCCAAAGCTGGAACGAGCACATGGAGCAGAATGGCTTCGAACTGGAGGTCATCGAAACCGAGCAGCTTGGCGCAGTGAAGCAGCAATACGGAATCGCGCCGGAACTGGCTTCTTGCCATACCGGTATCGTAAATGGCTATGTGATCGAGGGGCATGTACCGGCCGCCGATGTACAGAAGCTGCTCAGGGAAAAACCGGCGATCCGTGGCCTGACCATTCCGGGCATGCCCCAGAGTGCGCCGGGCATGGATATTCCCGGCCAGCCCTATGAGGTATTGAGCATCAGCAACGAGGGCGCGACCAACCGCTGGTCGAGCTACCCCGGCTGACGAAAACTGGCCATGAGAGGGCACTCCCATATCATGTGAGGCACACCTGAGCGGACTCTTGCCGCTCATGGCCAGAAAGAGGGCCGCTATCGCGAGATAGCGGCTTTTTTTGATTACATTTCCTGCAATAACAAGGGATTGCTTGCAACCACCGGCAACAAGGGGCAGATTTAACGCCAATTCATGGAGCCGATGCTCAGGTCTACCAACCCTTTCCAGCGCCAAGGATGCGACATGTTTACCTTTTCCCGAGGAGTTCTGCTGCTAGCCTTTCTGACAGTTCTCCCCCCCACTTATGCCAATGAAGAGCCCGCCATGCTGACAAGCGAACATCCAATCCAGCCGCCCGTGGCCGCCAAACATCCCCGCACTCTGAAAAAACACGGGGATACCCGCATCGACAACTACTACTGGCTGCGTGACGACGAGCGGCAGAAGCCCGAGGTGTTGGACTATCTCAAGGCCGAGAACGCCTATACCGAGGCCATGCTCAAGCCGACCCAACCCCTGCGCGAACAGCTTTACAAAGAGATGGTTGCCCGCATCCCCCAGCAGGATGAGTCGGTGCCCTATGTGAAAAATGGCTACCGCTACCAGACCCGCTATGAGCCGGGCAAGGAGTACGGGATCTACTCGCGCACCAAGCTCGGTGAAGAGCAGGCGAGCCTGCTGCTCGACAGCAACCTGCGGGCTGAAGGGCACGAGTTCTATGCCCTCGGCGCCCTTGAGGTGAGCCGCAACAACCGCTGGCTGGCGGTGGCGGAAGATTTCCTCTCCCGCCGTCAGTACCAGATCCAGTTCCTCGATCTGGAGAGCGGCCAGTGGGCCACCGACAAACTGGAAAATACCTCCGGCAATCTGGTGTGGGCCAACGACAACAAGACCGTCTTCTATGTGCGCAAGCACCCGCAGACCCTGCTGCCCTATCAGGTCTATCGCCACACGCTCGGGACGGATCCGGCCACGGACAAGCTGGTCTACGAGGAGAAGGATGACTCCTTCTACATCAGCCTCTACGCCACCACCTCGGAAGATTTCATCGTCATCGCCCTCTCCAGCACCACCACAGGCGAAGCACGGCTGATCGATGCCAACCAGCCGGAGCACGCCCCCCGCCTGTTCCTGCCCCGTCAGGTGGATCACGAATACAGCCTGGATCACTACCGCGGCCGCTTCTATGTGCGCTCCAACAAGGACGGCAAGAACTTCGGCCTCTACGAGACCAAAGAGAGCCCGGTCGATCGCTGGAAGGCGGTGATCGCCCCCAATCCGGACGTGCTGCTGGAGAGCTACGCCCTGTTCAAGGATTGGCTGGTACTGGAAGAGCGCAACAAGGGGCTGACCCGACTGCGCCAGATCAACTGGCAGAGCAGTGAAGAGAAGGAGATCGCCTTCGACGATCCCGCCTATGTCACCTGGCTCGCCTACAACCCGGAGCCGGATACCAGCGCCCTGCGCTATGGCTACTCCTCCATGACCACCCCCGCCTCCACCTATGAGCTGGACATGGCGAGCGGCAAGCGCATCCTGCTCAAGCAGCAACCGGTGGCCGGCTTCAAGGCCGACCAGTACGCCAGCGAGCGGCTCTGGGTGACCGCCCGCGACGGCGTATCGGTGCCGGTGTCGCTGGTCTATCGCAAGGACAAGTTCAAGAAAGAGCAGGCTGATGCGCCCAAGAATCCGCTGCTGGTCTATGGCTATGGATCCTACGGCGCCAGCATGGATCCCGACTTCAGCAGCTCGCGCCTGAGCCTGCTGGACAGAGGCTTCGTCTACGCCATCGCCCATATCCGGGGTGGTGAAGAGCTGGGCCGTCACTGGTACGAAGATGGCAAGTTGCTGAAAAAGCAGAACACCTTCAATGACTTCATCGATGTCACCAAGGCGCTGGTGGAGCAAGGCTACGGTGCCAGGGATCAGGTCTACGCCATGGGCGGCAGCGCCGGCGGCCTGCTGATGGGGGCAGTCATCAATCAGGCGCCCGAACTCTATCGCGGCGTGGTGGCGCAGGTGCCGTTCGTCGATGTGGTCACCACCATGCTGGACGAGTCGATCCCCCTCACCACCGGGGAGTATGACGAGTGGGGTAACCCGAACCAGAAGCGCTACTACGACTACATGAAGAGCTACAGCCCCTACGATCAGGTCAAGGCACAAGCCTATCCCAACCTGCTGGTCACCACCGGACTGCACGACTCTCAAGTGCAGTATTGGGAGCCCGCCAAGTGGGTCGCCAAGCTGCGCGAGCTGAAGACGGATGATAACAAGTTGTTACTGAACACCGACATGGACGCCGGCCACGGTGGCAAGTCGGGCCGCTTCAAAGCCTACGAAGATATCGCGCTGGAGTATGCCTTTATCCTGGATCTGGCCACCCCGGCCAACTGATCCATTATGACCCCGGCCCTTGTCACACAAGGGCCGCATAAGAATCCCCTCCTAGTTTTTCCCTCTTCCATTTCCCTTCATATCAAATTAATCTTCGGCTAGAAAATGAATGATCAAGGTCATGTTTCTCAAGATTAAACTCCGTGATTTTGCCATTTCGTTTGATTTATGTTGGGTGAATGTGCTTAATCGGAGTGCTTGCAACTTTTTATTTGGCCCCTCAGGGGCCAATTTATCTTCGACCGACAGGAGGTCGGTAGCCTCACCACAGGATGAGGGTGACTGCCGGAAAGGGGGGAATCAACTCCCCCGCTTTCGCGCAACGAGAAGAGCAGGCAAGCCCGGCGCAGAACGGGATTGCCATCAATTTATCCGGGGATCGGATAAACAAAATCAAAGAAAAGGGAGAAAAAATGAAAGGATTAACTTTGGCATGCGCCCTGTCGGCGGCTCTGGTCGGTGTCTCATTCGGTGGTCCGGTACAAGCGCAGGAGCGCTTCGTGACCATAGGCACCGGCGGTCAGACCGGCGTCTACTATGTCGCTGGCCAGTCCATCTGCCGCTTCCTCAATCGCGGCGCCGCCGATCACCAGATCAAGTGCAACGCCCCGGCCAGTGGCGGCGGTGTTGCCAACGTCAACGGCATCCGCAGCGGTGAATTCAACTTCGGCATCATGCAATCCGACCACCAGTTCAAGGCGATGAAAGGGCTGCCACCGTTCCAGGCCGAAGGGGCCATGGACGATATGCGCGCCGTCTTCTCCCTGCAGAGCGAGGTGTTCACCATCCTGGCTCGCCGCGATGCCAAGATCGCCAGCTTCGACGATCTGAAGGGCAAGCGCGTCAACATCGGCAACCCGGGCTCCGGCCAGCGTGACACCATGGAAGAGATCATGGCGGTCAAAGGCTGGAAAAAGGGTGACTTCGGTCTGGTCTCCGAGCTGAAACCGGCCGAACAGGCCTCCGCCCTCGGTGACAACAACATCGATGCCATGAGCTACTTCGTCGGTCACCCGAACGGCGCCATTCAGGAAGCCTCCACCACCACAGATGCAGTACTGGTACCTGTGACCGGCGCCGACATCGACAAGCTGCTGGCCGAGAAGAGCTACTACAGCAAGGCCGAGATCCCGGGCGGCATCTACAAGGGCAGCGATAAACCGACCCCCTCCATCGGTGGCAAAGCGGTGCTCTCCACCAGCGCCAAAACCGATCCGGAAGTGGTCTATCAGCTGGTCAAGTCGGTGTTCGACAACCTGGATCGCTTCAAGCGCCTGCACCCTGCCTTTGCCGACCTGAAAGAGGCCGACATGATCAAGGTGGGTCTCTCTGCACCGCTGCATGAAGGGGCTGCCCGCTACTACAAAGAGCGCGGCTGGCTCTGATTGAAGGCCCCGGGGCCTTTGTCACTCTCTTCGACACCCGTCTGCCGCCTGATTGCGGGGGCGGGTGTCGCTCTTGTTGTACTCGTTGGCACAAGTTAACCCTATGCAAGATAAACAACTCTCTACCGAGGAACTGATCGCCCAGGATGTGGGCGCTCGCCTGCCGCTTGGCATCATGGGCTGGCTCATCACCGCACTGGCGCTGGCCTGGTCGCTGTTCCAGCTCTGGATCGCCTCGCCACTCCCCTTCATGGTGGGGTTTGGCGTACTCAATGACACCGAAACCCGCTCCATTCACCTCACCTTTGCCCTGTTGCTCGCTTTTCTGGTGTTCCCGGCATTTCGCTCCTCGCCGCGGGATCGGGTTCCCCTCGGCGATATCGCCCTCGGTCTGATCGCTGCTGGCGCCGCGTCTTACCTGTTCGTGATGTATGAAGCGCTGGCACTGCGTCCCGGCACCCTCACCACCGCCGATCTGGTGACCGCCTGCATCGGCATTCCGCTGCTGCTGGAAGCGGCGCGCCGCGCCCTGGGGCCGGCACTCGCGGTCATCGCCATCGTCTTTCTGATCTACAGCCTGGCGGGCCCCTGGATGCCGGGACTGCTGGCACATCGCGGGGTAGGCTTTACCGCGCTGGCCAACCACCAGTGGATCACCACCGAAGGGGTGTTCGGCATTGCCCTTGGCGTCTCCACCAGCTTCGTGTTCCTGTTCGTGCTGTTTGGCGCCCTGCTGGAGCGTGCCGGTGCCGGTCACTACTTTATCCAGCTCGCCTTCAGCCTGCTCGGTCACCTGCGCGGCGGCCCGGCCAAGGCAGCAGTGGTCGCCTCCGGCCTGACCGGTCTGATTTCCGGCTCGTCGATTGCCAACGTGGTGACCACCGGCACCTTCACCATCCCGATGATGAAGAAGGTGGGCTTCAGTTCAGAGAAAGCGGGGGCGGTGGAAGTGGCCTCCTCGGTCAACGGCCAGATCATGCCACCTGTGATGGGGGCTGCGGCTTTCCTGATGGTCGAATACGTGGGCATCCCCTATGTGGAGATCATCAAGCACGCCTTCCTGCCTGCCACCATCTCCTACATAGCGCTGCTCTACATCGTCCATCTGGAGGCGCTGAAACTGGGCATGCAGCCCATCGGCAACCATCAACCCAAACCCTGGCTGCGTCGCCTGACCGGTTTTGCCTTTGGCGCGGCCCTCATCAGCGGCCTGTCACTGGCGGTCTACTATGGCCTCGGCTGGCTCAAACCTGCACTGGGTGACTACGCCCTGCCGGGGATCTCGGTACTGCTGGCTGCCACCTATGTGGCCCTGTTGAAGATCGCCGCCAGCAATGAACCGCTGCCTGCCGAAGATCCCGACAAGCCGCTCACCGAATTGCCCAACACCCGCGCCGTGCTGCTCTCCGGCCTGCACTTCCTGCTGCCGGTGGTGGTACTGGTGTGGTGCCTGATGGTGGAACGCCTCTCGCCGGGGCTGTCGGCCTTCTGGGGGACCGTGATGCTGGTGATCATCCTGCTGACCCAGCGCCCGCTGCTCAACTGGCTGCGCAAGGACGGCAAGCACGACTACGGCACCGTCGCTGACGGCGTGGTGGATCTGCGGGAAGGGCTGGTCGCCGGTGCCCGCAACATGATCGGTATCGGCATTGCCACCGCCACCGCGGGGATTATCGTGGGTGCGGTCTCCCAGACCGGGGTCGGTCTGGTGCTGGCGGATCTGGTGGAGTTCCTCTCCATGGGCAACCTGCTGCTGATGCTGCTGCTAACCGCTCTGCTGAGCCTGATCCTTGGCATGGGGCTGCCGACCACTGCCAACTACATAGTGGTCTCCAGCCTGCTGGCACCAGTGGTGGTGACGCTGGGGCAGCAAAACGGGCTGATCGTGCCGCTGATCGCGGTGCACCTGTTCGTCTTCTACTTCGGCATCATGGCGGATGTGACGCCGCCGGTGGGGCTGGCTTCCTTCGCGGCTGCCGCTGTCTCCAAGGGCGATCCCATCAAGACCGGGATCACGGCGTTTTACTACAGCCTGCGTACCGCGGCGCTGCCGTTCCTGTTTATCTTCAACACCGATCTGCTGCTGATCGACGTGGACTTCGCCCACGGGGTGCTGATCTTCATCGTGGCGACCATCGCCATGCTGATCTTCGCCGCCGCCACCCAGGGCTGGTTCCTGGTGAAGAGCCGCTGGTACGAGAGCGTGCTGCTGTTGCTGGTCGCCTTTACCCTGTTCCGCCCGGGTTTCTGGATGGACATGGTGCACGACCCCTATCGCGAGACCCCGCCTGCCCAGCTGGCCCAGACCATGGGTGAAGTGGAGGCGGAGAGCACCCTGCGGCTGCGGATCCTCGGTGAAGATGCTGTGGGCAAGCCACGCAAGTTCACCCTGCTGGTCGCCGTACCGGATGGGGCAAATGGCGAAGAGCGGCTGGCCAATCTGGGGCTGAGCCTCTATGAGCAAGATGGCAAAACGCTGATCGACAACGTCGCCTTTGGCAGCCCGGCCGCCACCATGGGGCTGGAGTTCGATCAGGAGATCCTCACCGTCAAGGCGCCCACCGATCGCTGGCGCAAGGAGTGGATGTGGATCCCGGGCTTCCTGCTGTTCGGGGTGATCGTCTGGCTGCAGCGTCGCCGCAGCGTCAAGGCCGGTTAATCCGCCAGGCAAATAAGACAGAGGGCCGCGATTGCGGCCCTCTTTTTATGGATATGTCCCGTCCTGAATATGGTTTACACCTTTCCCCCCAATAAATGGAGAACCCGATGGGACAAGGTGTGAAACGGACA